>DASRZZ010000093.1:0-4030 GCA_035685925.1 Syntrophales bacterium | reverse complement strand
TTGCAGGAATATACTAAGGTGGCGACAAGCCTCCTTGAAGGAGTCGATCTTCGAGGCAAAGAAGTTTTAGATGTAGGTTGTGGCACGGGTATTTTATCTCTCCTCGCCATAAAACAAGGAGCCGCTAAGCTGACTTGCGGGGATCTGTCAGAATACATGCTTGGCCAGTGTCGAAAAAAAATAATCGCCCAAGGATTCAGCGAGGAAAGGGTAGACTTCCGGCAGCTCGATGCTGAAAGCTTGCCTTATGACGATAAAAGCCTTGATGCAGTTATTTCAGGGATGCTGATTGGATTAGTGCCAAATCAGAAAAAGGTGGTAACCGAGATGGCACGGGTGCTACGACCTAAAGGAACTCTTGCATTCTCTACACATGGACCGAATTATTTCTGGGAAGTAGCTGATGCAGTATTCAGGGCCATTCCAAAGCGTTATGTTCTGGGTTATCGAATAGAATTTTGGCCACGGAAGGAAACAGAGATTCAACGTATGATAGCACAGGCTGGTTTAGTTAATGTTCAAACTCGCAGAGTTACCTGGCGGCATGACTATGAAAATGGAGGCAGAACATATGACTTTTTTGCCGCTGTTTCAGCAGAATGGTGGAACGCTAAATTTCCACCAGACAAAATAAAACAAATTTCTAAGATGTCTCGTGACTACTGTGAGCATAACAAAGTGACCCAGCTTACCCATGATGTCATACTGGCTTATGGGCTCAAGTCTTGATCCAGTTGAGAACCATTTATGGACGAAATGATAAGCTCATTCCACGAGACAATATTGAAGCTATCATCACCCCAATCGAATGCTTGGGGATCATAGATTATTCCGTTGCCCGCTGCGTTCGTCACCTTTCTGGCATAAGGATCGATGCAAGAGAAGGAACCCTCTAGACCGTGGATCAAATATCGGCACTCATCTCCCGCCCTTGCCTCTGACGCGGCAGCAGACCAGTATCCGTTTTTCTCGCTGACCAGAGGTGTAGAAGTTTCGTTCCAGCCATTGAAGGAGCCGATCAGGTAAACTTTTTGGGCATGTGGCGCCCATACCCGAAAGGTGACACCCTTTGCATGGGGAATGGCCCCCATGCCAGACTGGTTTGCCGTCGTACGGGCTTTCTCTGTTATTTTTTCCGCCAAAGTTTAATCATCGTGATAATCATTCTGGTTCTTTTTTGACCAGCAGAATTGAGCATGGCATCTGGCGAATAAGCGCTTCGTTGCCGCGTCCGAAAAGAAAGTGCTCAAAACGACCTTCCTCATGCGCAAGCATAATAACGAGGTCAATGTCTTCTTCCTTAATGACCTTCAATATCTCTTCTGTCGGATCGCCTTCTTTAAGTAACTCTTTAATCACCATACCCTTCTTCTTTTCCATGTTAATCATGTCATCGAGTTCTTGCTTTGTTCTTTTCAGTTCTTTCTTATATTCTTCTTCACCTGATATCATCGGCACATTCCATCTCTTTAGCCAGAACGTATCAATCATATGAAGTACGGAAAGTGCCGCCCCATATTTTTTAGATAGAGCGATTCCATAATGAATAGCTTTCTGACAGTCTTTCGTTATTCTGCTAACGACAAGTATGCGTTTAATATCCTCCATCGCCTATCTCCTTTCTGCGACGCATTTTGTTTAACGGTCCAAAGTGATATTCATTGCTGTATCGGTTCCGGGCCAGGTGCCCATATTGAACGATTATTTCAAAGAGAATCTCAGGCCTGCCTTTGCTGCCTTGAGCAAAGCTCTTCAGGCGCCGCTTCGCACATTGCGACAGCCCGGATCAAAAAGCAATTTGAAGGCCGGGCTGTCACAGGAGAAGGCTCATTAGCGAATAACGATAGGAGGAAAGAATATACTGATGCCCGGCTCTGGAGGCGGTGCATAGACGACCGGCGGCGGGGCATAACCATAGCCATAGCCATAAGGCCGGTAATCACGCCTGTCCCGGACATGGCGGTCGCGGTCATAACCGCGTCCCCTTATCTCCTTACGGCCTTTGTCATGTCTTCCCTTATCGTTATAGCCATCCCTGCCGAGGGCTGGCGCCACGTCGATACTGCCGACCATTGCGGCTAAAACAAGCACCATCATAATCTTGCCCACGATGGATCTAAAATTCCATGTACTTGATGTTTTCATATAGTCACTCCGTTCTTGGATAGATTCCAATCGCCTGCCTGGCGACAATCTTTGGTTGTATAATATTTCCACTCATTTCTTCTTGTTTTTCCCAAATTTCCCCGTCCGGAATATTGTATCGGTAGTCTTCTTCTGTTCATCCGACATGCTGTCATAGAGCGCCTCGAAAGCCGGGATAAACTTATTCAGTTGTTCTAAATGCGCTTCGGTAATTTGACTATGTAATTTCAGATGCTCGACAGCGTTCATGGTCTTCACGTTTTCAGCCCTTTCCTTGGTCAGGGCGTCCATCTCTTTTGCATTTTCCCGCATCACCTGCGTAAGGTTATTCCATAATTCTTCCTGGGCCTCGGTGATCTTTAGCGCGCTTTGAAGCTGTTTGATCCGGGCTTCGGTTTGCTCGACAGCCGACGTCTTGGCAACTGCCGGCGATTTCTTCTTGCCTGCGGCAAAGGAAAGATTTTCATTCACGAAAAAGATAGTGGATAGAAACGCCACCATCACAACAACGAGTATAACTGGTAAAGCTTTTTGTTTCATGATCCGTCTCCTTATAAATTTAATCTTCATAGCGCTTGCATACGCGAAGAGGTTATATGACACATTAAAATATCCGGTAAGCTGCTTTCACGGCTGCTTATTTCTTCAGCTTCGTAAATTTCGAACCTTCTATCGTTGCGCCTGCCATAAGCCCTTTCTGGCCAAAGACAAACCCGACAACGGGTTGCTTGAATTTTGTCGTGTCTAAGGATTCATCGGCGCCGACATTAACCGCGGTTACCTGGGCATCAACGCCTGCCTGCCAGTTTTTGCTGGTACGGAATTTCTTCAGGGCCGTATCGTTCATGAAGACGAGGATGATGTCCTTCTCCTGGCCTCCGATCTGATAACCGAAAGATCCGGAAGCGATGCTGTAGTAACCGACCGTTTTTCCGCCGATCCTTAAGGCTCCCTCGCCATACTCGGCGCCGACCACAAAGCCCCCCTGTATGACCTTAGGTATGATAAGGACCCCCTTGGCGGCGTTGAGAAACTCTTTCGCACCCTTGACTTCCTTGACAAATCGATCGAGGGATGCATTTACGCTGGCATTAATCTCACTGGCCGTGGCCGCATAAGAGAAACCCGGGAAGCTTCCTATGATCAAAGCCATGCACATGACAAGAAAAATTTTAACTCTTGCTTGTTTCATTTTTTTCTTCCTCCTTTTAGTCTATTGTGTTGAAAAGAAATTATTCAGGCCGATGGCGTCCCACTGTTTATTTACCTAAGACCTTATTAACCTCGCCAATCTTTTCCTGAACTTTACCTGCTCTCCGTTCTCATCTTCTTTCCTAACGTCGTTCTTCATGTTCACCACCTCTGTCACGGTCTCCACCTCTTCCACCCCGGTCATCTCCTTCCCACCCGATCCAGCATCCTCCAATTGATACCACCAACATCACTAAAACCATTGCCACGATAATGAATCTCTTCATCGCCCCCTCCTTTAATAAGAACCTGTTTTTTGTTTATACGATAATGAAACGGTGCCGAGATGCTCAAAAAGTTTGCCGATACCTTGGCCGGTTACAAATCAGGAATCCTTGCCTGCTATGATCACCGCATCGACTTCAGGAATGACGTGACATCTCTGACACCTTCCACACTCCGCGCGAGAGCAACGGCCTTGTCAGCTTAGCTTCCCGTTCCCACAATCCCCAGAAGAATAACGTGGCATTGAACCACCTTGACCGATGTTCGTCGAGTGGATATCGTGGTCCTCGATGAGAAGGGCCTGCACCTTGATGCTTATGGCAGCGAGATCCATCTGCCCGCAGGTATCAACTTTTCTCTTGGGAAGGAGGTACGTCTTTACCGATTTTACTCCCGTCACGGAATGGGC
>DASRZZ010000092.1:0-3782 GCA_035685925.1 Syntrophales bacterium | reverse complement strand
ACTCTACGGGAAAGTACGGGGCCATCATAGATTTTGACAGAACGTCCCCAATAGACCGCTGTGCATAGGGACAACCGAAGATCCTGATTTTTGTTCCTTTCCTATAGATGGGCTTGAAAAAGGGAAAGCCCATAAGGTGGTCCCAATGGGCATGAGTGAAGAGAACGTTGTATATATGCTGATCAGACGCGATCAGTTTGTTACCCAGTTTCCTAATGCCCGTGCCTGCGTCGATAATGATGATATCATTGTCCTTGCTTCTGACCTCAACGCAGGTTGTATCGCCGCCGTATTTTACATATTCTTTTCCGGATACCGGGATGGAACCTCTGGCCCCCCAGCAGGTAATCTTCATGGTTCCCCCTCCCCACTCTGCAAAAATGGTCCGCAATCCTGGACTCTGCTGATCATCTGATTCACTTCCGTCCCCATTGTTCATAATAGCAGATTTCCTGGAGGGGCTTCCTTGCAGGCCCAATTTTTTTCTCTTCCACCGGATACCCCACAGGAAAGAGTCCCACGATCCTGATTGGAGAGGGAATGTGCAGGAGGCTTTTCAGTTTATCCTCATCGTAGATGCCCACGAACACTGATCCCAATCCAAGGCCTCTTGCCGCAAGCATCATGTTCTGGGCCGCGATCCCGACATCGACGAGATAGTAATTCTGGCCCCAGATAACACCAGACTGCCCAGGGTCGGCGCACAAGATAATGACCACCGGCGCCTCCGCAAGGGCCTTCATAGACGGGTTCGTTTTGTAACCCTTGTTCGCGAAATAGGACTCTACGTAGGATAGTGCACTAATCTGTTCTTTTATGCCTTTGTCCTTCACCACGACCAGACGCCAGCATTGGTAGTTTGCCCACGAAGGCGCTAAAGGAATTGAATCAAGAACTTGCTGCAGTTTCTCATCCTCAACAGGCTTGTCTAAATACTTGCGGACACTTCTGCGCGTTTTCATGGCCTCAAATAGATCCATAGATTCCTCCGTCACTGGATGTTATGAAAATCTGACAACGAGACATCACCGTATTCGCAAATAGTTTCATTTGCCCAGACTGATGCGGCCAAAACAAGAAAGCTGGAGATTGACTGCTGGTATGGAGAAAGACCGCTGCAACAAATAAGTTCTTTTCAAATAACTGTAATAAATATCCTGCCTAAAGTCAATCACAAATGGCATAGTGAACTACCGCGCCCTTACAGACGCGGCTTCCTGGTTCAATGAAGGGCTATGATGCACCGCTTCTCCCCAAGCGTTGATTCGAGCGGTTCCCGCTCTATTTAGATTTGGAGAAAGCCGGTATTTATAAGTGCGCAACATTGTTGCATATAGTATAAGTGAACAAATATATACTTTTTAAGGTATCTATAAAATAATGTTCCGCCTTTCATCCCCGCCCTCACAGACGGAGACTTCCCGGCAGATAATTTAAAGCAAGTTCGTTTCTTCATTATAGAAATAATGAGTAAGCACAATAACGAAAGGGAATCAGCATGAACTTTATCAGCGAGGGGAACCGAGCGAAACATAGAAGAGACGCGGATAGGGGATTCTCCGCGTCTCGAGGGATAAGTGTTGCACCTCATGCAGCCTTTGCTTGTCTTACAAGCTTGGCTACAAGTTTGATATCGACACCTGTCAGCGCGAGAGAAACAGGACAGTTTCTCGCAGCTTGCTCTGAGATATCCTTGAACGTTTTCTCATCGATGCCCGGCACATCACACTCCGTATTAAGCTCGATGGTCTGAATCTTGTACCCATCACCGACCTTGTCAATGGACACTTTAGCGACGGTGTGGATGAGATTGACCTGATAACCTTTTTGCCCAAGCATCAAGGCAAAGGCCATGCTGAATCAGCCGGCATGCGCCGCTCCGATCAATTCTTCCGGGTTAGTGCCTGATGCATGCTCAAATCGGGACCCGAAAGAATAGTTCCCTTCAAAACTTCCGCTGCCGAGTTTGACCGTCCCTTTCCCCCTTTTAATGTCCCCTTTCCACAGGGCTTCAGCAGTACGTACTGCCATATATATCACCTCTTTCTTGCGATACATCGGTGTCCGTTTGAATGCTGTTTTCACTCTTGTATTAAGTTTACCACCTGAAGGAGCAAACGGGTGTCGATCAAAAGTATGCAGAATCATTAACGTCAACACATTGAACGGTTAGTAATGCTCACCAGCTGCAAGGGGGATTGACAAGATAGGAAGAAGTACTTGAACTCCTATCCAGTATTCGAAGTGTTCGCACACTCATCCGGAAAATCGCCAGACTCAGGCATTGTTCGTATGCCAGAACTGCGGTTTTACCGAAAACGCAGACTTCAATGCGTCCCTCGTTATTAAAAAAGAAGGGAATCAGGATGTTGGTCGCCGGAGAACTATCGGTAAAACAAAAGAAGCGTGCCATGCGGTTAAAGAAAAAGCAGCAACTAGAGCAGGAACTGCCCGAAGGAACGCGCGAAGAGACGGAGATAAGCCGAACTGAGAGCCATGCTTTCAGGACGCATCCGTCTGCGAACCGTGAAACCCCCACTACAGTCGTTCTAACGGTTTATTATTGGTGGGAGAGTTCTTGTACCGTGTGAAGCTATACTATGATCCTGATTTGACCGGCCTCTCCTTCTTTTCCTTCGACCTGAACGTTTACGTCGAGAAATTGCTTCACCACCCAAATATTTGTAAGCAAGTGCTTCGTGATGAGATTTGTAGTAAATTCTGAATTTCCACGAGCGAGTGCGAGATAGGGAATGAGTTGGTCTGCTAGGTGAGGGTCGAGCGCGCCTGAAGAACTTACATACGTGAACAAGGCTTTGCAGGCCTCGTCCGAGACTTCTTCAGCCCTCTTGCCGACCGCGCCAAGGGCGTCAAACCCGGCAACGATGTTCTCAAACTCAGTCTTAAGAAAAACAAGTGTCCCTTTACCCGGCGAAGAAGCGTCGACGATCTCTATATCCGCATCGATGCCTTTGTTCAGCAGTGCTTTGACGGCCCTGATCCGTTGTCGCACTGCAATATCTCTCGGCAAATTTGCGACTGCCGAAAGACCTGTCACACGAAGGAGTCTACCGCGACTCAGGATCTCGATCGGCAGCAACTTTTCTCGAGGCATAACCCTCGCCACTACCATGCCTCCGCCACCGGGATACCAACCCCATTTCTTGATATCAAGGTCGACCTTTGTGTCGATACGGGAGAGCATCGGCAAAAAAATATACTTAAGGTAATGAAAGGTCGGACTCCAGGGTACATGGGTTCCGCCAAGCACGGTGATGTTCGTCGGCTGCCGAGCAAAGCAAAGCGGAAGCATGATCGTCTGGAGAACAAGAGACGTGCTGCCTGCGCTCCCTTTTTTTTCGGACACATCGAATTCGTAGTTGCCTCCGATAGTCGCGTGTGGCAGGAATGTGATCGCCGTAGACGCAAGCTCTGCACCTTCAACATGGGCATTGCTGATTGCGGCCGCTGCAACCACTGCTGTCAAATGCTGAGGTTGTAGTCCGGGCTTTCTACGAGCTTTTCGGATGTTTATGATCTCTATTGGTTTGCTGAGCACGCAGGACAGCGCCAGGGACGTTCGCAAGATCTGTCCGCCTCCTTCTCCATAGGAGCCGTCGATGCGGATAATTCCTTTTGCCGGTATGTTAGACAAGAAGACATCCTCCAAGAAAATTCATCAGAGATATACGCATTGCACGATATTCGAGAAGTGAAATGAAAGGATTAAATACGGTTCCGAAAGATAAATTCAGTTTTTGTATAAATTATAAACATCGTTT
>DASRZZ010000091.1:0-4263 GCA_035685925.1 Syntrophales bacterium | reverse complement strand
AGAATCCCGCTTACGAACGGACAACTCAGGTATGAGTTTAATCATCTAAAAACAAAACTGAAATTGCGGTATCCGGCACGATACAAGCAGCTTCTTGACGTTAAGAAACCGATGGCTCATCCACTTTTCAAGGTAATAATGGGTGGAATTGAATCATGGGAGAAAAAGTGAGAATATAATTTTGCAAGCATAATGAAGGAGAACTATATGAGTAGCGGCGACAAAATGTGGGAGACCCAGAAGTGGCAGATTATACAAAAACGTTTGGGATATACTGATGAAGAGATGAAGATATTTCGGGATAATCCGCGAAATGAAGATATCTTATCCCAAGTACCTGGGCTGATGAACAAAACGATCATCGCAGAAGTAGTGGAGTCGCACGGCTGCAACAGCCAGCACAAGGTTGGCGACAGATTCTATTTCGACAGCGCGGGAAACCTTCTTGCGGCACTCTCCCCCAAGAGGATATGCATATATGCGTTGAGTGTGATTGTGCCCCAGATATTTGCGGCAACCGAGTTTCTTTACGCAGGCGTGGATCCGAATGAGATAAGATTTAAGCGGGCCGGCTGTTTTGATGTCTGTTTATCGTGCGGGGGGTGGGGCCGCATCGTCCTAGAAGTGAAAGCGGAAGACCGCAAAAAGGACTGACAGGTATCTCCGCCGGATCTCCTCAGCACCCATTTTTTTGCGAGCCTTAAGCTTGACTATAGTTGCATTTGGGAGTACTGTTAAACGTAATTCAGGGAGTAACAATAATGACCAAGATTCCGAATATCATACCGATTACCGATCTTCGCCAGGCTGCATCGTCGGTGCTGAAGCGCGTGAAATCCTCACGGCAGCCCGTTGTGATTACACAGAGGGGGAGAGCGGCGGCAGTTGTAGTCAGCATGGACTCTTACGAAAAATCACAAAAAGAAATGGAAATTCTACAACTTCTCGCGCGTGGTGAAAAGGAGATCGAGATAGGCAAAGGTTATGATCTCAGCCATGTCCTTGCAGACGCGTATGCCTTATTGAAATAGGAGGATGGTTTGAGAGTTCTCTTTACTCCTTCCGGACGAAATCATTTTCTTGCAGCCATCTCATTCATCGACAGTGAGGATACGCATGCGGCGGGTGCATTCCGGAAGAAGGCAGAAAAGACTTTGTCGCGGTTGAGAAAGTTTCCCAGATCCGGCACGGCATTACCGGAATTTCCCGATCTTCCCTTTCGCGAGGTGGCGATTGCGCCGTGCAGGTTTATCTACCGCGTGAAACAGAAGACTGTCTGGATAGTCGCCGTCTGGCATAGCACCCGTCTTCCAAAAAATCCAACGGAAAAAGAGATAGCCTGACCAGCCGTCATTTCTGTATGGATATTCCTTCAAGATCCAGCCAGCATTTATATGTATACATGCCGGCAAGCGCCCTTACGGCCCGTTCCGGTGTTAGGAAAGACACCCCTTTGTATTGACTCCCCTCGATTTCCTTAATGGTACGGCTATTATCATCGGAAAGAAGGCAAACCCCTATAACGGGTTTGTCATACTTCTCCATGAGGCGAACCACGTGTTCACTGTAACGGAGTTCGAAATCTGCTACTCGACGAATGATTTCTTCTAAAACCTTGCGGTCACAAGTCTGATTAGCTATATAAGAAGACTCGATCATACGCTTTATAAAGACTAACCTGCCAAGTATACCAAGGTGAATTGCCGCATCACACCCATCCCACTTCAGCAGTTCCTCTATGAGTATCATAGGAATGGATAGGTCCATTTCTGCGACAAGGTCGACCGGATTCGACCGGCTCCAGTATGGAGGAAGAACTTTGTCGATACGCGATATTATTTGAGATGGAAGTTCGGGCACTTCCAGCCCATATTCAACACATAGGTCTGCCGTAACTACGCCCCAGCCCCCGCCCAATGTCATTATTGCCACCTTATTACCTTGTGGCAAAGGGACCGATGAAAATGCAGCGGAAAGATCGAGAAGGTCCATGGAAGTCTCCCCCATGACTACTCCAGCCTGGCGACATGCGGCTTTGAAGACTCCGATATTGGAAGCTAATGCGCCTGTATGACTGGCAGCGGCGCGGTCACCCGCGCGTGTGCGACCGCCTTTAAGCATGAGGACTGGCTTTTTTCGGGAAATCCTTCTGGCCGAATCAAAAAACCGTCTGCCGTCCTTGGGGCTCTCTACGTATAATACGATTGTTTTCGTCAAGTCATCGGTCTCGAAGAATTCCATGTAGTCTTCGATCGTGATCATCGCCTCATTTCCGGATCCGATGAACGCACGTATCCCGATCCCTTCACTTTCGGCGAAGATCAATAGCTGTGTCCCGAGATTGCCAGACTGAGCAACCAGCGCCGTCGAGCCTGGCTTCGGCCGCACATGTTGATATAGGCAGAATAAATTTTCATGGGGATTGCATATCCCCATTGTGTTGGGGCCGAGAATTGTAATTCCGGCCGCACGCGCCTCTTCTGCCAGCTGGTCCTCCAGGCGTAACCCTTTTTCCCCTGTCTCACTGAAACCAGATGTGACCAAGAGAACGATTCTGATGCCTTTTGCCTTAAGTTCTGGAATGAGGTCAATAACCTTTGCCGCGGGGACTGTCACGACGGCAAGGTCCACAGGTCTTGGGATGTCTGCCAGAGATTTAAAGACGGGCCGTCCTGCAATTTCACCGCCCTTAGGATTAACCAGATAAATAGTGCCTTGGAAATTCCCTGCAACCACGTTAGTGAACAGCGTATATCCCCATTTGCCGAAGGTAGCAGACGCGCCGACAAACGCGATTGAGCGGGCATTAAAAAAATCTCGCATCGCCATTTTATCCGCATGCGGACGAACAGATTTTTTTTGAGGAATGCTGCCGACAATGACCAGTGCATCTACGGCAATCACTCTGCCATCAGGCCTGACGAGCAGGGGATTGATATCAACCTCCAGCACTTCCGGATGTTCCATTCCAAGTTCGGACAAGCCAACAAGTATTCTGGCGATCTGTTCAGTTTTTACCGGCGCCTCACCGCGAAGCTTTCCTAGAAGGTCAACGGCCCTGATTCTGTTTATCATGTCTCCTGCGTGTGTTTTATCGAGAGGTGCAACGCAAAATACCACGTCGGCAAGCGCCTCAGCAAAGATTCCACCCAAACCGAACATAATAACCGGACCGAATTGGTCATCATGAAACAGTCCGGCCATGAATTCCCGTCTGCCTTCCACCATGTGGTATATGAGAAACCCTTCCAGGTCATCACCAGCAGCCCGGGCAATCTCTCCGGCAGCCTTTCGGACTTCTTCTGCGTTTTTCAAATTCAGCTTGACAAGGCCGCGTTCCGTCTTGTGTGTAAGTCGGGCACCATGACCTTTTACAACGACGGGGTAACCTGCAGCTTCAGCCGCCGCAACTGCCTCGTCCAGGCTTGTAGCGACACATTCATCAACCACAGGCAGACCATAATTCTTGAGCAATTCCTTGGATTCCGCCTCAGTGAGGGCAGACTTGCCTTCAGCCATCGCCTTTCTCTTAATTTTTTCAACTTCCATAACCACCCCTGCACATCATTCATACCCATCGACGGACCGCTGTTTATCACATGTGGCAGTTGAGTGCAAATCCATATAGGCACGCCGAAACCATTACATTGACATTTCCTGATTGAGAACCTAGAATCAAAAATATATAAATATGAAGGAGGGATGACGATGCTCGACTACATCAGGAAAATGACATTGGCGGGAGCAGGATTGGCGATAATGACTACGGAAAAAATCCAGGAACTTATGGACGAGCTTGTAAAGAAAGGAGAGATGACAGAGAAGGAGGCGAGGGAGGCTGTTAATGAATTCCTGGAAAAATCAAAACAGGCAAAAAAGGACCTGGAAGAGAAGATGGAGCAGATATTGGCGGGTCTTTTGAACCGCATGAATATCCCAACGCGAAAGGAATTTGACGACCTGAAAGAACGCCTCGCGCGTTTGGAAAAGAAGGGGAAATATGGAGTATAGACCGCGCGCCATTGACGGAATACATGTTGTCACATACAGATTCATAAACTGGAGGTAGGATTTATGCGATTTAGAAAAGCCGGGAAAGTGACTGATAATCTTTGGTACTTGGGCCGTGAGGAGGCGGGGGTCTATGTCTATGAGGGACGGGATAACGCAATCCTGATCAATGGAGCCATGAGCTACATACTTCCTGATGTTCTGGAACAAATGAAGTCGTTCGGTATCGACGCAGAAAAAATCGGGAAGATA
>DASRZZ010000090.1:0-4369 GCA_035685925.1 Syntrophales bacterium | reverse complement strand
ATTAAACTGGGAACACATTGGAATTCCTTATGGATACTCTGTCAGGCCGCAAGAGAGAAATAGAGATAATTCGTGACCACATCCAGCGCCGAAAAAGCCTACATCTCTACGGACCTCCGGGCGTTGGAAAGAGTGGCCTTCTCGATTATATTATCGCTCGATGGGGAGAAATTCCGAACCCTCCCGTCCCGATTTACTGCCGCAACTCCGGCACATTGAGGGAGATAATTCATTGCATTGCCCATAGCCTGCTTGGTATGTTCAAGCAGCTCAAAGGGTTGGACAAATACCTGGAGCCGGTTGAGCTGGAGGGGAAAAATGATGTCGACGATGAGAATATTCTCAATCTCAGCAACATCGCCTATCGGTATTTGAGAATTGGTGATTTCTGCGTGATCCTTGATCACTTAGAAAAAGTCACGCCGAGAATCCATTCGTGTGTGTCGGCCCTGCTGGGATGCTCGTCGATCATTACCGCGAGCAGACTAGCCTGGGAACTGGCGGACTTCAGCAGTATTTCCGGCAGTCTTGCCCTGTGGCATGTGCCAAAGCTCAAAGTGGAGAATCTGTGCAAAGATGATGCGTTTATTCTCATGCAGTCTTTGCACGATTTGCTGAATATTAACCATTCCGACATACCCGGTTTGTTCAAGGACATTTATGACATATCTCAGGGCAACCCGAAGATGATCGAAACGATATTTTCAAAGGCTAGAGACAAAAGATATGTCCACGGCGGCAAACTGAATTTGAACCTTGTCGTGATCGATTACAGGATTGACGAGGTTCGGATGCCATGACGCATACAGGAGGAAAATACGGGAAGACAACTGGAAGTGCCCGTACTGCGGCGTGGATATTATAGTGCTCAGTAATCTTGAAGCTAATCACAGCTTCTTCTTGAAGGGCGACGTATTTACCAAGGACGCAATCGAGATGTGGCTCGAATACAAGAGGACCAAGGAAGCTGATGCGCTGAGATTGAGGCCCCATCCTTATGAGCTTTCCTGTACTATGATCTCTAAATGAGAAAGAACGTAAGGGAAGTTCGAACATTTTATGCGAACACCCCTTTCGTGATAGTATCACTATTAACGGTAGACTTACTGCGGTTACGGTATCTTAATGGTCATTATCACAGAAGTGTCAGGACATATTTAATGGAAAGGAAACCGGCATGTCAAAGATAAACAAGATAACGGGACGCGAAATACTAGACTCACGGGGCAATCCAACGATAGAGGTTGATGTAATTCTCGACAACGGCATTATGGGCAGGGCAGCAGTCCCATCCGGTGCGTCGACCGGAAGCAAGGAGGCTGTGGAACTCAGGGACGGAGACAAAAAACGCTACTTGGGTAAGGGTGTACTCAAGGCGGTAAAGAACGTAAACCAATTGATCGCACCTGAACTGATCGGCAAAAACCCAGAAGCCCAGAATGAGATTGACTCGCTTATGATCAAGCTTGACGGCACAGAGAACAAAGCTAAATTAGGTGCGAATGCGATCCTAGGTGTCTCGCTCGCCGTCTTAAAAGCGGCAGCACAGAACAGGGGGCTGTCTATATTCCGATACCTTGGCGGCGAAGCTGCGAACCGCCTGCCGATACCTTTCTTTAATATATTGAACGGCGGAAAGCACGCGGATAATAACGTGGATATACAGGAGTTCATGATCTCACCTGTGGGCGCAAAGTCGTTTCGGGAAGCGCTCAGGATGGCCGCCGAAACGTACCATACCCTGAAAGCAGTTTTAAAGTCAAAAGGCCTGAACACTGCCGTCGGAGATGAGGGCGGATTTGCGCCGAATCTTTCATCAAACGAAGAGGCGATCCAGATAATCATCGCAGCGATAGAAAAGGCAGGATACAAACCGGGGAGCGATATCTCCATCGTTCTCGATCCGGCAGCGAGCGAGTTTTACCAGGACGGTAAGTATGTCTTGAAGGCCGACAACAGAAAGTTATCCTCGAAAGAAATGGTCGCCTACTATGAGAACCTGATCTCAAAATATCCGATCATCTCCATTGAAGACGGCCTTGCCGAAGATGATTGGGATGGCTGGCAAATACTTACAAAAGAACTGGGAAAGAAGATCCAGCTGACGGGCGATGATATTTTCGTGACGAACACTAAGATACTGGCCGAGGGCATCAAAAAAGGCGTCGCTAATTCCGTGCTAATTAAACTCAATCAGATAGGGACACTTACCGAAACATTGAAAACCGTGGAAATGGCTAAAAAAGGAGGTTACACCTGTATGTTTTCTCACCGCTCAGGAGAAACGGAAGATTCGTTCCTTGCGGACATAGCGGTTGCCACGAACGCAGGCCAGTTAAAGACTGGCGCACCAGCACGATCGGAACGACTCGCAAAATACAATCAGTTGCTCAGGATTGAGGAGGAACTGGGTGCGAAAGCGGTCTTTAGAGGTGACTTGCACTGGTAAACAAGAAAGGAATCATGCATGCTTGAGATCGATATTCCCGGCTTCGGCCTGGTAAGACTGGAGCATCTGGTCTCGGATTTTACCGGCACATTGTCCGTAAATGGGCAACTTATACCGAACGTGGACGCGCGATTGAATAGGCTGGCTGAGTTCATGAAAATTCATATTCTCACCGCAGATACCTTCGGCAAAGCGCAGGCGGAACTGAAAGGCATCAACTCCGAAATACACATTTTGACCGGAGAAAACCACGACGTGCAGAAAGAAGAGTATGTAACGAAACTCGGGGTGGAGAACGTCGTCGCTTTCGGCAACGGCAACAACGACCGGAAAATGCTTAAGGTCGCACGAATCGGCATTGCTGTGTCAGAGGGAGAAGGTTGCGCCGTTGACTCGATCCTGGCGGCGAACGTCCATGTGCGGAGCGCAGTTGAGGGGCTCGACTTATTGCTGAATCCGAAGCGACTCAAGGCGACATTGAGATATTGACGAAAGGATGACATGATGGCCACATGCCCGTTTTGTACGATCGCGCCTGAAAAGATCATTGATCAGAATGCACATGCTTTCACCGTAAGAGACACGCTCCCGGTCTCTCCCGGCCACATGCTTATATTGCCCAAGCGCCATATTGCATCGATCTTTGAGGCAACTAAAGAGGAAGTGGCCGCTTTATGGGATGCAGTGCAGCAGACGCGAACACAGCTTCTCAAAGAATTTTCTCCCGACGGATTCAATATCGGGATTAACGATGGCATTGTAGCAGGTCAGACTATCTTTCATTTGCATATCCACATTATCCCGCGTTACAAAGGTGATATGCCGGACCCGCGCGGAGGTATCCGCTGGATCTTCCCGGACAAGGCAGTTTACTGGAAAGACTGAAGTGAAGACAGTTTAGAGTCTATAAAAAAAGAGCCTGATTCTTTTAGCTAATAGACTATTTACTTTCCTGTTGCTTCATGCAGAAGTGCTACTTCACAACTTAGTCATTTTTGATCCTTTTGCTCGAGTGCAGAATTCAACCAGAATTATGCACCTCCAATTTATCTGTCGCCGGTGCAAGCTTGTGAAGTCGATGACTGTTTCCATTTCTTGAAATTACAAGATTCGAAACATAGTTACGAATCGCGTTTACAGTAACTATCAACGTAAATACTGTTCAGGACAAATAACGGCATCACGAGAGAAGACTATATTCAATCCGCCAGAGCAGATCCTCAACCTCCTTCGTGCCAGCCTCTGTATCTAATAATTCTAATGGTATCTTGTCACCTAACCCCACTTGAGGGCGACGAAGCCACTCTCTTGCCTTATTCCTATCCTCTAAAACTTTTACTGCTATAGACGTGATCCGTAATAGTCCGCCTTTATCCCTTTAGCGGTCCTCAATTAACAGTTCAGAAACAGTTTTCTTACCCTTTACCCGGGCAACCGGCGTGATAGGTTTGAGCTTCTTCTTATTCCATTCAAGCAAACCTGCCTCGGCCATCGCCTCAATTTTTATTCGTAAACTTTTTTTCATTTTGCGTTTTAGCAAGGCACTCACTTACAATAATTTCAGATTCTTCTACAATTTCAGTTTCATAGCTTTCAGGAAATACTTGATCGACGTAGTCTGATTCTTCCGGGCCCACGGCCTGAAAATTATGGGTATTCGGATTTTGCTGTTGATAACCTGAAAATCAGACCACAATAGATATTTAGGTTCCCGGTTGATTTCATAAATTTAAAACCACTTTAAGATTTAGAAAATTTTTCCAAAGAGTACATTATATCGGCAGCGTCAAGGTTTCCCTTGACACCCCGATTAAGAAGAAGTTCAAGAGCCTCTATCTGACCGATATCAAGATATCTGGATATATCGGTCAACGTTAACTTTCCCGCTTTATATAAGTCCGTGATGTACGTCTCGTATCC
>DASRZZ010000089.1:0-15625 GCA_035685925.1 Syntrophales bacterium | reverse complement strand
AGTGAAGAAACCGCCCAAAGGATTGACGAAGAGATAACGCGACTGGTGTCGGAGAGTTATGAGAAAGCGAAACAACTGTTATCGGATCATATTGACATACTGAACAGAATTGCATTGGAGCTCCTTGAAAAGGAGGTCTTGAACACTGCCGAACTCGACGAGATCATACAAATGAAGAGGGACGATGCTGATGGAAGCGGCAATGCGGTATCAACACAACATTAGATTGACTATTCTCAGCTCCCCATATTTTTTATACAATGACAGATAAGAGTCGTCCAAGATGCCTGCGCATAAAATCTTCGTATGAGGCTCTTGAGGTCCTGAGAAAAATCGACTGCGATCCTTACGGCATTGAAGCAATGCTGCCCAAGATGGTTCATCATAATATATTCCTTCAGGGTATTAAGTGTAACGTAGCGAATATCATGAAACAGGAGATGCTCTCCGTCGGCGGTGATGTTGCCGTTTCGCGTTCGGCGGTGTCATGCAGCGTAGATGAAACGGATTGCCTCATCATGGGCACGGAAAAGCAGATAAAGCGTTTATCCGATAAGATCTCAATTCAGCCATTAGGATTAAATGTCATTTCAAAGGCCGTCAAAGAAGTCCTCGAGAATGTTGCAAGAGATCGTTTCATCCTCAAGACATGCAGAGGAGAGATTGTCTTGGGAGGGAAGACAGAGATCATGGGAATAATTAACGTAACTCCGGACTCATTCTCAGACGGGGGTCTTTTCAGGAACACAGACGAGGCGGTCACATATGGTTTGAAAATGATCGAGGATGGTGCAGACATTATTGACATCGGAGGTGAATCTTCACGACCTGGTGCATTACCGATTCCTCTCGAGGAAGAGATTGCCAGGGTAATTCCTGTTATAAAAGAGTTGGGAAGGTGCATCAAAATTCCGATTTCCATTGACACGACGAAGGCGGAGGTCGCAAGAATTGCAGTGGAAAACGGCGCAGATATTGTGAACGACATCAGTGCCATGACCTTTGATAGGCAGATGGCGAGTGTTGTCGCTGATACACATGCCGCGATTATCCTGATGCACATGCGTGGAACCCCTAAGGACATGCAGAAAGGGGATTTGTCGTACAGATGTCTTAGCGGAGACGTCATTGAGTTCCTTGAAAGCAGAATAGAAGATGCGAAAATTGCCGGAATATCTCTTGAAAATATCATGGTCGATCCTGGTATAGGTTTCGGGAAAACACAGGAAGACTCAGTGAGGCTTTTAAAGAATCTATCAGAGTTCAAGGTTCTGGGAAGGCCGATTGTGACGGGGCCTTCAAGGAAGACCTTCATAGGTAAGATAGCTGGTGGAGCGCCGGCGGAGCGTTTAGAGGGAACTGCCGCTGCTGTGACAGCTGCCATCATGAATGGTACAAATTTAGTGCGGGTGCATGACGTGAAGGCTATGAAGAAGGTAGCTGCCATGGCCGATGCGATTCTCAGGGCGTAGAACAGGAACTTAGAATTACAAGCATGCCGGATAAGTGTATGATTTATGGAATAGGAACGGATTTTGTCGACGTCTCCAGGATTGAAAGAATTCTGGAAAAATGGGGGAGTCGTTTTATAGGCAGAGTTTTTGCGAATGGCGAAATTGAATATTGTAAAAATAGGGCGTTTCCGGCCGTGCATTTTGCCGCGAGATTTGCAGCAAAGGAATCTTTCCTGAAATCTCTTGGCATAGGACTTGGCATGGGAATTAATCTGAGAGAAATTGAAGTAGGCAATAATGCAGCAGGATCTCCAGTACTGAAACTGAATGAGAAATTAGGCAGTATGCTTTTGGAGCTGGGTGTGAAGAAGATTCACATGAGTATGACGCATACGAGAGAATATGCACACGCAATTGTTGTTCTTGAGCAATAGGAGATAGCGAAGTGGATTTACGGTAAAAACCGTGCACCTGTGAAAGAGTGGAATAGGGAATGGGCTCAAGCTGCAATGGCATAAATATTTCAAGTGTCGAAAATGCGATGGATGGGCATACCGTCAGGCTCAGTATCACATCCAGGAATCCCGAAGAGACTTTTCATATCGGCAAGATCATTGGACGGAATCTGACTGCGAAGGATGTAGTTGCGCTTATAGGCGAATTAGGCACCGGGAAAACCTGCATTACCCAGGGTATTGCCAGAGGTCTTGACGTACCAAATGAGTATCTGATAACCAGCCCGTCGTTTACATTGATAAACGAGTACCAGGGAAGAATAATGTTGTATCATTTCGACCTGTATCGATTATCTAAAGTCTCAGAGATGGATGACATGGGATATGAGGAGTATTTTTTTGGAAACGGCGTCAGCGTCATCGAATGGGCTGATAGGGTTAAAGACATTCTACCGGATGACACCTTGTTCATTGGGATGAGCTACGCTGATGAAAACACACGGAACATAATCATTTCTGGAAAAAAGGAAAAAATAGCCGTAATGCTGAAACATTTAGGGAATGGAGGTTTTTAGGGCATGGGCCTTGTTGTGCAAAAATACGGGGGCACTTCAGTTGCAGATATTGACAAGATGGAGAATGTGGCCAGACGGGTGACGAAATCAAAAGAGGCAGGGAATGACGTTATTGTAGTACTTTCGGCCATGGCTGGTGAGACGGACAAGCTCATACAACTGGCTCACAAGGCTGCGGACGAGCCAGAAAAGAGAGAGTATGATGCCCTTATCTCAACGGGCGAACAATTGACGGTAACTATTCTCTCCATAATTCTAAACAGAATGGGTTTCCGTGCGAAATCTTTCCTGGGGTATCAGGTAAAAATAGTGACCGACAGAGCCCATACAAAGGCGAGGATCTTCCATATCGACACAAAGAAGATATGCAAGGAGCTGAAGAAAGGGACTATTGTCGTTGTGGCTGGTTTTCAGGGCGTAGACAAGGCTGGCAACATTACAACTTTAGGCAGGGGTGGTTCGGACACGAGTGCTGTTGCCTTGGCGGCAGTCTTGAAAGCCGATGTATGCGATATTTACACGGATGTTGATGGTGTTTATACTGCGGACCCTAACATCTGTAGAAAGGCAAAGAGATTGAGCAGGATCTCCTATGATGAGATGCTTGAAATGGCAAGGGCGGGAGCTAAAGTTCTTGAACCCCGTTCAGTTGAACTCGCAAAAAAGTACGAAGTACCAGTTTATGTGAGGTCATCATTTACGGATGGAGGAGGCACACTTGTGACGAAGGAGGATCTAGAAATGGAAAAGGAAGTAGTGTGCGGGGTAACGTATGACCGCGATCAAGCAAAGATTACAGTAGTTCACGTTCCCGACAGGCCCGGAATTGCAGCTCAATTGTTTACTCCCCTAGCGCAGCATAACATCATGGTTGATATGATCATACAGAACGCCAGCGTCGAAGGTTATACAGACTTAACATTCACGGTCTCGCGCAAGGAAATAAAAAAGGCGCACGAGTTGATTGAAAAAGTATCAAGAAAAATAGGTGCGGATAGGGTAGAGATAGATGCCGACGTTTCTAAAGTATCTATCATCGGTGTGGGTATGATCAGTCATTCTGGCGTTGCCGCAAAGATGTTCTCAACGTTGGCCAAAGAGGGAGTTAACATATTGATGATAAGTACTTCTGAGATCAAAATTTCGTGCGTCATACAGGAGAAATACACGGAACTTACTGTTTCAGCTCTGCACGAGGCATTCGATCTGGATAAGAGATGAATTCTTTGTAAGGAATTCTTACCATACCCGTTCTGTGATACCGCAGAAATTGATAATAATATGAAAGTTACGGAAAGCCAACGTAACGGATCCATTATTATCGCTGTTATTTTCCTCGCAATTCATTATTCCTCTTCATTGCTACCAACTCAAGGAAATGATGTGTGCCGTTCGGTAATAAGCGTTTTGATCCTCTGATCGTCGGAATCGGCAGCAATGTTGGTGTTAACGGCATCTTTTGTTTATCCGAAAGAACGAGAAAAATTTCTGATGTCTTAGAAGCTGCCGTTGTCTAAAGTCGTGAAATGTTTGATCAGTAAATACTTTACAAGTGGCTGTCACCCGGCAAGAATATCGTCAGCGAGTCGCATGGCAGCTCAAAAATAACGGCGATGAATAACGCAAATGAGTTGCCCTCGGCATCCCTATTGACACTAATAGGGCGACCACGGCAGATCTCATGCTCTTTGACGGAATCGACGAGAAAACTGCCTCGCAGATTGTTCAATTCAGACTAAACCAGGAAGGTATCAAAAAGTTGAAGACCTGATGAAGGTTCGCGGCATAAAACAAAAAAGTTCAGAAAGCCCGAAAGGTATTTCTGTATCTATGATGCGTTGTAAGAACGACTGCAAGAAAGAAACGGCTTTTCTCTATCTAAACTTATCTAGATAACTGAGAACCCTCTGTATGTATTCCTGTGTCTCACGATAGGGTGGCACGCCTTTGTACCTGATCACTGCGTTTTCGCCTGCGTTATAGGCGGCCAGCGCTAAACGTAGATTCCCATTGAAATAATCCAGGAGATACCGCAAATATTTTACACCGCCTTCGATATTTTTTTCGGGATGAAAGGAATCCTCAACTTTGAGTGATGAAGCAGTTGCCGGCATTAATTGCATCAGACCCTTGGCCCCCTTTGGAGATACGGCCCGATGGTTGAAATTTGATTCAGCTTTGATGATTGCTTTAACCAAGGCTGGCTCTATTTTGTGTTTTTCTGATGCCGTGATAATCAAGTCATCATATTGCGGTATATTTTCTCCTAACTTCTTGTCGAGAAGGACACGCTTCTCCCGCATGATAAGAACGTATTTGATGCCACTCTCGGTAGGAACGTTCGTCAGATGGATAACACCCTGCGCATCTTCGTACTTATATATATCCCCAGAGGCCGGTAAAGTGATGCTTATAAGCATGAATAGCGAAATGGGGACAATTAGCTTCATAGTAACGACATCTTTAGTTATTGAGCTAATGCAAACGGTAATACTCAATATTAATTGTTTGTCTAAATACTACATGAAAATCTTGAATTCAAGCACTTTATGTAATCAGCGCCAGGGCAAACAGCCTGTTTTCATTGTCCTTGACAGGGTCAAGGCATGGTGGTAAAAAGCAGCTCAGCAAAGTCGGGGCGTGGCGCAGCCTGGTAGCGTATCTGAATGGGGTTCAGAGGGTCGGAGGTTCAAATCCTCTCGCCCCGACCACTGTGATTAACAATTTGCAAACTTTTAAAATCTCCGCAGACGCATTTTGTGAAACAATTTGCCATACGTGTTTTTTTTTATCTGTGAGTATCGTCACAGTTTCCATGGAACTTGAAGAATCGTTTTTTACGGCGGGGATAGGAGAGCACCTGAAAAACCGCATCCTGAGCCATCTTTTGAGCTTGGCAAGACTCCCTAAGATTAATTTCTTTTTCATGTTATTTTGCCCTGTCCATGCTGCAATTAAAACAATTCCGTTATCACACCGATAATTTAGGCTATCTCGTTTACGGGGAGAAACATGCGATCGCGGTTGATGGCGGAGCACATGGCGGGATTTTGTCATTTATAAAGACCTCTAACCTAAATCTGCTTTATGTCACAAATACGCATGGCCATGCGGACCATACTAGCGGCAATCAAGCCCTGCTTCATGAGTCGAATGCTCGGCTCTTGCTCTATGAACGAATAAAAGATGCAGAAATTGAATTGGAAGGCCGGAAAATTAAAGTCTATGGCACCCCTGGACATACCGCTGATTCCGTATGTTTTCATGTTGATGACACCTTGATTACTGGAGATACTCTATTCAATGGTACTATCGGTAATTGTTTCACAGGCGACTTGAAAGTCTTTTACCACTCCATAAAGAAGATTATGTCGCTGTCTGAAGGCACGGTCATATATGCCGGCCACGACTACGTGGAAGAGGCGATGAATTTTGCAAGAAGACTCGAACCTGAGAATGAGTACATAGAAGTATTTTTGCAAAATTATAGGCCAGATCATGTCTTTTCGCGATTAGTCGAAGAACTTAGAGTTAATCCGTATCTCCGTTTTAATGAGCGTAGTATCATAAACGTTTTGAAACGAAATCGTCTTCCATGGAAGTCGGAGTGGCAAAGATGGCAATCCTTGATGTCGATAGACTAGACAGCAAGGAAAGGAGAAGCACAAATGAAGGGTCTTTCACTGTGTCTCCCTCGCATGATAATCGGGGACACATCAGTCATAGACTTCTAATCGCATAAATTCCCTAAAGATATTTGAATATAAAGAAAAAAATAAGCTGTCTCAAATGCGAAACCAATCGCAATATGTTTTGACAGAGTATATAAACGCTCCTATTGATATCAAGTCCCACCAGAAAGATTCCGGAGTTTGCCGCGGGTAGTGAAAGAATAATATTTGCATATTGCTCCATGTAATAAGAATAGACAGCAAAGTGTCCGGAAAGCTTAATAAAATAATTGCCGTTGACAATCCAAGGTTGAATGAATATATAGTCATTGAGCGAGAGTGGCGGAACTGGCAGACGCACTGGACTTAGGATCCAGCCCGCCTCAGCGGATAGGGGTTCAAATCCCCTCTCTCGCACCATATTGGTATTAAGTCTAGCAATATCGAGAGGTTAAAAATCCTGTGTCAGAAACCATGATGGCTGTAACAGTTGAAGATGTGAGTCCGGTAAAAAAGAAAATGCTGTTTAATATCTCATGGTTGGAGGTCAAGAAAGAATTAGACACGACATACAAAAATATCGGCAAGAAAGCCAAAATTAAGGGCTTCAGGCAGGGAAAAGTGCCGAGGAATATTCTCGAGTCCATGTACAAAGAGCATGCGGAAGACGAAGTCGTATCGAACCTGGTAAATAGATTTTATTTAGAAGCATTAAAAGAAAATAAGATCAACGCCATTGCGCAACCGGATATAGACCAAAGTGGAATAGCGCGGGAGGAAAATTTCACCTTCACCGCCACAGTTGAGGTGGAACCCGTCATTGAGCCGAAAGGGTATGATGGTCTGGAACTTCAAAAGGAGGAGTATGAGGTCAAGGATTCTGATGTTGAAACGAGGCTCGAGGAAATCCGGGATATGTTCAGCACGATGGAAGAGATTGAAGTCGACAGAGGTGTACTCGAAGGCGATTTTGTAGTCATTGATTTTGAGGGTTTCGTAGATGGCAGGGCTCTTAAGGAGATGAGGGCGGAGAATCACCTCCTGGAAATTGGTTCTGGGAGATTTCTACCTGGATTCGAGAAACAGCTCATCGGTATGAAAAGAAACATGACTGAACAAATACAAATTAATTTGCAAGATGATTACCATGCGAAGCACTTAGCGGGAAAGGAAGTTATGTTTTCTGTAACGCTAAAGAACATCAAGGGGAAAAAACTGCCCCAGCTGGATGAGAGCTTTATCAAAAATTTTGATAAATATGAAAGTTTGGATGACTTAAAGAAAGATATTAGGAAAACACTGGAAGAGGAGAACACTGCAAAGGGGAAAACAGCTTTTAAAGTTCTTATAATAGAAAAACTTCTGGCAATCAATGAATTTGAAGTGCCGCAGACATTCGTAAACCGACAGATTGCACACATGTTTGAGGATGCGCAAAGACGACTCGCCGTACATGGTATAAAACGGGATGAGACGGCTGAAAGGTACAAAGAATTCTTCGATCGCTACAAGGAGGAAGCCGCAAAAATAGTGAGAACAGCGCTGCTTCTGAAAAGTATAAGCGAGAGGGAATCGATAAGCGTATCTGATCAGGAAATTGAAGATAAGATTAGAGAGATTGCTCAGCTACGAGGACAAAGTTACGATTCCTTGAAAGAATCTTTAGAATCGGGTAACATGATGGAAGATATAAAAAACGAGATATTGAACACAAAGGTATTTGGTTTTATAGAAGGCAAGGCAGGAATCGAGATAGTTAGGAAATAGATGAAGAAAGGCTAAAAGAATGCCCTTAATACCGATGGTAATCGAACAAGATGGAAGAGGTGAAAGAGCTTTTGATATTTTTTCAAGGCTTTTGAAGGACAGGATTATTTTTTTGGGTACAGCGATTGATGACGATGTAGCAAATCTGATTATTGCTCAAATGCTGTATCTCGAATCTGACGATCCCGACAAGGAAATATTCTTTTATTTGAATACACCAGGAGGTAATGTAAGTTCTGGAATGGCGATATATGATACCATGAGGTATATCAGGCCTTCCGTCTGCACAGTTTGCATGGGTCAGGCGGCGAGCATGGGCGCATTGCTCCTTGCTGCGGGCGAGAAGGGCAGAAGAACAGCCCTTCCGCATTCAAGAATATTAATCCATCAACCACTCGGTGGATTTTATGGTCAGGCAACCGATGTAGATATTCAGGCACGTGAAATCCTGCGCATGAAAGAAGAACTAAACGTAATTCTGGCAAATCTGACCAGCCAGCCTCTTTCGAAGATACAGATGGACACTGAGAGGGATTACTATATGACTTGCGAACAGGCAAAGGGATACGGTATCATTGATGAGATCATCTTAAAGAGGCAAGGCTCGAGCCGAGAATGAGGTATTGGAGATGGTGAAAAAGAGTAAGGATGGTCAGGGCGGTCAGGGTATTTTGTTCTGTTCTTTTTGCGGAAAGAACCAGAATGAAGTACGAAAGCTGGTCGCCGGCCCGGCTGCATATATATGCGATGAATGCATTGAACTTTGCAGGTGCATAGTTGAAGAGGAATGTGAGCCGACAATTAGCGAGGAATTTCAGAAAGGGATACCAGAGCCGCGGAATATAAAGAAATTTCTGGAACAGTATGTAATAGGCCAGGAAAGACCAAAGAGAGTTCTTTCTGTTGCTGTTTACAATCACTACAGAAGGCTGTTCTCCGGCGCAGATCTGAATGGCGTGGAAATCCAGAAAAGCAATATTCTATTGATCGGTCCTACTGGATCTGGAAAGACGCTTCTTGCAAAGACCCTGGCTAAGCTTCTCAATGTCCCGTTCAGCATTGCCGATGCGACAACACTGACAGAAGCGGGATATGTGGGGGAAGATGTGGAAAACATTATACTCAGTCTTCTCCAGAATGCCGATTACGACGTGGAAAGAGCCTCCAAGGGCATTGTCTATATCGATGAAATTGACAAAATAGCAAAGAAGTCTGGGAATCCCTCTATTACAAGAGACGTCTCAGGCGAAGGCGTTCAGCAAGCACTGCTAAAGATAATAGAAGGAACGCTGGCGAATGTTCCACCAAAAGGAGGAAGAAAGCATCCCCAACAGGAATTTATCCAGGTGGATACGACTAATATATTGTTTATCTGCGGTGGAGCATTCAATGATCTTGAAGACATCATATCTAAGAGACTTAATGCCTCAAGCATGGGGTTTGGCGCCAATGTCAGGAGCAAAAGACATAAGAAGGTCGGCAATATCTTATCAGAGGTTCAGCCGGAAGACCTTCTTAAATTCGGCATGATCCCAGAATTCATTGGTCGCCTGCCGGTAGTCGCAACACTCAACGAATTGGATCAGGAAGAACTGGTACGGATTTTAATCGAGCCGAAAGATGCAATCACGAAACAATATAAAGTATTGTTTGATCTTGAAAATGTTAAATTGAAGTTTACTGACGGAGCTCTGCGAGCCATAGCTAAGCTGTCCGTTGAAAGGAAGTCAGGTGCGCGGGGATTGAGATCGATTCTGGAAAATACAATGCTGGATATCATGTACGACCTGCCTTCCAGAAATGATGTAAGGGAGTGTGTGATTACAGAAGACGTTGTTATGAACAAAGAAAAACCAATGTTGATTTTTGAAACAAAATCGGAAACCGCATAAAAAGAGACTGACATATGGGAAATAGAGATATGTTTGATTTTTTGAAGAATAGGGAGAGCGATCGGACGACAATGACAATACCACTATTGCCATTGAGAGACGTCGTTGTCTTTCCGCATATGATTGTGCCGCTTTTCGTTGGCAGGGAGCGATCCATTGCTGCACTGGAGTCGGCAATGAAAAGTGAAAAGGGCATCTTCATGGTAGCGCAAAAGAATGCGCAGAAGGATGAACCAGCAGAAGGCGACATCTATAAAATGGGCGCTATCGGGGTCATTATTCAACTGCTGAGACTACCGGATGGGACAGTGAAGGTGCTGGTTGAAGGGAAGAAGAGGGGTATAATTAAAGAGTATCTGCCCAATGACGATTTCTTCATGGTGACTGTTGAAGAGATCCAAGATATTGATGATGGAAATCAGGTAAGAGCCGAAGCTTTAACGCGAAACATCCGGGAGTCTTTCGAAAACTATGCAAAACTTGGGAAAAAAGTTCATATGGAAATGGTCAACACCATTGCCTCCATAGACAGTCCTTCGAAGCTGGCTGATGTCGTTGCATCTCATATTAACCTCAAGCTTGAGGAAAAGCAAAAATTATTGGAGATATTGAGCGTCAATGAAAGACTTGAAGCTGTCTACGAGCTTATGCTCGGAGAGATTGAGATATTGGAGGTCGAAGAAAAGATAAAGAGGCGGGTCAAGAAACAGATGGAAAAGACCCAAAAGGACTACTATCTCAATGAACAGATGCGAGCCATCCAGAAAGAGATGGGCGAGAAGGATGACTTCAGAAATGAAATAGCTGAACTGGAAAAAAGGCTGAAGCAGAAAAAATTATCAGAAGAGGCACATAAGAAGGTCAGACATGAAATCAAAAAGCTGCAAATGATGGCTCCCATGTCTGCGGAAGCGACAGTGGTGAGGAATTACATTGATTGGCTCCTGGATATGCCCTGGGCCGAGAAGACGGAAAACAAGCACGCACTGATAGAATCTGAAGCGATTCTGGAGGAAGATCACTACGGTTTAAAGCAGGTGAAGGAAAGGATACTAGAGTACCTGGCTGTTCAGTCTCTTGTTAAAAAGAACAAGGGACCTATCCTTTGTTTTGTTGGACCTCCGGGGGTTGGAAAGACATCAGTGGCAAAATCAGTGGCACGCGCGACAAACAGGAAGTTTGTCAGACTTTCTCTGGGAGGCGTTAGGGACGAAGCTGAGATCAGAGGCCACAGGAGAACCTATATAGGAGCTCTGCCAGGCAAAATAATACAGCTGATGAAGAAGGCGGGATCGAATAACCCGGTGTTCTGTCTCGATGAAGTGGATAAACTGAGCTCTGATTTCCGGGGGGATCCGTCAGCAGCGCTGCTTGAGGTATTGGACCCGGAGCAGAATAATGCTTTTAATGATAACTATCTTGAAGTGGACTATGATTTGTCTGATGTAATGTTTATTACAACGGCGAATGTTCTGCAAACAATACCGCCTGCGCTGCAGGATAGGATGGAGGTAATTCGCCTCGCCGGTTATACTGAACCGGAGAAATTGAATATTGCGAATAAATTCCTCGTTGCGAAGCAGATGGAGGCTAATGGCCTTACCAAGGAGAGTATAGGGTTCTCTGATGGGGCCTTGCTCAGCATCATCAGACAATATACGAGGGAGGCAGGTGTCCGCAACCTGGAAAGGGAGATCGCGTCCGTTTGCAGAAAGGTTGCCAAGGAAATAGCGAAGAATGGCGCAGGCCGCAAAGTCGCAATCACTTCAAAATCAATGTCCAAGTATCTAGGTGTACCAAAGTTCAGACACGGCGAGACTGAAGGCAAAGACGAAATCGGCTTGTGTATAGGGCTGGCTTGGACTGAAGTGGGTGGCGAGCTGCTCACTATAGAGTCTTCCTTAATGAAAGGAACCGGCAAGATGGTAATGACCGGTAAGCTTGGTGACGTAATGCAGGAATCCGTCCAGGCGGCACTGACTTACGTCCGCGCCAGGGCGGATCAATTCGGCCTCGATGAGAATTTCTACAAGGAGACGGATGTTCATGTTCATGTGCCGGAGGGCGCCATACCTAAGGATGGGCCATCTGCGGGCATAGCTGTAGCCACGTCTATCGCCTCGGCCTTTATGAAGAGGAAGGTTCGCGGAGATGTGGCTATGACAGGCGAGATTACACTGAGGGGCAGGGTGTTGCCCATTGGAGGACTGAAAGAAAAGCTGCTTGCTGCACATCGGGGAAATCTGAAAACCGTGATTATTCCGAAGGATAATGAAAAGGATCTTGCGGAAGTGCCAGCAAATGTATTGAAGGCTCTGGAAATCATCTTTGTCGATCACATGGATGAGGTTATGCGAGTTGCTCTGGCATCAGGCCATGAATTAAAGACAGACGAGTCTCACGAGGACGAAATGCCCGTGAGCCAGCCTTCTATTCCGATGACAGAGACTATGCATCCTCTTGAGCACCGTAATGCAAATGAAAAGCTGAATTAATTATTTCTTGACAACATGAGATACAGTTGTTAGGGGAAAAGTCAGAGGCGGGTAGCTCAGCGGGGAGAGCGCCACGCTTACACCGTGGAAGTCACAGGTTCGAGTCCTGTTCCGCCTACCAGAGAAAAAAATGGGTTAATGCCTGTACATTAATGATTTTGTATGGAAATAGAGCAGCGGAATCTTTGCAGTTAAAGCATTGGGTGATTTAGGGGTCGTAGTTAAGATGGTTATAACGCCGGCCTGTCACGCCGGAGGGCGTGGGTTCAAGTCCCATCGGCCCCGCCAAAAATAAAGAGGGGTTGACCGTTTGGTTAACTCCTTTTTTGTTTCTGTGTAATGCGGGCCTTCAAGCGAATGAGAAGAGAACAACGTGAAATACGAAGGAGACATAATTAGACCACCGAGCGAAACTGGCAGCCTGCTGTTGCAGGTGACGGTGGGCTGTTCCCACAATAAGTGTAGCTTCTGCCCTGCATACAAGGAAAAGAAATTCAGGATAAAATCATATGATGAAATCCTGGAAGATATTCTCGAGGCCGGCTCCTGGGGCGCTATTGAAAAGGTGTTTCTTTGTGATGGCGATGCGCTCATCATACCCCAGGAAAGGATCGTCCAGATATTGGGTTTGATACACACACATATCAGGGGTGTGAAAAGGATTAGCACATATGGCAATGCCAAGAGCGTCTTGAGAAAAACTATTGCTGAATTGGTTGAGTTGAGAGAGCTCGGTTTGGGAATGGTGTACCTCGGCATCGAAACCGGCAACGACGAATTGCTAACCAACATTAGAAAAGGAGTTACGGCTGTCCAGATGATTGAAGCGGGCCGCAGGATCAAACAAGCCGGTATTGCGCTGTCTGTTACTGTTATCCTCGGCTTGGGAGGTATCGAACATAACATGGAACATGCCATTGACACGGCACACATTCTTACTGATATAAACCCTGATTATGCAAGTGCCTTAACCCTAATGCTAATGCCCAGGACGCCATTGTATGAACAATACTTATCAGGACATTTCGTACTGCCTGACGTGTTCGGCCTGCTGAAAGAATTGGCCATCATTGTCGACAAGTCAGACTTCAGCAGTTGCTATTTTACATCGAATCATGCTTCAAATTATCTTCCCATAAAGGCTAGGCTACCTGACGAAAAAGAGAAGACTGTCGCCAGGATATATAACGTGATTCATGCAAATGATGTGAGATCCCTCAGGGCAGAATTTATGAGAGGCTTCTGACAGATGGGTACGGTTATTTTGAGCAATAAAATTCTTGCAAAAATTAGAAATTTTTTTTCACCCGACGATCAGGCGCGGCTTGAAGAGGAAATACAGTCCATAATAGACGCTGGAGAAGAAAAGGGGCTCATTGACCAGCAGTCTGGTGAGATGATCCAGAGCATCCTTGAATTCCGCGATACCGTAGTCAGAGAGGTGATGATCCCACGAACGGAAATGATAGCTATTAGAAACGATGCGAATATCGAAGAGATTCTTGAGCTTACTATCAGATATGGGCATACGAGAATGCCTGTATATGCTGATAATGTGGATAACATATTGGGCATCTTGAATGTTAAGGATCTTCTGAAGTTTTGGTCGAAACCCATTACCGAGACTGAGATCCTCACCATTCTGCGAAAGCCGTATTATATTCCTGAAACAAAAAATACCCATCATCTGCTGCACGAATTAAAGGAAAAGAAGTATCATATGGCAATTGTTATAGATGAGTACGGTGGGACATCCGGTCTCGTCACTCTTGAAGACCTCATCGAGGAAATTGTCGGGGAAATCCCTGATGAACATGATGCGAAAAAAGGCAGCATCGTAGAGTTAAGTGATGGTTATACACTGATAGATGGAAGGGTAGAGATTGAGGTTATCGAAGATTACCTAGGTATAAAGTTCCAGGAAGGAAAATTTGAGACCCTAGGAGGATTCATTCTCAATCTGTTGAGAAGGATTCCCGTAACGGGGGAAGTTATTCATGTTGATAATTTGGAAATGATTATTGAAACGGCAGATGAACGAAGCGTAAAGAAGGTTAAGTTAAAAAAGTTTGATGGTGCTCAGGAACAGGGGGGAGGATCGGTGATAAAAATTGAGAATTCGAAACTCGGGGATGAATAGAAAAGCTTTATTTTTTAGTATTGCCTCGGGAATACTTCTTTTTCTTTCCTTTCCTAAACACGGCGCGGGAATAATGGCCTGGGTGGCCTTGATTCCCCTTTTTTTTGCACTTAAAGATGTCGATACACGGAATGGTTTTATCCTCGGATTCGTGGCGGGTCTTGCGTTCAATATAGGTCTTATGTATTGGGTTGCATCCGTCGTTGGACACTATGGGCACCTCGGATATTCCGTAGCCATTTTTCTGATGGTGCTAGTGGCGGCCTATTTGAGCATATACGTTGCTCTTTTTGCAGCAGGCACCGTATATCTCTCAGGCAAGGGCATTCCCCGAATAATTGCGGCCCCGGTCTTGTGGACATGTCTGGAATATGGAAAATCTCATCTCTTTACGGGATTCCCCTGGGAAAATTTGGCTTATTCTCAATATCTCAGCAGGCACTTGATTCAGGTTGTTGATATTACCGGCACATATGGAATCACATTTGTCATTGTTCTGGTAAATATAGTCATATACGATATCATGAATGAGAAATTCAGAGGCAAGAAAACAATGGGAGCAGTCGCTTTGTGCTGCATTGTCTTAATTGGCATCTACTGCTATGGCTACTTTCGCATAGACCAAACAGAAGAGGCGGCGCAGACGGCGAAAGCGATGAATGTTACCGTCATTCAAGGTAACATCGATCAAAGTATTAAATGGAATCCCGACTTTCAGGCTGATACGATCGACGTGTATAAGAATCTATCACTGGAGAAAAGATCATCTGTGACAGGATTGACGGTATGGCCAGAAACGGCGATGCCGTTCTTCTTTCAGGATGCGAGCAAGATGCAGAGTGAGATTATAGAAGTCGCCCGCAGTTCTGGAGATTGGCTCCTCTTCGGCAGTCCCAGTTATCAGCGTAATCGCGAAGGAGATGCAGCATGCCTTCCCTTCCTAAATAGTGCTTTTCTATTATCGCCGCAAGGAAAAATTCTTGGACGTTACGATAAGGTACATCTTGTCCCATATGGTGAATATGTACCACTGGGGAACATGTTTCCCTTTATCGAGAAATTGGTCGTCGGTGTGGGGGATTTCCGTTCCGGCGAAGGATATTATCCCCTGGCCATGAACGGCCATAAGGTTGGTGTCCTGATCTGCTATGAGGGAATATTTCCCGGGGCAAGTAG
>DASRZZ010000088.1:0-8184 GCA_035685925.1 Syntrophales bacterium | reverse complement strand
CCCTTTCTGCTAAGAAAAACCATGGAAACAAAACTTAAAAAAATCTCCTCCATAAACGACAACCCCGGGTAACATTCTTTATGAGTCAACGTTCCTCTCATGCAGCTATCCTTCGGTAACATTTATTTATGAGTCAACAGGCAATTATAAATATTTGAAAGAGTGAATGCCTCTTAAAATTTCCAGACGCTTGACTACAGGATTGCTGTCGCCTTTATACCTATCATCAACAAAATTTCATCCTATGACATAAAATCATAATTTCAATTACTATCATATCAACAACACATAAATATTAAGAAAAATATAGGTTATCAGTGGGTCAGTACATAAAATGGAGAGAGCAGCTCGTCATTATTGTGTGACTGAATATATAGTTTTTCTCTTCTTGACATTAATAAACAATTCGTTTACTATTCGACACGATTCGTTCATTTCGATGCCAAGAAACCAAGAAGGTATTTCACCGAAAATCTTCCCGTAAATTGCCTGTGGATATTCAACATCGAGCATTCATGAAACTAAACGCCATTGATGCAGCGGTAGAGATTCAGGATCTAAGATTTCCGGCATCTAATCTACTTGAAATGTTGAAAGGAAAACGGAAAGGACAATGGGGTCTTCGTATTAACTACCAATGGCGAGTATGCTTTCTATGGATAAATGGAAATGCAGAAAATGTTGAGATTGAGGACTATCATTAAGGGAGGGAGGTTTAAGATGAGGAAAGGACACATTAAACCGGTGCATCCCGGCGCTTACTTAAAGGAATTATTGGATGAGATGGCCTTATCGCAATATCGTCTTGCGAAAGACATAGGAGTTCCTGCCATGCGTATTAATTACGTTGTAAATGGGAAACGACCAGTTACTGCTGAACTGGCAATGAGGTTAGGCCGTTATTTTGGACAGAATCCTCGTTATTGGCTCAACCTGCAAAGCAGATATGCCATGGATATTGCGGAAGATACCTTTGCAGACCAAGTAGCCCAGCAAGTGAGGCCGCATGTTGCTGTGTCATAACCTCCCTGTAGCAGGGCGTTCGTTAAGTCTGTCAGAAATACACCCTTTCATACGTAAATCAGCCCTTTCAAAATCAGTTTTGTTGCCTGGGGAAATAAGTCACACACCATATTTAGACTCGATCGATGTTAACAAGAGGCAAAATGAGATCCTGGAGGGAGCGAATGGGGACATTTGAAGAAGTACGGGAAGAGAACCCCCTGCACATGAATGGACTGGGGGAATAGTTTTATGAAGGCCGAACAGTTTTTAAGGATTGCCTATGATAGCCTGGCAAAGGATAAATCGCAGGCACGGTATCATAGAAAGATTGAGTTTGCATGATGGCATTCGGAATGAAGTTCGCCAATCTTCTCCTGCTAACCCTATCTCTTGCGTTACTTTCCCAGATATATATCTTTATCCACATCCATCATATCATACAGTCATCGCATAAATCCGAGTACTTCAAGTCGTGGGCCAGCCTGATAGTGGGCGTGGTAATCTTCCTGCTCTTTGCTCTTAATCTGTACTTTTTATTCATACCTGTGCGATGGCCTGATCCATCAAGAACAGTTCAGTACGTGCTGTTTTATCCCTCTGCCATATGGAGTCTCGGATCTATCTTCTCTGCCTTGTTCCTTTCCTTCTTTCAGACGACGGGTGCAATAGGAAGAACAGCTGCGCACATTTATCGCCGTCTGGTCGGCAAGGAGACAACCGGGACTGTGAATGCAGGCCGCCGTCATCTTCTCCAGGCCGGGTTAAGCGGTGTGGCAGCAGCGCCGTTGCTGCTTTGCGGATACGGTGCAGCCTATGCCGGCAGAGACTGTGATGTGCAGGCGCTGACTCTCCCGTTTGACCGTCCCCTGCGGGCTGTCCAGCTTACGGACATCCATGCGGGCATTTTCATGAACAGAAAAGAGATCCGGTATTACACAGATCGGGCTATCGCTCTTGAACCGGACATTTTACTTCTCACAGGTGATTATATCTCTAACTCGATGTCATTTCTCCCTGAATGCCTGGAGGAGATAGCTCGTGTTAAGACACAGTACGGGACATTTGCCACACTGGGCAACCACGAACATTGGTACGGGACGCTGAACAATATCCAGGCGATCTTCCGCCGCTATGATATTACGCTTCTTAATAATATAAACCGCGTGATCCACACGGGACATGGGCCCTTCGCTATCGCCGGGATCGATGACCTCCGCTCCGGGTACCCCGATTTGGGCGCTGCGCTGCACGGGCTCGATAAAACCATTCCGAAAATACTCCTTTCGCACCGCCCAGAAATCTTTCCCGACGCCGCTCTCGAGGGAATACACCTGACCCTGGCAGGTCACTATCATGGCGGTCAGATCAAACTCCACCTGCCGGGAGGAGATTTCAGCCTTGCTCACCTCCGAACGCCCTATGTAGAGGGCTTATTCCAGATCAATGATTCCAGGTTATACGTGAGCCGCGGAATCGGTACCACGTTTACACCGGTGCGGCTGAACGCCCCGCCGGAGATCACTCTGTTATATCTGAAGGGGTAATAGAAATCAGTGTGGTGTTCCTGCGAATAGAATGTTGACGATCGTAAGATTTTAAATGAAAAAAGGATGAGCCTATATTAGGTGGAGTTGAAGATTGCAAATACAAATTATGCTGCCATATTTGCCCCCTTCTCTTTTCCCTTGACAGAAGATATATACCCTTCTATCGTCGCAACCACATGATTTCTAATACAGAGCGAAAGGATGGCCCGCCGTGCCCCGGTGCGGCGGAAGAATAGGGAGCATGGACATGTGCGACATAAGGCCCGAAAACACCTCCGTAAAGACCCCCCGTGACAATAACCGCAGCCGCAAAGCGGCCTTCGGCAGCAATGGTCAGTTCTGTTTCCTGTTGCTGATCCTGATGACGATCCTGCTGCTGCCCTTCACCTTGGCGGCAGAAAACCTTACCTGCAGCCGACTTCCCATGCTGATGGAAAATTTCCAGGCCAACCACTATGCGATGCATAGTATGACTGAAGAAATCAAGATGCACGCCGTCAACCAGATGATCAAGCGTCTTGACCCCTCTAAAACACTGCTGTACGAATCCGATGTGGAGAGGCTCAGGCCCCTCCTGCAGGGCCTGTTCGCGAGCATACAAGGGGGAAACTGCACTTCGCTGCAGCAGGTGTACAACCTGCTCGTCACGCGCACGCGGGAAAATGAGGCCATCGCCAAAAAGATTCTAGGGCCGGGCTTCCGACTTGACGAGACTGTGAAGCTGAACATCAACGCGGACAAACGCCATTATACGAAGAATGCGACGGAAAAACAGGAATTCCTCAGAAAGATCGTGCAATTCCAGATCGAAAACGCCCTGTTGGCGGGCATTGACCTGGCAGCAGCAAAAAAACAGCAGATACACCGTTACGAATTGATGACGATGCGGGTGATCGAAAAAAACCCGGCACAACTCATTACGACCTTTGCCGAAGCCTTCGCCCTGGCCCTGGATCCTCACACGAGTTATCTGCCCCCCAAAGATCTCGAGGATCTCCGGATTTCGATGCAGCTTTCCCTGGAGGGGATAGGCGCCGTTCTCAGCAGCGACACAGGCTTTACCATCATCGAAGACTTGATTCCAGGGGGTGGCGCCGAACGCTCAGGCCTTCTGAAACCAAAGGACAAAATCATCGCCGTGGCTCAGAAGGGGGAAAAGCCCATTGACGTCATCAACATGGACTTGCAAGACGTCATCAGCATGATCCGTGGGAAGAAAGGCACCCAGGTAACCCTGACAATCCTGCGGCAGGCAGAACACACAGACCGCTTCAACGTCACTATCTTACGCGACAAGATCGAAATAAAGGAGCAGGAGGCGAAGATCGCATATGAGATACGGACAGTGGGCAGCAGGCAGTACCGTTTCGGTATAATCGATCTTCCTTCCTTCTACGGCGGTGAGAAGGGAGGCAAGTCCAGCTATGAAGACGTTAAAAGCCTTCTGGACGAGGCCAAACAGCAGCACGTCGACGGCATCGTGCTGAATCTGTCGCGCAACGGAGGGGGGCTGCTCGACGAGGCGGTGCGCCTCGCCGGCCTTTTCATTGGCAAGGGCGGAATAGTAGCAACCAAGGACAACCGCGGGCAGGTGATTATTCTCGCCAATGGTTCAGCCGCACCGGGGATGGGAGGCGACAAGCGCAAGATCAGTAATTTTCCAACGGAGGATCCGCGAGAGCTCTACATGGGGCCCCTTATCGTCCTGACGAGCCGGCTGAGCGCGTCGGCTAGCGAGATCGTAGCGGGCGCCCTGAAAGACTACCACCGCGCCGTGATTGTCGGGTCGGACCATACTTTCGGCAAAGGTTCCGTGCAGACACTGATGACGCTGCCTTGGGAACTGGGCGGCATGAAGGTCACCACACAATTGTACTTCCTGCCCGGCGGCAAATCCACACAGAAGACCGGCGTGGCGGCGGACGTGAGTCTGCCCAACTGGTTTGTACTCGAAGATATCAGTGAAGCGGCGCTGGACTATCCGCTCCCGGCCCAGGCAATCGCGCCCTTCCTCAACGTGCGGGGAAAAGCCGCGCCACTCTGGAAGCCTGTAACGCAACGCCTGATCATGTCGCTGGCGAAAAGATCACAGACCCGGGTCGCGAAAAATGTGAAGTTTGCCGAAATCATCAAAAACAAAAAAGAGACCGCGGGCAAGAAGGGCATCGTCCAGCTTGGCGATTTTCGCAGGCAGATGGAGAGAGATGGCGGCAGCAAGGAGAAGGAAACGCTTGCCGAGCAGAAACAGAAGGCCCGGGACCAGTACGCACCCTTCATAAACGAGAGCATCAACATTCTGCTAGATATGGTGATGCAGGAATCGGGTCTGCCCGGTTCCGCTGACGTTAACCACTGCGGTGGGCGTGCCTGGGCACTGAACAAGGACAGCGGACTGTCGGGCACCATCAGATGGTAATATATTATGGCTATTACAGCAGCGTCTCGCAGGGGGAAGGGATGACTACGTTCTGCACCGGTTTAAGCTTCTGTCACGGAATCACCAGCGGCCAGATTTTATGAACATACGGAATGACATAAAATCCTTCAGATACCCTATATCTTGCCAATAACGATTTGATAGTCGGGTACAGATCGAAAGCCGAATCCATCATCACCTCGATGTTACCATCAAAATTGTTTTCCTTAATAATGCCTTTTATTCTGACATATATGCCCTTGCCCTCCATAGTAAGAGAATTAACGGCAATTAAAGCATCCCCAATGGTAAGCCATCCTTTCACGTTCCTAAACAAGTACAGTGGTAAAGCGCTGATCCCAGTGAGTTCCCCTTTCAGCATCGCATTGTCAATTGAAAAAGTAATTTCTCCCTTTTGATGCCTTCTCTGAAAATTGAACATGAGGTTTCCGTCACCGTGCACACCTATTTTATCAATGACAGGTAGATCATTTATCTGAATATTTTCTCCATCGATATGCAGAGCCATTTCCCGCTGTTCTTCGGCAATAGTGCCACTAATCGTACCATTGTTTATCCGACCACTAAAATTTAATCGGGGTGTTAGCTCAAGCAGGGATTGTAAATCTGGTGTTACGTTTATATCTTGAATTACAATAACAGGTTGAATTTCCCGGCTTGCTGACGAAGAAGTTATTTCTGTACCCGAATATAATATAAGCCCTTGTTGAGCTCTAAAAGTGTAAATAACGCCTTTTTTGAAACCTATCAGCTTGACTTTAACGTCACGGCCTTCCAATAATTCCGTAATATAGCCGTTGATCAAAGATTCTGGGATGGCAAGCCATACGACCCACAGGAAGAGGAAGAAAATAATCAACGTAACAGCGATTCTTTTGATATAAGACCCCCTTGACTCATATGTGCCACGCGATACACCTTCGTATAGATGGATTGTCCTGTCAGCTTTGAATTATATACTTTAGCTTCTGCCGAGATGACATGGGGATAGTTGAAACCACACTACTGTATCTAGGAACTGCCGAAGAGCGATACTGCCAATGTGGCGTCTAGCAGTTCGCGATTTTCAAAAGACTTTCTTATAACCACTCTTTTCACGGCTAAAATCATAGGAGCATTTTCAATCCTATAAAACAGGTGAACCAATTCGCTCATATTCAACTTTTCCATCTGTATCTCCGCGGACTCCTCGTTCATCTGGTCCATGACTTTCTTTGTTCCAGTCAGTTTAATGGATTTCATTTTCTCCCTGATCCCCAGTGAAAGAGAAATATCTCCTATAGCCTGAGTTATGCTGTTTGTTTTTGCCAGAGTCTTTTTCTGTTCTATAGCAGTGACGCTCGCCTTGAGCGATCTGTATTTATTGGTTAAACTAGAAAATTCGTCATACTTAGCCGCCAATTCCGATAGTTCTTTTTTTGCCGCACTATACCACAGCAGATTGGGGACTATCAGTATATAGACACCGATCAGCACAGCCACAATAGCCATCTTTTTACGTGATGCTCGGTCTCGCCAATAATCGCGGATTAAGGTAAAAAAAGAATCAAATTTCATAATGATTGTCCCTTGGCAACGACAGTGAAAAGGACCTTTCCAGGTGCCGTCGACTTAACATCGGAAATAGATACGTCCCGTAGAAATTCAGAAAGCTTCGTTTTAATCTTTGAAAGATCATCCATGGAACTAGTTTCCGCCTTCATTTTAATTAGATTCTTTTCAATTTGAATGTCAGTATAGACAAGGTACGATTCCTTTCTCTTTGATAATTCCATTAGAAACTTTAGTGTGGAAATACCCGTCATCGTGTCATCTTTTTCTCCAATTTCCCTGATATGAGATTTCAACTGGTTAAGTACGTCGACAGTCTTCTTATCGCTGGGGAAAAGGTTGCTATATGAACCACGCATGTCGCTTGTTATTGTAGTCACGTCTTTTTTTATCATGATTGTCTGGAACATCATGCTCGCATGTATGACTAGTGCCAAAAGGAAAGCAAGGATGACCGTTACCCTCAAAGCTTTTCCCGTTTTTTCGGCATCCTTCCTGTAGGCAAATTGCCCGATTCTGAGATTGATGGTATGTTGAGTGAGTTCGTTCGCTGCTGCAAGGACACGCTGGTTTTGATCCCATGCATGAAAGCCCGTCAGATTTTCGGCAATTGATCCCCGAAATCTCTCCTGGTCTGGTCCCTCCCCGGTTTTGACGACCGTCTGGAGATCGATGGATGTGATGACCCGGGGGTCAATATTCTTACGAGCAAGTTGCGCAAGAACATGATTAAGGAACTCTTTCCCGGCATAAGCCACAAGAACTTCTACAGACGTATCATAGCCGCCCAAATTGATACTATCAAAAACGATCTCTTCAGAGCTGCCCATGATGTAATTATCCAATTCAAGAGGAATAGCCTTCGTTATTTTTTCCTTATCAGAGAATGGGAAATTCAATATTCTGAAGTCTAAGTTCGTTGCGGGCAAACTCAAATAAAACTCATCTATACCAGTCCAATCCTCCTGCGATACATGGTTGTAGTCCAAGGTTGTTTCGAAGGTATATCCATCCTTAGTGATGTTGAAGAGATGAATAAGGGTTTCGTCCTCGTACCGCTTGGTCTCTTGAGTAGAAGCGTGTAGCCGCAACATGGGGCTATTCGGATGGATGTCAACAACACCTACTTTTGTCATTATGTTTCCTGCCAGTACCTGATTGTAAAACCGTTTCCACTTCTTTCTACGACACAGTCAATGATACGTTTCAACCGGTCTCGTGATGCCTCAGCACTTATGTGAAAGTTTGAAGCCTTTACCGCAATCTTACCTATCAGGGACTGCCCTAATGGACCTTCGAAACCTGCCACTTTGACTATGTCACTAGTATTCTTAAATGGCTCGATAGATCTATAGTTAACTATCCTTTCGGCAAGAGCACTGGTCATCATGTCATCCAAAACCATTAACACAGGAATAGAAGCGGTATTGATGTTGATGGTGTTCGCATATACTACGCCAACACCGTAAACCGTTACAAGAGGGACCATCTTCTCACATGCCTTGGAATCCGCGATCAACCAAAGTTCATCCACACTGTTCATATAGGCATTCTTTGCGCTCACTTCCGAAATGCCGGGTCCCGTCTTTCTATTGCGGCTTATCCAGTCGGCAATCTTGTCGGCAATCTGCTCATCAAGTTGCA
>DASRZZ010000087.1:0-51834 GCA_035685925.1 Syntrophales bacterium | reverse complement strand
GCAGGAAAATCTGCGTATCAACAAATCTCGCTACGATGAGGGCGTGGGCACGGCAACTGAGGTTCTTGATGCCGTTACCCTGCTGACTACCGCGGAGGCAAATTATGTCCGGTCCGTTTACGATTACAGAAAGGCCGAGGCGGCTACCCACTATGCCGCGGGCGAAGACCTGCTCCAGGTTTACAAATGACGAAGGCCTCCGGCCAATTATTCATTATTTCTTCTCTTTTAATTTTCTTCTCCACACTGAAAAAGGGCACCATTTTGTGCGATACTAGTACTGCCACCATGGGCTGTATTGTTCTTTTTTCCATCGCCTGATAGAGAAGCCCCTGATTTCAGTCTCTCCACTATTTTTAACTGCACCACGGAATCCATCGAAGCCGATTGCTGGAGTGGCAAGGAAAAAAGAGGAACAAAATGGTCGTAATAAATATCGGAATAATATCGGTGTTGTTTTCCCCGTCAAACTTCCATTCGGCTACTGGCGTGCACAGACGAGGAGATTTTCTTGTACGGTGGTTAATTGCGGTTCATCAACCGCTCTTTTTCCCAGTAATAGACGATATCAATCGAATGTCAAGAGGCTCGCCTTGGTGAAGTCGATAATCTTACTCTGTCAGCCACTTTTGAAAAATTGATCTTCTGAGGTTTTATTTATTCCTTGTCGATTTTCCAATCTTGGCAGCCCGTGCAACGTTTCTCCTTGTAATAAAAAACTGCGGAACTCATATTCAAGATGTGGTATCTGTTCTTGGGATAGATCAATTCCCCGTCTGCTTTCCGAGATTTATGGCTCTGGAAGTCTTTACTATGAGGAACCAGCCTAAAGACAAGTTAATATATACAGACAGCCTACGGCTTCATTATCTGGAATGGGGGAGCGATCAGAGCCACACCATGGTTCTACTCCACGGCATAGGAGACAATGCTCATGTCTGGGATCATTTTTGCGAGAATGCGGCAAATCGCCTGAGAATCATCGCTCTTGATCAGAGAGGTCACGGCTTGAGCGACTGGGCTGTGCCGCCAGCATATTGCTGTCATGATTATGTGGCTGATTTAGATAGGCTCATCCACGACCTTCAGTTGGCCGGGATCGTCCTAATGGGACATTCAATGGGGGCCTTACATGCGACACGCTATGCCTCTCTACGGCCTGAGAAGGTGTCCGGTCTCATTCACGCTGATATTGAACCCCGTCCTCCGGAATGGAACAAGAAATACCTTCTTAACCTCTATGAACAACTGCCGGCCTATTACGAATCGGTTGAGGAATATGTTGCGGAGGTTCAAAAGAACAGTCCCTATGCCGATCCGGAAATGCTTTACGATATCGCCTCATTTGCTCTTACACAGGGAAAAGATGGTAAATACCGCTGCCAGTTTGACCGGAAAGTTCTCTTGCACTTCGATCATTATGATTTGCGGCCCTACCTCAGCAGTATCAGATGTCCATCCCTTATAATCCGGGGTAAAGAAAGCCGGGTTATGGGCGATGAGGTTGCCAGAGAAATGAGCTGTATGATCCCTCAAGGTAAATTCGCAGAAGTACCAATGGCCACGCATCCTCTCCACACAGATAACCCGATTGAATTTCAGCGGGTAGTATTTGATTTTTTGGGTTCATTTTTTATCAGGAGTCAATAGTCGCCATACGCTCGGGTACTTCCTTGTAATATTGTTTTTCTAGCTCAGACCATTGATACCACATTTAAAGTGGAAATAAATGAAAGAGTGATTTACGCGCATTTATGCGATCTACGATTATCAAATCGAAGAATTCTGAATCAAAATATGGTAGAAATGATTTCAGAGAACTGGAATGGGAAAGAGACATCGACAGGACTGTTGAAGACCACATCCAAAAGATCCTCAGGATGGAAAATATAACAAAAAAATAAAACTATATTCCCGCAATGAGATTGAAAAGCGGATCCTTAGTTTTAAAAACCAGATTGAAAGCGTTCCAACCATGAAAGAAAAGGACTGGCTGAAAATCCTTATTACCGAGCCGATGCATGAGGCGGGACTTAAACTGCTCACAGAAAAGGGGTATGAAGTGCGGATTGCCCCGAATGCATCGGAAGCGACATTGGCCAGGGAGGTACAAGATGCCTCGGGGCTGCTGGTCCGCACCGCGTCAGTGCCTGCTGGGGTAATAATGGCAGGCCGCATGCTGAAAGTGATTGCCCGTCACGGCGTGGGATACGACAATATTGATATGGCCGCTGCTACTAGTCGCGGGATTCCGGTGTGTATCACGCACCGAGCCAATGCAGAGTCAGTAGCTGAGCACACTTTTGCCCTGATGCTTGCCCTGGCAAAGCGGATCGTGCCCTATGATTGCGCCACCCGCAATGAGCGCTGGGAAATCCGCAACACCTACAGTGCCGTGGACCTGAACGGGAAAGTCCTAGGTGTTGTCGGAATGGGACGCATAGGCACCCTGGTATGCAAAAAAGCCGTGGCCGCTTTCAACATGAAGGTGCTCGTTTTCAGTCCGAGGACACCCCGCGAGATGATCGAGAGTGTCGGCGGCCGACAGGCTTTGGACATTCCCGATATACTGCGGAATGCGGATTTCATTTCGCTGCACATGCCCTTAAAACAGGAAACAAAAGGGCTCATCGGCGACTCAGAATTTCGGATGATGAAGCCCTCGGCTTTCCTGATCAACTGCGCCCGAGGGCTGGTTGTGGACGAGGTTGCAATGATAAAAGCCCTCAAAAACGGCACAATAGCAGGAGCAGGTCTTGACGTATTCGACCGCGAGCCGCCCCGAGCGGATAATCCACTCTTTGAATTACCGAATGTTGTCCTGAGCCCTCATTCGGCGGGACTCACAATTGACGGTGTGATCAGGATGGCGACCCAGGCGGCACAGGCCATCGTCGATGTTTTGGAGGGGCGGCGTCCCGAGGGGATCGTCAATCCGGAGGTCTGGCCATACGTAAAGAATTAGACAAAGCATAGATCCCGGACATATTTGCCATCATCAGTTTTTTTCATAGTGATCTTCTGACGTTTTCTTTGTTCCATCCTCTTCAGTTGATCGATTTTGACAACTATCCAATATTTCATGCGGAAATTGTCAAGAGACCTGTGCTTGTTGTTCCACTATGAACATATTGTTTAGGAAGACGAAAAATTAGGAGAGTTTTGATGATTGATGAAACATCAAGGCGAAGTGGAGAACTTTTCAAATCAGGTTAACGGTGATCTGAAAGCGTTCTACTTTCCGTGACAGGAAGTAGGAATATTCAGTCAGAAATTATTCCGAAGATTAGCACTGGCTTTTGCGGTGGGATCACTCGGACATGTGGAATATGTGGAGCTGTAAGTGGTGCGATTATGGCAATAAGCTTATTTTATGGCAGAAGTTCACCCAGTGAGCCGATAGATGAAAGCTATATCCCAGTCAAAAAAATGATAGAGATGCTTGAAGATAGGTTTGGTACAACAAATTGCAAACAGCTGATCGGTATTGATTTAAGCAATGAAGAAGGTCGGAAGAGGTGAGGTTCTCCGGAAGAACGCCACCTGACAATGGGTGTTAAGTTAGATATAGACTTCTTCCTGAACGGTTGTATTTTGAATCTTAATTCTTGATACAACGCTTTAATCGGTACTCCTTGAACCTCCTTATTATCGGTTCATTGACACAGAAGACCAGTCTGTTTATACTCCCATCACGGAAAAGGCCATTTGAGATGACGGAAGAACAGAAATAGATTTGAAACGTAGTGATATGAACATTGATATAGTGCTATTTGATTTCGGTGGCGTGATCGCTGAAGAAGGCTTCAAACAAGGTCTTGCTGCTATCGCGCAGGCAAATGGACTTGACGAAAACACATTTATTCAAATTGCTCATGAAGCCATTTATTCCACTGGCTATGTCATTGGAAGAGTTTCTGGAAATATGTACTGTAATACATTAAGGCAAGAAACAGGGATCAAAGGTGATGATGCCTCTCTCAGAAATGAGATCTTCTCTCGTTTTATAATAAGGGACTGGGTGATTGATCTGGTGAAGACGCTACAAGCCAACGGGGTAAAGGTTGGGATATTGAGCGACCAGACAGACATGCTGGACATGCTTGACAAGAAGTATGATTTCTTCAGATTGTTTGATTACGTCTTCAACAGCTATCACATGGGTAAGGGCAAGAGAGATCAGAGTCTCTTTGATGATATCGTTCATGCATTAAACAAGGAACCGGATCACATTCTGTTTATCGACAATAATCCAAAATATGTGAATAGAGCAAAACAGAAGGGCTGGAAGGGAATTCAGTACGTCGATCGAGAGCGTTTTGAAAAGGATATCGGAGACATGTTACAACTGGAATCATTTGCCAGGCAGGACGAAATTTATTTGACAAAAGGTGTACAGCCACAAATCATTAATTTCTGAAATAAATAATCGACAAATCAAAGTGATTCGTGTAGCTTTCATGTCAAAATGGTAAAAGTTAAAAGTGAGTTAATGGGAAAATAGAGAAATATGAACTGCTGGGAATTCAAGAAATGTGGGCGTGAGGCAGGTGGTGTAAATGAAAAAGAATTTGGCGTGTGCCCAGTTTATCCTATCCATGGAAGAAAATGTGCATAAATTGGTGGCACGTTTTGCGGAGGAAAAATCCAGGGCACATTTGCCAGGAAGTTACTCGATTGTCTAAAGTGCGACTTTTTTCAAAGCAGGCACTACGACCGTTCCTTCAAAAAATGAAAATCGTGGTTGGCCAAAAATTCTTCAGTCTGGTCAGTAACCTCGTTCAAATTATCAGTTCAGTACATCTGTCTCGTCAAGTCGCAGCCTCCGTCGAACGCCTTATGAAGGGTGGATCTAACGGTATTGCCATCGCATATTTCCATGGAAAAACAGCGTCAATGCCGCATCATCTTAAGGTGGCACGGTTCATTTATTTCATGGTTATCCTCATCTTTAATATTGGCGGTGTATGCACGATTGGGTAGGTATAATCTTCATACGGCAGATTGATTCTAGGTGCGGTCCGGCTTTATGAGCAAGCGCGGGAGGAGCCTTTCGGCCTCCCTGCTTGGGTTGTACGTGCTGCGGGGGTGTCAATATTAGAAGGCAAAGTCAAAGACTAATCCGCCATATAAAAATGAACTGTCTCTATCTCCGGGAGCAGATGTGCCCTGTATACCCCTTGCTTTTATTTCGTTCCTTGCATCGTCACTGAGCGGGAACGTATAAGAAATATTCGGAGTTATGGTTATATATTTCACCGGCGTAATGAGCAGGCTCAGTGTAACTATACCATCGTGGAAATTACTAAACTTGTCGTTTGTCGCCTGATACTGGTCATTAAATTTTGGATAACCTCCGTACGATGGATTGACATTATAGAGGTTCGCGTCCGCATACGTGCTTAGAAGATAACTGCCGGATGCGGCAAGTTTCAGAGAAATAACTTTATTGAACTCGATCGTATGGGAAATCCCTAACAGGAAATACAATTGGTGATAATGATCAATTTCGTCATAAACAGTCAAGGTAGGCGTGAGAAGTTTATTCAGGGACACGGACACGAAAATCTCTTGGGCTGGCAAGGGAGACGGGGCATCCTTGTTTGCTGCTTCCAGACCGTAATAGATATAGCCAATCCCCGCCGTCACCGGGCCAAAGGCTTTGCTGTAGGAAAGGGTGAGATCTGTTTCCGTCCAATTGCCGGGATAGCTGACTCCGGGTGTTGCTGAATAGGGTCTGCTATCCAGATTGCCCCAGATGCTCACAGAAAAACCCTTGTAGCCAACCGTTAAGGAAGGCTGGACAACGATACTGTCACGCGTCATTTCGTAGCCTCTCCATACATACTTGGTAAGTGCCGAAACGGAAAAATCTGCTGTGGGTTTTTCTTCCTCAGGTGCTGCTGGAGCAGGGGCTGCGGCTTCAGGTTTTAGCTCCTCAGCAAGGACAGGTGCCATGCCAATCACCAACACAATCAGAACAATAGCAATAGTTAGAAAAATATTCTTCATATACATAAATCTTTTCATCACTTTTCCTCCTAAACGCTTTCTTTAGAATGTTTAGTTATCAAAGAGCATGCCAGAAAGGACGTTTCACGGCTTTTGGAATAACTGTCAGGAAATATTTAGTATCCTGCCTTTGCAGCGCGCGACCGAGAGGCGGCTTACATGCACATAAATGTAATTTATCATTATGAAAGCGACGGAATTGTGTTGTATTCTATGATACTCTGATCAATGCAATGCCAGCCCGTTTCAAATTGAATTCAACTAATGGTTGATACAAACAATGATGACGATGCCGTCAATAAAATGATAGATGCGGGAGCCATCTGCTGTCGCAACACAGAAAACACTTCCAGTTGTAAAAAAGTCTTTCATCTGCCACCGTCGCCCGAAAAAAATTTAAGAGACATAGTGCGAATGTGTATGAATGCTCCGGACCAATAAGGCACTTAATATTTTCGACAGGCAAAAATGCAAGAAGGCTTGGTAAGGATCGCAGGAATGTGAAATGGCGAAAAGAGTAAACTAGTATTAACTTCCACCATAGAGGCAGGGTCAATTAGCCCCGCCTTTTCTTTTTCAGCTAGGAATTTTCCAGCTTCTTGTAACTTAGCTCTTTAAGAAGCTCACGCCTCTTCTGCTTCTCCAGGAGCATCTCTTATAATCGAAGAATTTGAAACATAGCAAATGCTCCTCATTTCCCTCGGCGGACGTAAGGGGAGCCTCCTTGATCTAGTCTAACAATTTCCTGTTCCTTGATTTATATTCCTGATATGCTGAAAGCATACTTCTGATACGTTGAGTAGGGAATTTTATCTGTACCCGAGGGGAATGAGGCATCACACGGCCATACCATTTTTCTTTCCAGTACTAAAAACGGCAAGATTCCCTGTAAATTCCCTGTTTATCAGTGAATTTGGTATAAAAAGGAGCGTTCTCGGTAGACTGCGTACGCCACCAAAGAATCGATTGAGGGTTAGCTTGAATTAGTCAACCATTTTTTATTATATGCTGAACAAGGCAGCATCTCTCTGATTTGAAAATCCCCCCTTCCTCCCTTTACACACATGAGGAGTGGATGGTTGTCCCGTTTAACGTACCAGGAATTCATCGATGAAGGAATTTGATTCGGATACTCTGGCGCAATTCAACGGGCAGGACGGAAGGCCTGTCTATATTGCGTACCGGGGAAAGGTCTTCGATGTAAGAGAAAGCAAGCTGTGGGCAGGCGGCCTGCACATGAAACGCCATTACGCGGCACGTGACCTCAGCGTTGATATTGAGGCTGCTCCTCATGGTGAGGAGGTCTTTGAGAGGTACCCGCAGGTAGGGATCCTCAAGGAGAAGACGAAATCCATGAGAGCTATGCCGGCAATCCTATCATCTCTTATCGCCCGATATCCTTTTCTTCAAAGACACCCCCATCCCATGATAGTTCACTTCCCCATCGTCTTCTTTTTATCGGCTGTTTTTTTCAACATCCTGTATCTGCTTTATTGCGCAGACTCATTCAAGAGCACTGCCATGTACTGTCTGATCGGCGGACTGTTGTTCATGCCGGTGGCCATGCTGACGGGATTCTTTACCTGGTGGCTGAACTACATGGCGAGACCAGTGAAGGCTGTAACGCTTAAGATCATACTGTCCTGTATACTTCTTGCCGCCGCATCGGGCACCCTCTTCTGGACAACATTCGATCCCGCCATACTGGAGTCCCAAGGTATCCCAAGGATCATGTACTTTGCTCTCATCCTGTCATTTGCGCCGCTGGTGTCTGCCGTAGGCTGGCTGGGTGCTACCTTGACGTTTCCCATAGAAAAAAATGACATAAAAAAACCTATCACACAAACGCCTTCTTCTCATCGCGTGGCGTAAACGAATCACGCAGAAATCCTCACTTAAATGGGCAGAAATTCTTACAGAATATTTTTGTTTGACTTGTGGACTAAATTCTTCTAAGAAACAGCAAACTCAAACTTTTGCTGCGCGGTTTCAGCATGTGCGGCATCACGTTTCTTTTTTGTGTAAGGAGGATAATATGAAACGTCTGTTCATCTTCGTCACAGTGATATTTGTCATTTGTCTTTTCTCACTAAATGTTTATGCCCAGGACATACTTAAGCTGGATGTTCCCTTACCGCTTACGGGCACTAACGCGAAATTCGGAGAAATAGAAAAGAGGGCCTATGAGATCGCCATGCAGGAAATAAACGCCAAGGGAGGAATCAAAGGCAAAAAGGTGGTTTTGGAATTTGAGGATTCTGAGGGCAAGCCGGAAGTGGCACGATCCATAGTCGAGAGACTCATAGATGTGAAGAAGCAGCCCGTAGTTTTCGGCGAGTACAGCTCTTCCTGTTCAAAAGCGATTGCAGCGGTCGCTGAGGAGAGGAAGGTCCCGTATCTCGTAGTCACGGGCGCAACTGATGACATCACCCAGCAGAAATACAAATACGTCTTCCGCCTAAACCCCACGAATGCATACTATGCGAAGGGACTTATGTCGTTTTTGGAAACGGTAGTGAAACCGAAGACGATAGCAATCCTTTACGAGAGTTCGGACTTTGGTACCTCCGGTGCCGAGGATATGGTACATCAAGCCAAGAAAGCCGGCATCCAGGTCCTCGTAAAGGAACAGTACGAGAAAGGGGCGGTGGATTTCAGGCCGATTCTGTCGAAGGTAAAAGCGGCAAAGCCCGATGTTATCTACATGGTGTCGTATGTCATGGATGCGGCACTCCTCATGAGACAGATAAAGGAATTGCGGATCGACGCAAAGTTATACGCGGGCGGCGCTGCTGGATTTGCCATCCCGGAATTCATACAGAATGCAAAAGATGCTTCAGAGCTGGTCATGACAGCCACCCTCTGGAGTCCACAGATAGCGTATCCTGGGGCAAGGGAGTTTGCAGAAAAATACAAGAAGCTGTACAAGGATTACCCCTCTTATCATGGTGCAGAGGCGTATTCGGCCCTCTACGTTGTGAAGGATGCGCTTACCCGGGCAAAATCCTGGAAAGCCGATGCCATCCGTACAGCATTCAGATCGACGAATATGATGACGGCCTTCGGTCCTGTAAAATTTGAGGATAAAGATGGCTACACCAACCAGAACTTCATGGACACCCTTGTGATGCAGGTTATAAAAGGTAAACACGAAACTATCTGGCCGCAGAAATATGCAAGCGCGAAATATGTGTACCCTATCCCGAAATGGAGGGAGCGAAGGTAGCAGAAGGGCGATGAATGGAGCAGCTTGAACTATTTTTGCAGACCTTGATAGCAGGGTTCACGCTAGGGGGGCTTTATGCGCTGATTGGCCTTGGCATGGCTCTGATCATGGGCGTCATGAGGGTCATCAACCTTGCCCACGGCGATTTCATGATGATAGCCATGTATATCGCCTACTGGCTTTTTACGCTGTTTGAAATAGACCCCTATGTCTCTGTGTTTATCGCTGCCCCCGCTCTCTTTTTGTTCGGCCTTGTGATTCAGAAGTACCTGTTAACCCCTGTCATGAAGGTGGAATCCATACTGCCCCATAACCTGGTGATACTCACCGTAGGTCTGGCCATGGTATTCTCCAACCTGGCAACGGTATTCTTCACGGGAGACTATCGGTCAACACCGGTCGACTATGCTTCTGACGCCTGGTATTTAACGGATTACTGGCCCGATTCTCCTATAGAGCTATCCCTTTCCATGCCGTGGACACTGTCGTTCGTCGTTGCGGTCATCATTACAATAGCCTTATGGGTATTCCTCACCAAGACAGACACAGGGAAGTCTATCAGGGCCACAGCGCAAGACGTCGATGCGGCTCTCCTTCTGGGCGTCAATGTAAATAGGGTGAGAATGGTGACCTTCGGGATTGGGCTCGTCCTTGTTGCGGCCGCCGGCTGCCTTTTTATCCCTATATATTATCTCTACCCGGCACTGGGGAGACAATTTACCAATGTGGGCTTCGTTATTACAGTCATCGGTGGCATGGGCTCAACAAATGGTGCCGTAATCGGGGGATTGATCCTCGGTATTTTTGAGTCCATGACAGCCACCTATATCGGGATGGGGTGGGCGCCCGCAGGAAGATTCGCGATTTTCGTGGCGGCCCTTGTGTTTCTGCCCGGAGGGATTGCATCGATCATCAGGAAGAGGAGGCTGGCAAAATGAAAAAACACCTGCCTCTCATAATCTTTGCCGGCCTATGCGTCGTCCCGCTCATGGATCTCAGCTCTTATGTCATGCACATACTTATCCTTGTCTTAATGTGGTCCGTAATCGGTATGGCATGGAACATCCTCGGCGGATATACGGGCCAGGTCTCCTTCGGACACGCTTCCTTCTTCGGCTTTGGCGCATACACAGCGGGACTCCTCTATTACCATCTTGAAATATCGGCCTGGTGGGGGATACCGGCATGTGTTGTCATACTCACGGCACTCTCCCTGGTCATCGGGTATATCTGCCTACGGCTCAGGGGTGCCTACTTTGCTCTTGCCACCCTCGCCTTAGGCGAGATATGCAGGGTCACCGCAGAAAACCTCGTCGACTTCGCCCAGGGGAACATGGGAATAATGCTGAGAGAGCGGACATGGGTCGAAAAGACGTGGTATTTCTACATCATACTCTTCATTGCCACAGGAACATTTATCCTTATTAAGGTAGTCATGAAATCCAAGCTTGGATATTATTTCGTGGCCATCAGGGAGGACCAGGATGCCGCGGAATCCCTGGGAATAGACACAACCTTTTATAAGACAATCGCCCTTTGCCTAAGCGGCGTCCTAACCGGAATCGCAGGCGCCTTTTTCATGAACTACATGGGATATATCGATCCCGGCGTAGTATTTCCACTCTACGACATTTCCATAGTAACAGTTATGGTCGTCATGGTGGGCGGCGCTGCTACATACTGGGGCCCCGTTGTAGGCGCCGTCATCATGGTCTTCCTCGCGGAAGAAATACGCTCTCTCCCGTACATAGGAGCGGCACACATGACCATCTTCGGTGTCATTCTCATACTGATTATCATGTTTGTGCCAAATGGTATCGTCGGTGATTTTCAAAAAATAATAAAACCATTCACAAGCAAAAAGGGAGCGTCATCATGAGTCTCATCGAGGTGAAAGATGTTACCATGCAATTTGGCGGCCTCGCGGCCATCGCAGGCGTTTCCCTTGTTTTGAACAAAGGTGAGATACTTGGTCTCATCGGCCCCAACGGCGCGGGGAAAACAACCCTGTTTAATGTGATCAACGGATTTTACCATCCTACAAAAGGCGATGTGTACTTAAAAGGAAAAAAAATTACGAAACTGAGACCCCATGTACTGTGCAAGATGGGTGTGGCAAGAACATTTCAGGTGGTAAGACCGTTGCAGAGAATGTCAACACTCGACAATGTCATAGCCTCAGCTTTCATAAGGACCAAGAGCAAGGCGGATGCAGAGAAGGTGTCCTTCGAAGTGCTGCAGTTTACCGGCCTTGCCGACGATATAAATGTCCTCTCCAAAGGACTCCCCCTTGGCAAAAGAAAAAGACTCGAGATTGCCCGCGCCCTTGCCACACAGCCTGAGATAATTCTGCTCGACGAGGCCTTTGCAGGACTCAACCCGACAGAAATTAACGAACAGATCGACATTGTAAAAAAGATAAGGACAGATCGAGGAATAACCATCCTCATTATCGAACATCATATGAAGGTGATCATGGCTGTCTCCGATAGAATTGTCGTGCTCAATTATGGCCAAAAAATAGCAGAGGGCACCCCTTCAGAAATTAGCCGCAATCCCGTTGTGATTGAAGCTTACCTGGGAGAGGAAGACAATGCTTGAGATCAAGAACATTGATGTTTTTTATGGCGACGTCCAGGTAATCTGGGACATCTCATTTGATGTAAAGGAGGGCGAGATTGTCGCCCTGATCGGAGCCAACGGAGCAGGTAAGTCAACGACCCTAAAAACCATATCAGGCATCCTAAGACCCAGGAAGGGCGGAATATTTTTTAATGATATACCTATTCATAAAGTGGAACCTTACAGGTTAATCGAACTGGGAATAGCCCATGTGCCGGAGGCACGCAGGCTGTTTGTGGAAATGTCCGTCGAAGAAAACCTTGATATGGGTTCTTTGAAAGGGGAGGCAAAAAAGGAGCGTGAAATAACCAGACAACTGGTGTTCGAACTGTTTCCGAGACTTCTTGAAAGAAGGAGGCAGCTTGCAGGAACCTTAAGCGGCGGTGAGCAGCAGATGCTCGCCATAGGAAGAGGACTCATGTCAAAGCCAAAACTGCAGATGTTCGACGAACCGTCCCTCGGCCTTTCTCCCATCCTTGTTAAAGACATATTCAACGTTATAAAGAAAATAAAGGAAGAAGGAACAACGGTACTTATCGTAGAACAGAACGTAAAACAGACGCTCGCCATTGCCGACAGGGCATATGTCCTGGAAAACGGAAAGATAGCTCTCCAGGGGACAGGCGCAGAATTGCTCAACAACGAGCACGTCCGGACGGCTTACCTGGGTGTTTGAATCGACAGGACCCGTCTTCTGCAAAGCAAGAAAACTTGTTCCCATCATTTCGCTGGCGGCATAACATCCTACCTAGCCCGGCAACAATAAGATTTTTCAACATTAATAATCAGATTTTTCAGTAGGACGAAACAGGATATTCCCGATTGCCGGTGACAGCGTAGATTTGTATGATAATTGCGAGTTGAAAATTTATCGGGAGGGTACTATGGCAATATCGGACAAATACGGCAAGATTAATATCCCCAAGATCGGCGCTGATGAACCTGTTTTCATCCTCAGGGCTCAGGACAGGCTCGCAGAAGCGACGATACAAATGTACCAGGTCCTTGCAGCTTCTCATGGCAGCGCTCTGGCCAAGGAGCTAGGCAAGCAGATTGAGTCCTTCCGGCAATGGTCGGGAAAGAAAAAACTGCCCGATTGAGGCGGCACAGAGGCATTCTGGACAGTGATCGGCCGGTATTGAACAGCAGTACACGCTGTTCGCCACGATACCATGCGATACCGGACTGGAAAACTAAATCGGGGTTAAACAATTAATATAAGACAATCTTTGGCGGAATAATAAGCCAAAGGAAGCAAACAACCAGTACAGGGCATGTATCGTGGCAAAAGAAGAAGGAAAAGAAGTGGTAAGGTCGGAAGCGCGGCCTCTCATGCCCTTCAGAGATCTCGACAAATGGTTTGATGATATTTTCTTCAAGCCCTTCGCCCCGTTCAGCTTTCCCAGTGGAGAATGGCCACAATGCAGGAGATCGTTCCCGATGGGGACATATTCAAGTCCGATGGGGACGTGGTGATGAAGGCTGAACTCCCGGGCATGAAAAAGGAAGACATCGAGGTGACACTATCGGACAATACCATCACTATTTCCCGGGAAAAGAAGCAGGAAGAAGCACTCAAGAAAAAAGACTATCACATGGTGGAGCGATCCTATGGATCGTTCTGCCGCACCCCCAGCATTCCCAAGGAAGTAAAAGCTGACGAGGCGAAATCCACATTTAAGGATGTGGTTCTTGAGGTAAGGATGCACAAGAGCGACAAAGCCAAGGGCAAGGAAGTCAAAGTCAAAATTGAATAACGAGTTTGCAGGCTCATCCGCCTCGATAAGAACAAGGACGAGCCTTTTCTATTCCATCATGGACGGTTCTATCCACGGCCTTATGGCGATCAAAAGATTCCTTGCATTCGCCGATCTTCTCTCTCAGCCGAGCTTCGCTCTCACCACTTCAGCGATTTGGCGGCAATATTTTTCTGTTTCTTTCTGTGTGGGGCCCTCAACCATAACCCGGCACATATTCTGAGTCCCCGAATAACGCACCAAAACGCGGCCCTTATCACCCAGGGCATCCTCTGCGCCTTGGATTGCTTTTACAATCTCCGGCACTGTTGACAAGTCAGGCCTTGTTTTAACGTCTATGTTGATCAGCATCTGCGGAAATACGGTCATAATCTTTGCGAGTTCGGAAAGCGATTTCCCTTCTCTCTTCATCGCAGTTAGCACCTGCAACGCTGTTATCATGCCGTCTCCCGTTGTATGGTGTGGGAGAAAGATCAAATGACCCGAGTCCTCGCCGCCTATTGCCGCACCTCTGGCACGCATTTCCTCCAGGACGTTCCTGTCCCCCACATTGGCCATTATGGAATTAATGCCCAGCCTTTTGAGTGCGATACCCAGGCCAATGTTGCTCATTACGGTGCGCACGACCAGATTATTGGTAAGTGTCCCTTCTTCTTTCATCATCCTTGCACATATGGCAATGATCTGATCGCCCGTTAGAGCCGCACCTTTTTCATCAACGGCAATGAGGCGGTCGCCGTCACCATCGAATGCAAATCCGATGTCCGCTTTCCGCTTCACCACCTCGCGGGCGAGTTCTTCCGGGTACTGTGATCCGCAGTTGACGTTTATATTTACTCCATCAGGATGATTAAACAGGGTGGTTATTTGAGCCCCCAGCTCGAAAAAGGTGTCCGGGGCTATCCTGTACGTTGCCCCATTCGCGCAATCAAGGACGATTCTCGTTCCCTCCAGGGTATATTCCTTGGGAAAGGTATGCTTTAGAAAAACCGTGTATCTCCCCCTCGCGTCATCCAAACGATACACCTTGCCCAGATCCCCCGGTGCAGGGCGCTCTTTATCTTTGTCGTTTGCGAAAATAAAATCCTCTATGGCAAGCTCCTTTTCGTCGGGAAGCTTGAATCCTTGAGAAGAGAATATCTTGATGCCGTTATCCTGAAGCGGATTGTGTGATGCGGATATCACGATACCCGCATCAGCCCTCATGCTGTTTGTAAGAAAGGCAATTCCCGGCGTCGGCATGACACCGGCCATAATAGCATTCACCCCCATGGAGCAAATTCCCGATACGAGGGCACTCTCAAACATATACCCGGAGATACGGGTATCTTTCCCGATAATGATCTTTGCCACATGCCCTTTCTTTTTGAACAGATGGGCCGTAGCGCGACCAATGTTCAAGGCCATTTCAGCCGTCATCGGATATTCATTGGCGATGCCCCTTATGCCATCCGTGCCGAAGATCTTTCCCAAAGAAGGCCTCCTGTATTATCCAAATCGTCCCGACTTCACTCCCGCGAAGCCGATTTTCACTAATCCCCATGAATGGGCGGCCCATGCTGCAGGAAACGTCGTTGCACGGGATTTTTACAATAAGTAGAACTATTTTGCAATATTGATAAATCTGTGATTTTATAAGTGCTGATTGGTGCCGAAGCGGGTCGAGAGAACTGCTCCCATGCCAAGGACGATGGCGCATACTTTGATCATCCAGCCCACATAAGGTATCCAACCGATGAGCCAAAGGACGACAAGCCCCCATATGGTCTCCTGCATCATGCTTTGATCGTTCCTCTTGAGGACAGTGAATAATTTTCTTCCGACAAGCTGTGACACTGAAATAAAACCGAGGAGTACTGAGCATAGAACGATGGTCATCTCCAGGGGAATCAGGACAATGCCGACAACTGAAATCGCCAGAAGTACAGCCAATGGAACAATCAACACCAGTCCGCTAAGGCCCCACGCAGTGACTTTGAAAGGCTTCTCCTTAATGGCTGCTGAAATCAATCGCACGGGTTTTGGAATCAGCAGTACCGTCACGACGGTAATGATCAGGATACCGAGGAAAATAGACATGGAGATAATGGCAAATATCCATGACCATCCTTCCCATTCTTCGCTGAGGGCGTTTGTCACAGCCTGAGAGATATCATTGGAATTGATCTCGGTGATGCTCCCCGTGACGTCTGCACCTCTTCCCCTGACAACGATCCCTCCGAGGCAAAAGACGTTCCCGCCGACGACGGCCGTTTTTGCCAGGACTACTGACCCTCCGATGGCTACCACACGGTTTTCCACTGTGCCTTCGACTGTAATCTGTCCGTCTACAACCAAGACGTTGTAAACCTTAGTGCCTTCCTCAATCGTCAGGTCACTGCCGATTTTCACAATGCTCTGACTTTCTGCCCGGACTGTTGTCACCGAACAAAAGATGAGGCCGAGAATCAGAAAGAGCGTCGTCTTCTTCGTGATTTTCGTCTTTAGATCACCCGAGTCATCATGCCTCTCCACGGTCTTCCCACTAATATGCCAGTTGCGGCTGCGGACATACCCTATTACCATTGGCAGAACGGAAATTGCGATAATAGCAAAGACGACCATGGCGAAGTTGCGCCTGACAGCGGGAAGATTGCCGAAATAATAGCCCCCGCAGATGAAGAGGACAACCCAGGCAACGCTGCCGACGATATTATAGATGCTGAATCGCGAATACGACATCTTGCCGATGCCCGCCACAAAAGGCGCAAACGTGCGTATTATAGGTATGAATCTCGCGATGACTATCGTTTTGCCTCCGTGCTTTTCATAAAAACCGTGGGTACGGTCAAGATACTCTTTGTTGAGAAAACGGTCGTTCTCCTTGTGAAAGACCTTGGGACCGACGAACTTCCCTATAGCATAGTTTACCATATTGCCCGCTACAGCGGCAATTGCAAGGACGAAGAGCAGCCATTCGATCTGGAGCGCTCCCATGGCAGCAAAGGTACCCAGTCCAAATAGAAGAGAATCTCCGGGCAAAAAAGGCGTGACCACAAGGCCGGTTTCACAGAATATAATTAGGAAGAAAATGAAATATGTCCAACAGCCAAAGAACCCAATGATAGACGCGAGATACCGGTCAAGGTGAATAAAAAAATCTGCAAAATTAATGATCAGTTCCATTCCCCCGATCCAAAAACTTCGATTGTCAGGCGCAAGATATCTAGTGGATTAGTATAGGAAAGGGTTTGCTGTGTCAATAACAAAGAAGATAACAAAGAAGACGTGTCTCAGCAGATAGTGCATATTTGCGCAGTCTCCTTTTTTTAATTGATATTTGCTCCGCTCATGTAATAGACTTTTTGGAAAGGAGGCGGGCTATTGCCGGATCCAAGCCCGGGAAATGCACGAACTATCTGTAACAGAGAGTATTCTTAATATCGTCTTGAAACACGCCCAGACGAATGGAGCGGAAAAGGTTCTTACCATTGGACTTAAGATAGGTGAGCTCAGTGAACTTGTCGGCGAGTGCATTCAGCACTACTTTGATTACCTGAGTAAAGGCACTATCGCAGAAGGGGCTGTACTGGAGATTGAAAGAGCGCCCATTATATTTGAGTGCACTGAATGCAAGAATACCTTCCAGGTTTCTCTCAGTCACACGAAAGATTTCACTTGCCCCGCGTGTAACGGCGCCAAGGTGACGCTGGTCTCCGGTCGTGAATTTTATATCAAAGATATAACGATTTCATAATAAGGAGCGAAACAATGGCAGACATCCGCCTGATTGAAATCAAGGAAGACATCCTGTCCGATAACAAAGACCTTGCCGATGAGATCAGAGATACACTCAAAAGGCATAAGGTTTTCATGCTGAATCTTATGGCTTCACCGGGAGGCGGAAAGACGAGCCTTATCTTGCGCACGATCCGGCAGCTGAAAGGAGCCGTGAGAATCGCCGTGATCGAGGGTGACATTGATTCCGTGATCGATGCGGAGAAGGTCGTCAAAGAGGCAGTCCCGGCGGTCCAGCTAAAGACGGGGGGATTCTGTCATCTGGACGCCTCCATGATCAAATTGGCCATCAATGAACTGGACCTCACCGGTCTTGATCTTGTCATCATTGAAAATATCGGAAATCTCGTGTGTCCCGCTGAATTTGATACGGGTGCCCATAAGCAGGCGATGATACTAAGCGTCCCTGAAGGAGATGATAAGCCACTTAAGTATCCCATGATGTTCAGCATATGCGATGTACTGTTAATCAATAAAATAGATTATCTCGGTATTGCTGATTTTGACATGGATGCCGCAAAAGAGAGGGCCGTCAAACTGAATCCGGGAATTAAGATCATCGAGGTCTCCTGTAAAACGGGACAGGGCATAGAAGAGTGGACCCGCTGGCTCTCTGATGAACGTGACGCCTATCTGAATTCCGACAAACGTTGAAGAGAGAGATTACCAATGGATGTTTGCGAGAGGCTGCGCCAGTTCGTGTGGCGCCTGTCCGGCAAACCCTAGGCGCCACTGGACAAGGCAAAAAGGAATGCACCAGAAGCTTCTTCGCAATTTGTACAGTGACAGTTTCTCCGGCCTCACGATGCTTCCTCAGTAAAATCTATTTCTCCATCTATCATAGCCTTCCTCATTTTTTTCTTCTGGGTGTGTCTATTAAAAAATTTTGCAAATGTGCAAAAAAAAACTTGAAAAATTCTGCAAATTTTTTTATGAAGAGATAACATATAATATACGAATGAGGCGAAAACAGAAAAAGCGGCCCGACAAAATATCGCGAGACTCCGTACCACAGATTTTCTCACGTCTCCGGAGCCGTTAGGGCATGAAACAATTGCACTGCTATTTCCGGGAGCACGGGCCATGTCCCGATTTAATCGGGCGTGGTCCAACTTCTTAAAAATATGAAGCATCTTTAAACTGCTCCAGGTGAACCCGTAAGAAGGAGGTGGCGCAATATGCCTTTAGCGAGAGGTCGCACCGATCTGCCGGTCCTATTGCTCCACAATATCGATCAAGCATGGGATCCAGCCGACATAGATCTCACACTTCAAGAGGTCGCAAATCTTCAGTCAGCCTTGGAAGAGCAGGGCCATCCTGTTACCAATGTGCCTGTCATCAACGCCGATCTTAGTTCGTGCCTCAACTCCTACGACCCCTATCGGCATATCGTCTTCAACTGGTGCGAAGAGATTCCCGGCGTGCCACACAGTGAAGCACTCGCTGCAGAGACGTTCGAGGAGCTCGATTTCACATACACAGGCTCAACGCCTGAAGTGTTGCGCTTCTGTTGGCATAAAGAGAAGGTTAAGCGACGGTTGGAAAAAGCCCATGTGCCGACGCCACGCTGGCGTATTTATAATTCCCTTGATATCAACGATTGGAACTGTTTTCCAGCCATCGTGAAGCCATCCAGAGAACACTGCAGTTACGGGGTAACTACGGACGCCGTTGTCACTTCACCTCATGAGCTGCGCGATCGAATTGCTTATATCATCGAAGCATTCCGTCAACCCGCTCTCGTTGAGGACTTCATTGATGGGCGGGAATTTCACGTCAGCCTTTGGGGCAATGGCAATACTCGGATGTTGCCACCCGCAGAAATGGATTTCACCCTCTTCGAGGATGTGCGTGATCGTCTCTGCACCTACGATTCCAAGTTCATTCCGGGCTCATCCCACTATGTGAAGATTGGCCTGCAGTTGCCCGCACCCCTTAATGACCTCGAGCATGAACGGCTGAAGAAGACCAGCATTCTGGCTTACAAGACTATTGGCTGCCGCGACTATGCCAGGCTCGACATCAGGCTTCGAGACGGCATTTTTTACATACTCGATGTTAATCCCAACTCCGATGTAAGTGCCGAAGCCAGTATGGCCTGCGCCGCTGAATTTATGGGCTACTCGCACGGCGAGATGATCAGCCATATCATTAACCTTGCCGCCAAACGTCATCCTATCTTCAGAAAACGCCCCGCAAGAGCAATAGAGTTATCAGAATCTCTTCAATATGCGTAGTTGTCTCTTCTCTTTTTCGTGACCGCTCACCGTGTAACATTCATTTCATTCAGAATGGCAGAAGAAAGATTCAGAGCACCTGCGAGGATAATTTACGAAGATCAAATTCCATCAGTTACCGCATTTCCTGCGCCCCTGCACATACAGCCTGCCCGAGAGAGATACAGCCGTCGTTGGTTGGTGTTGCAGTGTGAAAATAAACATCAAAGCCCGCTTTATCAAGCTCCCCTATTGTTCCTTCGGTCAGGATGCGGTTCTGGAAGCACCCTCCACTCAGAACGACCCGGTTCAGCCCCGTATTATTCCGTATCGTCCGGGCCATTTCGCAGAAGGCAGTCTGCAGGGTAAGGTGAAAGGAAAAGGCGAGCTCACTGCTATCCTTTCCTGCCTGAAGCCTCTTAGTGATTGCCCGGATCATGGGCGAGAAATCTAGGCGAATGACTCCACCGGTCTCTTCGATGGCAAATTTCATGACTCTGCCGCTCCCATACCTCGCCATTGCCTCGAGTTCCATCGCCGCCTGGCCCTCGAAGGTAACCTTCCGGCGAAGACCCAAGATAGCGGCAACACCGTCGAAGAGCCTTCCCATACTTGACGTTATGGGAGAATTGAATCTCTGCTTCATTATCCTGTCCATCGTTTCGTAATAGGATTTCTCAGGAACTATATCCAGGCTTTTTGCAACATCCGGCCACTCATCGCCGTATGCCTCTTTAAGAAGACTTACGGCAATCCGCCAGGGTTCCCTGATAGCCTTCTCACCGCCCGGGAGGAGGTACGTTGCTATATGGCCAACACGCGTGAAGTCCGACTCGGATGCAACGAGGAATTCGCCTCCCCATACAGTGCCGTCTTTACCGTATCCGGTTCCGTCCATGGCAATGCCGATGACCTCTCCCTCAATGCCATTTTCCGCCATACAACTTACGATGTGGGCATGGTGGTGTTGTACTCGAATGATGCTGGATACGGAGAGGCCCTCTGCAAACATCGTTGTATAGTATGCGGGGTGGAGATCGCAGGCGACAGTCTCGGGCCGGCATTCAGCAATCTTCTGCATGAGTGTGAGACTTTCCAGGTAAAAATCCCTCGCCTGCGGGGTTTCCATGTCTCCTATGTGAGGACTCAGGAAGGCAAGGTTTCCCTTCAAGATGCAGATGGTCGTCTTCATCTGGGGGCCTAGGGCAAGGACGGGAGGATAAGACCTCGCTAGGGTTAACGGTTTCGGGGCAAACCCTCTTGACCTACGGACCATTCTTCTTTGTCCGGAAGATACAGTAGCGATGGAGTCGTCGCACCGCACAAGGATATCTCTGTTATGTACAAGGAAGTAATCAGCTATGCCTTCCAAGCGTTTCACTGCCTCCCCGTTTTCGATGCAGATGGGCTCATCCACCTGGTTTGCACTGGTCATAACGAGGGCGCGAAAATGTTTTGCCAAAAGCATGTGATGGAGCGGCGTATAAGGGAGCATTACGCCAAAATCAGACACACCCGGGGCAACGGCGGGGGAGATTATGGCGCCCCGTCTCTTCCGGGCAAGGACTATAGGCCGCTGAGGAGATAGGAGAATGAGTTCTTCCTCCCTCCCGATCCTGGAAATCCGCGAGGCCGTTGCAACATCTCTCACCATGATGGCGAGCGGTTTTTCCTCCCTGAATTTCCGTGACCTTAGCCCTTCTATAGCTTTGTCATCGTTCGCATTAACGGCAAGGTGAAAACCCCCAAGACCTTTTATGGCAACTACATATCCGGAAAGAAGCAATTCGATGGTCTTATGAAGGGGGTCTCCGTAAGAAAGTTGATTCCCTTTTCCATCAAGAAGACTAAGTGATGGTCCGCAGGCAGGACAGGCATTTGGTTCGGCATGAAAACGGCGGTCTGCAGGGTTTTCATATTCGGCCTGACACAGGTCACACATGTGGAAACAGGACATGGACGTGTTGATCCGATCATAAGGGATGTCCTTGATAATCGTCAACCTGGGGCCACAGTTTGTGCAGTTGATAAAGGAATAGCGGAATCTTCGATCGGCAGGATCAAAAAGTTCCTTCAAGCAGTCATCGCAGGTGGCTATGTCAGGCGTAATGTAAACTTTCCCGGTGCCTCTGGTATCACTCTCAATAATCCGGAATGTCTCATCGTTACTGACTTCTATATTTTCTGAGGAAATCCCCGAAATGTCGGCAAGAGGAGGGAGTTCTTTGTTCACACTGGACATGAAGGATTCGAGAGCGTCTGCAGGGCCTTCCACCTCGACAATGACCCCGTCCGGGCGATTCTGAACGAAACCTGACAGCGAATGTCTTGTTGCTATGCGATAGATAAAAGGACGGAATCCCACACCTTGAACAACGCCGGAAAACAGGTAGCGTACTCTCTTGATCACTGAATCTTGTTTGCTCCCACACTTATCATTTGAATGCTCAGATCAAGTTCCTCTTCCAAAAAGAAAGTCGCGTCTTTTAAGAATCGAGGTGATACTTGTAATGGGCCGCACAGGTGCCCTCTGATGACACCATGCAGGGACCTATGGGATTGGTCGGGGTACACGTCTTTCTGAACAAGGAGCACTGACCGGGAAGCATAACGCCCTTCAGGACGTCCCCACAACTACAGCCCTTGATCTCTTCTGAGTGAATGGGGGGAACGTCAAATTTTTCAAGTGCGTCAAAGGCTTTAAAGTCATCGCGCAGAAAAAGACCGCTTGACGGTATTTTGCCAAGCCCCCGCCAGTCTGCGTCTCCTGTACAGAAGACCCTGTTTATAATATCCCGCGCACGCGGGTTTCCCTGGGGTTTGACGCCCCTGGCATACTGTATGGCAACCTCTCTTTTCCCTTCAACAATCTGACCTAAGATCATCAGTATTCCTTCCAGAACATCAACGGGTTCAAAACCTGTAATGACGGCGGCCCTTCCAGCCTCCGCGATTACATTGTATGGACTTAAACCTATGATCGTACTTACATGTCCGGGACAGATGAATCCGTCAATATTAAGGGAAGGGTCCTCGATGAGGGTCTTCAGCGCCGGAGGCACAACTTTGTGCACGGAGAAGACAGAAAAGTTTTTAATCCCTTTTTTCCGGCAGAGCTCAACGACAGAGGCCACCATGGGAGTCGTCGTTTCAAAACCGATGCCCATCATACACACTTCCTTCGTAGTGTTCCTCTCGGCAATATCAATACAATCCGCAGTCGACGCAATTACCCGGACATCCGCTCCCGCCGCCCGAGATTTCTGGAGGCTTGCGCATCCTGTACCGGGCACCCTGAGCATATCTCCAAAGGTGGCAAAGATTGTGTTCTTCATTTCCGCAAGGTAGAGGGCTTTATCGACATCATAGATAGACGTGACACAGACAGGGCAACCGGGCCCTGAGACAAGCCTTATGTTTTCCGGCAGAAGGTTCTTGATTCCGAAGCGGCCAATCACATGGGTGTGAGTTCCGCAGATCTCCATGAGGGTAATTTCTTTTCCTATCTTCTCAGCCCGTTTTTCTATGGCGGCGCTCAGGCCCTTTACAAGCGACCGGTCTCTGTACTCATCGATATATTTCATTTAATTCTCTCGTTTAAACAACTTCGAAGCGGCTTCAGATCTTACGCAGGAAGTCTTGGCGAAAGACCGGAACCTGGGCGATACCCGACTACGTATGCCAATTGTAAAATACATAAATGCCAGGTAAGCCTCGGAAAACTTTGTCGGCATGTGCAGATCATTTCCGCTGAGTGTTCTTTGCATCGAAATATTCCTGCGTCGTCATCCAGTATGAAAGATCGTACTTGGTTTTTTCGTACAGCTTGGCATTTATGATGGCAAGACTGGCGAGCTCTGCCGCGCCTGCGAGGAAGGCTACCTCGTCTCCACTATATTGCCTCATCTCTTGTGAATAGAGCCTCAGTATCCCGATAACACGCTTCCTGCTATGATAGGAAGATAAAAATATCGAGGCAATCCCCCCCCGTTCATTTTCACGAGCGTACTCGATACGCGGATCGTCTATAAGCCTTAGACTTTCTGCCTTCGCCCCGGTTGCGCTGACCGTCTTCTTCACCAAGATTTTCAGGATTTCCTTAAGAGAGAAGGACGAAAACATGGTTTGAGTCACATCAAAAAAAGTCCGCAAATATCCGGTCGCCTTCTCACTCAGCCAGCACGCGCCTTCGCCTTAAAATATGTTAATTTTCTATTGTGCTAATATAAGGACAAAGGATATACCTGTCAAGGAGTGATATCCTTCTGGTGATCGGGAGTTGACATTCCATCGCCAGGACGGAATACCTGGCGGCCACTTTTGATAACTATCTCATCCCTTTTTTGAAGAGGAATTTAAATTTATTGCCGGACCATTCGCCCTCATGTTTCGAACCGTCCGGAAGGGTTAATATCCCCTTGCCGTCAAACTTATCTTCCTTCCATTTCCCTTCATACATAGAACCGTCCGGAAATGTCAAAATTCCCTTCCCATGGAACATATCATTTTTCCATTCACAGTCGTACTTCTTACCGTCCGGAAGTGTTAACACCCCATCCCCGTTCTTACTGCCGTTTTTCCACTGTCCCGTATATTCGCTTCCATCGGGCAAGGTCATTGTTCCCATTCCGTTGATTTGTCCTTCCCTCCATGAACCTTGATAACGGCTGCCATCAACAAGGGCCAAGACCCCCTGTCCGTTTGGAAGGCCATTCTCCCAATGTCCCTCGTACTTGCTTCCATCGGGCCATACAAAGATCCCCGTCCCATGAAAAGAACCTCCCTGAAACAGGCCATCATAACTGCTCCCATCCGGATGGCCGTAAACTCCCTTACCGTCATGGCCATCATCCTTCAATGCAAAGTCAACTTGTCCACTTTCAAAGATTTCTTTGACCAGCTTTTTCAATACCCCTCTCCTGTTTCACACGGGTTGTTATTTCACTGTCCGACGAAATTTGCCGTTCTCAAACCGGCCCACATATGTCGTGCCGTCTGCCAATGTCATCGTCCCCTTACCGTGAGGCAGGCCATTTTCGAGTTCACCTTCATATCTTCTGCCATCGGTCAGGGAGAGTATGCCTCGCCCATGATACTTGTTACTCTTGAACTCACCTGAGTATCGGTCTCCGTTTGGATATGTCAACACCCCGTTCCCATTGGATAACCCATCCTTAAATTCGCCCACATATTTTGTGCCGTCTGGAAGGATCAACGTACCCTTCCCTTCATATTTTCCCATTTTGTATTGACCTTCGTATTTTTTCCCATTCGGGTAGATATCTACTCCTTCACCATGGAATTGATCAGCCTTCCATCCGCCTGTATATTTTCGACCACCAGCCAGGATCAATACTCCTTCGCCTTCTCTGACATCGTTTTTCCAGTGACCTGTGTAGACGGAACCATCTGCGAGAATTAAAAGGCCCTGCCCATCCCTTTCTCCCGCTTTCCACTCGCCTATATACTTCTCACCGCCGGGGAAGATCATGGTTCCCTGACCCTGAGGAAGAGCATTCTTTAGCTGACCCATATAACTTCGGCCGTCAGGATACGCTATGGACCATTGTCCATGTGAAATAGCCGCCTTCTTTCCAAAGGTTTCAGTCTCCTCTTCTGTTTTGCGTATTGCCTTTGCTTCTTCTTTGTCCGCCCCGGCTCTAGCTTGTACCTCTGCCTTAGCCCCCTTTCCGGCCTCTTCCCTTGCCTTCGCTTCTTCCGCCAAGCGTGCCTCTATTTCAATTCGTGCCCTAGTCTCTGCTTCCCCCTTAGACCTCGCTTCCGATTCTGCCCTCAGCTTGGCTTCTGCCTCCACTCTGGCTTTCGCCTCTTCTGCCAAGCGTCCCTCTATTTCAGCCCGCGCCTTGGCTTCTGCTTCTGCTCTTACTTTCGCTTCCTCTTCCGCCCTCTTCCCGGCTTCAGTTTCCTCTCTGGCTCTATTTTCACTTTCCTCTCTCGCCTTCATCTCGGCGGCCAGCCGGTCTTCCACTTCAGCCCTTGCCTTTGCCTCCCCCTCAGCCTTAGCCTTCGCCTCCCCCTCGGCCTTCTTCGCTGCCTCTGCTTCTTCTCTGAACCGTGCTTCCGCTTCTTCTCTCTCCCGCAGCTCGGCCGCCAACCGGGCTTCTATAGCAGCACGCGCCTTCGCCTCCGCTTCCGCCTTAGTTTTGGCTTCCTCTTCAGCTTTCCTGCCAGCGCCGGCGGCCTCTGCGAACCTTGCTTCGGCTTCTTCTCTCGCCCGGAGTTCTGCTGCCAACTGCTCTTCTACTTGGGTACGCGCCTTCGCTTCCGCCTCCGCCTTCGCTTTTGCCTCCTCTTCAGCCCTCTTCGCCGCCTCTGCTTCCCCTCGGAACCACGCTTCCGCTTCCTCTCTCGCCCGCAGTTCTGCAGCCAAGCGGGCTTCTACTTGGGCCCGAGCCTTTGCCTCTGCTTCCGCCCTTACCTTCGCCTCCTCAGCTGTCTTCTTCCCTGCGGCGGCAATCTCTCTGAACTGCAGTTCCGCTTCTTCTCTTGCCTTCAATTCCCTGGCCAATCGGGCCTCCAAATCAGACCTCGTCTTTGCCTCCGCTATTTCTCTCGCCCGGAGTTCCACTGCCAACTGCTCTTCCACATGGGCCCTCGCCTTTGCCTCTGCTTCCGCTTTCGCCCTCGCTACCTTTTCAGCCCTCTCTTTCGCCTTCAACTCAGCCACCAAGCGGGCTTCTACTTGGGCCCGAGCCTTTGCTTCTGCCTCCGCCTTCGCTCTTGCCTCTTCTACCGCCTTCTTCTCTACTTCTGCCACTCTCCTGAAGGTCTCTTCAGCTTCCTCTCTCGCCCGGAGTTCCGCCGCCAACTGCGCCTCCACTTCGGCCCGCACCTCTGCCTCCGCCTTTGCCCGGGCCTTTGCCTTTTCCTCTGCCGCCTTTGCGGCTTCCGCTTCCTCCCTCGCTACCTTTTCAGACTTCTCTCTCGCCTTCAACTCAGCCACCAAGCGGGCTTCTGCTTGGGCCCGAGCTTTTGCTTCTGCCTCCGCCTTCGCTCTTGCCTCTTCTGCCGCTTTCTTCTCTACTTCCGCCACTCTTCCGAACGTCTCTTCGGCTTCTTCTCTCGCCCGGAGTTCCGCCGCCAACTGCGCCTCTACTTTGGCCCGCACCTCTGCCTCCGCCTTTGCCCGGGACTTTGCTTTTTCCTCTGCCGCCTTTGCGGCTTCCGCTTCCTCCCTCGCTATCCTTTCGGCCTCTTCTCTTGCTTTTAAGTCGGTTGCCATTCGCGCTTCCAAATGGGCCCGCGCCTTTGCCTCTGCTTCTGCCCTCGCTATTGCCTCCTCTGCCGCCTTCTTCTCTGCCTGCGCCATTCTTTTGAGCTTCTCTTCGGCTTCTTCTCTCGCCCTTGTCTCCTGCGCCAACCGAGCTTCTAGTTCCATTCGCGCCCTTGCTTCTGCCTCTGCCCTTTCCTTTGCTTCCTCTGCCGCCCTCTTGCCCGCATTCGCGACTTCTCGAAACTTCGCTTCCACCTCTTCTCTCGCCTTCAATTCGGCCGCCAACCGTGCCTCTATACGGGCGCGTGCCTTCACTTCCTTATCGGCTCTCGCCTCAGCTTCCGCTCTTGCTCTTGCCTCCTCGCCTACCTTATTACCTGCTACGGCTTCCTCTTTCAACTTGGCTTCAGCTTCTTTCCTTGCCCGGAGCTTTAGCACCACCTGGGCATCCGTTTGAATTCGCTCCTCTGCCCCTGTCTCTGCCCTCGCTATTTGTTCAGCCTCCACTCTTGCCCGCAGTTCTAACGCCAATCGGGCTTTCCCGTCACTTTCGATTCCACCCTTCCACTCGCCTTCATATCTTGTCCCGTCTGAATATGTATATTCTCCGTTTCCATGCGGCAAGCCCTGATGCCATTCACCTTCATATCTGCTGCCATCGGACCACACATATGTTCCCACTCCTTGCGGAAAGCCATCCATCCACTCTCCCGTATACTGGCTTCCGTCCGGCCACATAAACGTTCCCTGTCCGGTATATGAATCATCATTCCACGTAATCTTGTACTGCTCTTTTCCAGATGATCCTTTGAACAGACGCTGCAACATTCTTTCCTGCCTCTTATCTTGACGTCTTCATGAAGAAGAGATGTATCAGTAGTAAGGAAATATCACATGGCAAAACAACATCATCTGCATCCTCTACCATCTGATAAGGCCCTCTTGAATTTTTAGATATAGTAGAATTGGTCGAGTGTGTCAAAAAGATAATAAGTTCCGAAGCCCCAAAACTTAGACAATGGAATCTCTTCCTTGACGATGAAGATGAAAGGGGGGGAACACATCTACTGACGTGCAAAAATCTCCTCATGCGGGTTTAGCTAAGACGAACAGGCACAGGTATTTTGTACCTGCGTTTGTTGATTCTATTAAAAGACAGGGGCAATGACGGCAGATGCATGAGAGGGACTAATCTTCGCTCTCCCTTCATTTGTTCCTTCATTTGTTCCTTCATATGTGCTCTTCATTTTTTCTTCATTTGTTCTTGACAGATAGTTGCTTTCTTTCTATACTTTTTCCAATAGAAAGTCTGATCTCAAAAAATGCATCTTAACAATAAAGGCTGATTATGAAAATGCCCGTCCGATGGCTTTTCAATTTCATACTTATTTGCAGTATCATCACTTTTTTCCCAATCCAAAATATTGTGCTTGGACAAGGAAATCAGGATGACCGTGCCCCCGATTTTACCTTGAAAGATTTGGATGGACGGAATGTAAGACTCAGTGACTACAAAGGAAAGACAATTGTACTGTATTTCATGGCTACGTGGTGCCCTGAATGCCGCAGCACAATTCCACAGCTTAAAGAAATCTACTCCTCATATAACGAAAAAGGATTGGTTCTTCTTTCGATCGACGTCATGGAATCGAAGGAAAAGGTTGCAGCCTTTTCAAGGAAACACAACATCCCCTATTCCACCCTCCTCGACGAAGATGGAACGGTCTACCGGAGTTATGGCGTTGGTGGCGTGCCGCTCAAGGCTTTGATCGACAGGAGTGGCCGGATAATTTGCTGGAACTGTCGCTCCTTTGATGATCTTCTGGCGAAGCAATTCGAAATAAAAACAAAGTAGCCAGCTAACGTTCCCTATCCGTTTGCATGTAACGTGCGTGTGAATAATTTGTGGAAATACCTGTGGCTTTCCCGTCTCGTAACTTTATGATGTGACGTTCGTTACTTGGGTTCCGTGGGATAGCCCGCATCCGTCCAGGCATGAAACCCGCCTTTCAGGGCACTCACCTTTTTAAAACCATTTTCCATTAATATCCGTGCCGCACCGGCACTTGTCTCTTCATTGGGTCAGGTGCAGTATGTTACAATCTCCTTATCCCTAGGGAGTTTCGCGGCCATTTCTCCTATCTTGACAATGGAGATCCTCACTGCTCCTTTGATCTTGATCCTGCTGCCCTCATATTCATTGCCTGTTCGGGTATCGATGATCAATATGTCCTCTCCCTTGTCCATCTTAGCCTTCAGTGCTTGAGCCGTGATTCTCGGTACATTGTCCGTCGCAGAGAAAACGGGCGGGACAGTCAGATGATTTAAAAAGAGAAAAGAGATAAAGAACAATAGTCCCTTACACACCCTACGCCATGTCATCATAATCGCAACCTTTCCCGGAGAAATATTACTATTATCTAATGATTACTAAAAGGCCTTCCCTGGAAGCGGGAAGACCGATCCCGATATCGTCGGTGAATCGCTTGAAAAATCCTTACAGCTGACAGAATTAGCAATTGATGTATCGCGGATCTTATTCCAGTTGCTGAAACCAGCTAAAAAAATTGGGTGGGTCGCCGGTTTTTACTGCATTTTAACCGCACCGGGAAAACAGCATTCCCAGCTTGGCTGACCATCTTCTTCATTACGAAGTTTCATGGTCCAATCGCCCTTGCTAATCTGTGTTGCTATGATATAGGAACCGAATTTCTTCCCCCTGACTATAACTTTGTCACCTGCGGCAAATTTAATTTTCTGGTTTTCAATGAACCATTTGGGCCCCATAAAGACTGTATAGGCATTACCCTGGGCCGTCTTGAATTTCATCTGCTGGCCGTCTTTCACTCCGGCCATCTTCTCCATCTTGACTACCTCGCCGGATTCAACCACTATGGCCTCGCGTCCCGTAAAGCCTGAATCGACTGAAACAGACGAGGGAATTCCCAGAGTCCATGCACCCGTTTTCACAGGAGACCCTGCCGCCTGTGATTTCTGTGCAAATGCGACTGGAACAAACATCATACTAATTGCAACAGCTAAGACAATTCCTATTGCCAACTTTCGCATACCTTCCTCCTTAAGCTAGTTAAAAAATCGTTTGGACCCACCCTCTCCTTTATTGAGCCTGCCGGTTTTACCTACACAATGTTGAGCCTACTGTCAATAAATGGTTTTACTTGAGATTCGTGACAAAATGATACTGGCATTTAGACTACGCCAATTCCGTATTTCAATGGCAGTTCAATGTATGCATACCATAATACGGATATTTAAGCAAGGCTGGAACCACTAATCGTCTGAGATGACCTCTACAGTCCACGCGAGTCTATAGGTGCTGTTCGCAACCCGTTGTTCTCACCAAAATCAGAGATTCAGTCCCGATATGTGACGCAGATTGCAAAACAATGCTCTAGAGAGTGTTTTCTGTTGCAACTTTGCAGAGTAAATTAGTATAGGAAGCAAAATTATGCAATCGAATATGAGAAGAAAAAAAGCGAGAACCATCAATCTCCACGGGATGGAGAGAATTGATGGATAAGAGACCGTCAATCATAGGGAGAATGTTCGATAGAATAGCGCCAACCTATGACCTGCTCAACACAGTTCTGTCTTTCTCCCTAGATAAATCCTGGAGAAGGGCAGCCATAAATCTCCTGGAGATACGTGCTGGCGACGCAGTTCTCGATATAGCCACTGGCACCGGTGACTTGGCCATTCCTATCGCACACAGCGGCGGAAACGTCATAGGCGTTGACCTCTCAAGACAGATGCTTTTGCGCGCCCTTGGAAAGGCCGATGAGCAGGGCCTTCGTACGCGGTATTCTGTAGTTCAGGGTGATGCCCTTTCTATGCCCTTCCGCAATGAGACATTCAATTCGGCCTTGGTGGCTTTCGGTATCAGGAACATGAATAACCTGGAAGCCTTCCTCGCGGAGATACACCGGGTTTTGAACACCAATGGACGCTTCGCCGTGCTCGAGTTTTCTCTGCCGGAGAGTCCTCTATGGAGATGTATATATGGCGTTTATTTGAAGTATGCGGTGCCAGTGATTGGCGGTCTCATTTCCGGTGACTATGATGCCTACCGGTACTTGCGGGACTCAGTGACGGAATTTCCCGTACCTAGGGTATTGGAAGAAATAATGAAGGGGCAAGATTTCCGGATCGTCAGGTCAAGATCGATCTTTGGTGGGGTATCCCATCTGTTCCTGATAGAAAAGCAACGATGAATTTTGTAGGACCCCCGGAAAGCCTAGGTCATTTCTCAAGGGCAATCTTTAAAAGTTCAAGCATATCATCTACGAAGTAAAATTGCATGTCCCTCTGCACCTTCTGGGGGATGTCAACCATATCTTTTTTGTTCCATTTGGGCAGGATTATTGTCTTAACGCCAGCGCGGTGGGCAGCTAACACTTTTTCCTTAATGCCGCCGACGGGAAGCACGAGTCCCCTCAGAGTTATTTCTCCGGTCATGGCAAGGTCTTTCTTAACCTTCCTCCCGGTCAAAAGCGAGGCCAGTGCAGTAAGCATGGTGACGCCCGCCGAGGGTCCGTCCTTCGGAATTGCTCCGGCAGGCACATGGACATGAATATCATTCTCATCAAAAAAATCTACTGATATGCCGAGATCGCTTGCATTGGCGCGAATGAAACTCAAGGCAGCAGTGGCGGACTCCTTCATGACGTCTCCTAGCTGTCCAGTCAATGTGAGACCCTTCTTACCTTTCATGGCCGTTGCTTCAATAAAGAGAATATCTCCTCCCGTCGGCGTCCATGCAAGGCCTGTAGCCACACCGGGCTTGGATGTTCTCGCACTGACTTCGGACATGATGCGCACGGGTCCCAGATACTTATGCAAATCCTTAACGGTAATGGATGCCTTCTTGAGATCCCCTCCGGCCACCACACTTGCCACGCCCCGGCATATAGTACCGATCTCCCTTTCAAGATTTCTCAGTCCGGCTTCGCGCGTATATCCTGATATAATGAGTATTATGGCGCTCTTGGTGAAGCTGACCTGCTCCTGGGTGAGACCATTGGCCGCTGTCTGCCTCGGGATAAGATAGCGTTCGGCAATCTTCACCTTCTCGTCCAGCGTGTAGCCGGGAAGTTCGATAACCTCCATCCTGTCCCGCAGAGGAGGCGGAATCGTATCGAGTATGTTAGCAGTAGTTATGAATATGACGTGAGAAAGGTCAAACGGTACATCCAAGTAGTGGTCCATAAAGGTATAGTTCTGTTCCGGGTCGAGTACCTCGAGCAGGGCCGATGATGGATCCCCCCGAAAATCGCTGCCGACCTTATCTATCTCGTCGAGGACAAATACGGGGTTGTTTGATTCTGCCCGCCTGATACCCTGGATAATTCGGCCGGGAAGGGCTCCTACATATGTCCTGCGGTGTCCGCGGATTTCCGCCTCATCGCGAACACCCCCCAAGGCTATGCGGATAAATTTGCGGCCTAGGGCGTGGGCAATAGAAAGGGCGAGTGACGTCTTGCCTGTGCCGGGAGGACCCACAAAACACAAGATAGGTCCTTTTGAATCAGGTTTGAGTTTACGCACGGCAAGATACTCTATGATGCGCTTCTTGGCCTTATCCAGGCCGAAATGGTCGTCATCCAGAATTTTCCTGGCCTTCTTGATGTCGAGGTTGTCCTCAGTGCTTTCATTCCAGGGAAGGGCGGTTATCCAGTCCAGATAGGTTGAGGCAACAGTATATTCCGCTGAAGACGGATGCATGTGGGAGAGTCTCTCAAGCTCCCGCTCCGCTTCTTTCTTTGCTTCTGCGGAAAGATTTTTTTTGTCAATTTTGGCCCGGTATTCTGTGATCTCGACATTTGTTTCATCCGTCTCGCCCAATTCCTGCTTTATCGCCTTGAGCTGCTGACGGAGGTAGTATTCCCGCTGGCTCTTGTCAATATCGTCCTTCACCTGAGACTGTATTTTATTACCCAGTTCCAAAACCTCCAATTGGTGGCTTATGAGCCTCGTAACCTCCTTGAGGCGCTCTTTCACATCGACTATTTCCAGGATCTTCTGTTTCTCGGCAGGCACGGAATTTGTGATCGATGCAATCACGTCAGCAAGCACGGTTGGAGAAGTGATCGCCTTGGCCATGGCGCCAAATTCCTGAGGCAGAACAGGCGATAACTTGACCATCCTGTCAAACAGCCCGTTAAGATTTGCCATGAGCGCTTCTATCTCGATATCCTTTTCGACCTCATCTTCCATTACTTCCACACGAGCCCGCATGTAAGGCTTACCATCCACAAATTCCAATATTTTGAACCTGCTTACGCCCTGCACAAGAAGGGTCGCGCCATTCTCGCCCGTTTTTGCCATCTTCACGATTACTACACTTGTCCCTATGCCATAAATATCCTCGGCCTGATTCTTGATTTCCGTCGGCGCTTTCTTCGACATGACGAGGCCCACAACGCGGTCTGTAGCCATCGCCTCATCGACAAGCGTAATAGTCTGCTGACCAAATACCTCCAACGGAAACACCATATTCGGAAATACGACAACGTTAAATAACGGCATGATAGGCAGGATTTCCGGTATCTTCAGAACCTTCAACGCCTCAGTCGCTTTTTCTTCCGCCATTGGAACCTCCAAAATGAATTACCGTGCAGCAAGATTATTTCTGGCCTTATTAGTCTTCATGAATGGGTATTTTGCGAACTCTATTCATTGGCATCTTTTTCATGCGTATTTGAAGAAACCCGTCTGCGTAAGTCGCTGTGATTGATTCGGTATCAATGGGTAGAGGCAAGGAAAGGTTTCTCTCAAAATAACCGTAAGATATTTCGGCAAGGTGATACCTTGTGTTTTCCCTGGCCGGGGTCACCCTCTTGCCATAGATTCTCAGCATCCGGCGATGGACCTCCACATATAGATCTTCTGTCATCACACCGGCAATATCCGCAACGATCATGATCACATCAGGGGATTCATATATATCCACCTGCGGCCGCCAGACGTTTTGAAAAACCGCAAAAGTTGAATTGATCAGCGAGAACACCTCATCGACGCTCTTTCTGAATTCCGAACTGATATCTACTACGTCATCAGTAAATCTTACTTTTATGAAGCTCATCTCCGTCTCCTTGGGGTCGTGGGTAATGAAAGTTATATTGCGTTTCAGGTTAGCATTGAAAAATATAGTTTGTAAAGACATTCTGCATCACCAGGCGCTCTAAAATTGTTTTGCTTCATTTTTCCCCTTCGGCGTGTTATATACACCCGATCCGATGACCCTTTCGTTTTTTTAGACCGCTTTTGCAGAACCCGCGTCACATAGACGGCGGGTAAAATTCCTGCGCCAGACAAAACGACCTATTATTTGAAAAGATGTGACGCGTCCAGCGATATTCCCTGCAGTCCAAACCAAGATCTTCGAGGTTTCTTATGATTCTCAAACCCTGGACAATTATTTCAAGTCATGTGGACAGGTCATACCGGGTCTTCAACCTGCGACGTGACCGCGCCCGTTCTCCGCGTACAAGCGGAATGCACGATTTTTATGTTCTGGAGTCACCATCCTGGGTAAATATCATCCCCCTGACGCCAACGAAGGACGTTGTGTTGATCCGACAATATCGTTTTGGCATCCGGGACATGACACTGGAGATCCCTGGCGGGCTCATGGAACCATCGGACTCACCAGAGAAAGCGGCGCAGCGCGAACTGAGGGAAGAAACGGGCTACAGGGAAGAGACACTGGTCCCCCTGGGGATAGTACATCCGAATCCCGCCATTCAGAACAATCTCTGTTATACTTTTCTTGCCACAGATGTTCTTCCCGTAGGGCAACCGATTCAGGATGAACGGGAGGATATCGAGGTGGTCCTCCAGCCACTTTCAGACATCCCCGATCTGATACGTGATGGGAAAATTTCACATGCGCTGGTTATCGCGGCATTTTATCGCTTCTACATGGAGTATATGAAATGTTGAAGAGGCTAGCATGAATGATGTGCTAAAAAATCGTATCCGCGCGGCACGCGGGGAGATTGCGCCTGACCTTATATTGAAAGGCGGCAGTGTGATCAATGTGTTTACTCACGAGATCCTCAAGACGGACGTAGCCATCTACGATGGCGTGGTAGTTGGAACCGGTTCATACGCAGGAGGAAAATATCTCGATGCAACTGGACTGTATATATGTCCGGGTTTCATCGACGGTCATTTCCACATTGAAAGCACCATGCTTTCAACAACTGAACTCGCAAAGGCCGTTCTCCCCTACGGGACCACCGCAATTGTCGCCGATCCGCACGAAATTGCTAATGTCATGGGGCGAAGAGGCGTCGATTTCATAATCAAAAGCTCGCAAGGACTCCCCGTAGACTTTTATATCATGCTCCCTTCGTGCGTCCCTGCAACCTATCTGGAAACATCAGGAGCGGCTCTGTCCCTGGCAGACATTATGAGCCTGAAGGGTGAGAGCCGCGTGCTCGGTTTGGCTGAGATGATGAATTACCCCGGCGTCATCACAGGGGCGGACACGGTCTTAGAAAAAATTGCCTCGTTCTCAGATATGATAATGGATGGTCATGCCCCACTCCTTTCGGACAAAGACCTAAACGCCTATCTTGCAGCGGGTCTTCGCTCTGACCACGAATGCACGGAGCTTTCCGAAGTGAGAGAGAAGATCAGGCTCGGCATGCACATCATGATTAGAGAAGGAACCCTGGCAAAGAATTTAAGGGCCCTTCTTCCCATCGTTTCGACAGCAACTGTCGGTCGATGTTCGTTTGTTACAGATGACCTTCATCCCCATGACCTCCGGGATAAAGGGCACTTGAACCATCTGATAGACTTAGCCACAGGTGAAGGGGTCGATCCGGTTTTATCCATCGTCATGGTCACTTTTAGCACAGCCCTTTTCTTCGGCCTCAGGGATCTTGGAGCTGTGGCACCTGGCTACCGGGCGGATATTTTGATATTGTCTTCCCTCAGTCCGGTGACGGTCAAAACGGTCATTAAAAATGGACGCATCATATACGATGGAGGATGTTTCCATGCGGAATTTGCCAAACAGCCTCTTACAAACCACCTGTCCCCTATGAATATCAAGACCTATGGGCCGAATTCATTCGTCATACGTAAGAAGGGAGAGTTCATCCGCACAATTGGTCTCATTCCAGATCAAATCATCACAAAAGGGTACATCAGGAAGGCACCTCTCGAAGATAGCGTCGTAGTAGCGGATATTGAACAGGATTTGATCAAGATTGCCGTTGTCGAACGCCACCATGGTACGGGAAACATCGGACTCGGCATGGTTCAGGGATTTGGTCTGAGGGAAGGCGCTCTCGCTTCTTCCGTGGCCCATGACTCGCATAATATAATATCAGTTGGATGCAACGACGGGGATATATTTGGAGCAGTAAAAGCAGTTGAAAAAATGGGAGGAGGACTCGCCGCCGTGAAAAATGGAGAAGTTCTCTCAAAACTGGCTCTCCCCATTGCAGGACTCATGTCAGACGAGCCTCTCGGGAAGGTAGCTCATGGATGGGAGGAATTGACAGAGACCGCGAGATACCTTGGGTGCCCGCTTTCTGAACCCTTCATGGCGCTCTCCTTCCTGGCGCTGCCGGTCATCCCGGAATTGAAGATAACAGACAGGGGGCTGGTGGACGTAAAGGAATTTAGACACGTATCTCTATTCGTTTGAAACATTCATGACGGCCAGCCGTCACAAAAAAGAATGAAAATAGCCTTGTCGACACCCTTATGGTCAGTGTAATAATATCAACGTATTGGACTTCTATTTACAGGGGAAATATACCTGCCTGTTTGCAATTATTTTATAAGTTGGGTGCTCATATCCTTGTTTAGGGATTTTAGTTCACAATTTCTTATATATGCCTAAATTGCGCGTGAACTTGCAGGCAGGTCTAAATATCTTTGATATCTTTCGTAAATTTTAGTCGCCCCTCTTTTATCATGGCTTCTTTGTTTTTCGTTATCCACGAGATAGTGACTTCGTTTTTCTTCATCCTGAGGAGCAGTGTCTCAATGGCTGCCTTCTTCGCTTGGAAGTCCCTGAGATCAAGCTTTCCTTTTTCCTTGAACTTGACTATTATAATATTTCCTTTGATGTCATAGACAGTATCCGGATAAGGGTGCTTTTCAGAAAGCTGGAAGAGGGCGCTACTCATTTCCCGTGAGAATCCGAGTTTCGGCACAGCGGAACCGGGAAGAAATAGCCCCGTCTCTTCAATCTTCAAACCTTTTTCCTGGGCAATCCTCGCTAGCGCCTCTCCCTTCTTAAGGTGGTCAAGGATATCCAGCGCATCCTTCTTGCATAAGCGCGCAGACTCTTCTTCAAGAAATTGCCGTTCGACCTCCTTTTCAATTTCATTTAGAGACGGAATGTGGGCAGGTTTTCTGCCAATGAGTTTGATAACGTAATATGCCTTATCATCCGAGACTACGGGGCTTATATCATCTTTTTGCAGGCCGAAGACGACTCTGGCAAAGTCACTGACCTGCTTGAATTCCTCCGGGGGATTCTTGGCGCTGAAAAGATTTGTGCTGTTGACCTTTAATCTGTTTTTTCCAGCGAATTCGTCGAAGTTCTCTTTCTGGTAAATCTCATCGTGAGCCTTCTTGGCTTCCTGGGCAGCAATGCGCATAGCATGGATTTGTTTCAATTCATCGATAATTCTGCTCTTGACTTCTGCATATGGAGCGACTGCTCCTCCCTTTTTCTTAAATTGATCCTTGCTACGGTCATAGTAGTCGATTGCTTCGGCGTCAGGCACCTTTACGGAGGATGTAAAATTGCGGCCCGGAAACGAAATATATTTGATCTGAATCTCATCCGGGACGCTGAAGGCATTCTCATGTTCCTTGAAGTACATCTCCAAATCGGAACGGCTCGGGTGGATCTTCTGTTCGTAGTTCTTTGCCGAAAGGCTGAGATATTGTAAGTTGATTTTCTCGTTCTGAAGCCGGTAAAGATCAAACGCCTCTTTATCTGAAACCTTGACTCCGTTCTGAATGAGGTCTTCCAATTTCACCGTTGTTATCAACATTCGTTGACTATCTTCAAAATTAGCAGGGGTCATCTTGTTTTGATGCAGTACCTGATTATAGATCCTTTCGTCAAAAACACCGTTCCTTTGAAAAGCGGGGGTGGAAAGGATAGATCCTTTAATCTCTTCCTCTGAAACCTCTATGCCTAAGTCTTTCGCCTTTTGAAGGATGACGGCCTGATCAATGACTCTGTCGTACGCCTGTTGTTTGAGATTGAGGCTTTGCAACATCTCGTCTGTTAGTGCACCTTTGTATTGCTCTCGGTAGGCGTCAACAAGATTCTGATATTTCTGACGAAATTCTACGTAAGGGATGACCTTGCCATCGATAATGGCGATGGCTTCCGCCTTTTGTCTCCAGCGTGTAGAACCGAAATAAAAGATAAAAACAACAATAACCATTCCCAGTAAAATTTTCACAAGCCAGTTCTTGGCATGTTTTCGCATAAGATCGAGCATGACATATTTTCCTCTTTATGATTTTAGGTCGAAATTTGTATTACAGCCATCCGTAAAATGCAATACATTTTTAAATAGTCATTGATTGAGAACGCAAAGTACTGTATAAAAAATGCTTTCGTAACAAGTTTGCAGATAATAATACCAATACAACAAAGAAGGAGGACGGGTTTTGCTGTTCGATTATATTTTGGGAAAATTTTCCAATGACCTTGCCATAGATCTCGGAACAGCCAATACATTGGTCTATATGAAGGGTAGAGGGATTGTACTGAATGAACCTTCCGTAGTGGCCGTTTCGAGGGATTCACGTGGCACAAAAAAAGTCCTCGCTGTCGGTTTGGAAGCAAAAAAGATGTTGGGTCGAACCCCCGGTAACATCGTGGCTATCCGGCCCATGAGGGAAGGCGTAATCGCTGACTTTGATATTACTGAAGCGATGCTGAAGAATTTTATTCATCGTGTTCACAATCGCAGGGCATTGGTCCGTCCGCGGATCATCGTCTCTATACCGTCCGGCATTACGCAGGTGGAAAGACGCGCTGTCAGAGAAACTGTAGAATCGGCAGGTGCCAGAGAGATGTATTTCATTGAGGAGCCAATGGCTGCAGCCATTGGAGCCGGATTGCCTATAATGGAGCCAACAAGCTCCATGGTTGTCGATATTGGCGGCGGAACTACTGAAGTTGCCGTGATATCCCTGGCAGGCATTGTCTACGCAAAATCTGTCAGGGTTGCCGGCGACAGGATGGATGAAGAAATCGTGCAGTATATGAAGCGGAAATTTAACCTCCTCATAGGGGAGCGATCGGCAGAAATTATAAAAATTACCATAGGATGTGCTTATCCGGATGGAGAATTGCGGAAGATTGATGTAAAAGGGAGGAATCTTATATCGGGTATTCCCAAGATAGTTGAGATCAATTCTGAAGAAGTGCGGGAAGCCATTATGGAGCCTGTAAGTATTATTATAGACGCAATAAAGGATGCCCTAGACAATGCCCCCCCGGAATTGGCTGGAGATATTGTTGATCGGGGCATTGTTTTAACCGGTGGAGGAGCGCTTTTGACAAATCTCGACCTCCTCATAAAAGAAGAAACGGGGCTGCCCATTACCGTCGCCGATGACCCTTTATCGGTGGTGGCCAGGGGTGCCGGTATGGCCTTGGATCATTTAGATGTACTAAAAGAGGTTACATTTCAGGTATAAATCTAATCCTTTCGGAATATCTAAAATTCAATTAGAACCAAGGATAGGTTGTCATTTTGTGTCCGGAAGATGAAATCTCTCCTATAGCCCAAAGCATATGTTGCAGCCATTGCAGGGCAGGCTTGAAGACCGATCTCCGAGTCGGCGTTTCCGCCCCTGTTTTTACAGTAGATATATGTTGTTTCCTAAGAAATATCAGCCAATTATAATAGCATGCCTCCTGGTAATTGTCTCTCTCATCATTTTATCTTACAGCGTGAAACAGCCGACCCGAATTGGTTTTTTCAGGGAACTGATCCTGGAAACGGCCGCTCCACTCACCAGTATGGTTACTGTTTCTTTTCAAGACCTTACGAGTGTTTGGAAGCGGTACATATTTCTTGTAGGGCTGCAAGATGAAAACGAACGCCTGAAAAGGAATAACGCATTGCTGGCACAGGAAATAAATCGATACCGGGAAGGATACCTGGAAGGGATCCGTTTGCAAAAACTTCTTGCCCTTAAAGAGAACCCCAATCATCAGACTATAGCGGCAAGGGTCATAGGGAAAGACCAGACATCAATAATGAAAACGATCTTGATCGACAAGGGAACGTCACATGGCTTACAACTCGATCTGCCGGTCATAGCTGACCAGGGTGTGGTAGGTAGGATTGTTGAGACGTCCGCCCATGTGTCGAGGGTTTTGCTTCTAATCGATGAAAATAGCAACACAGATGCGCTCATTCAAGAGAATAGGATACAGGGGATACTTCAAGGGGCTGCTTCACTCGGATGTTCTCTAAAATACGTGACGAAAACGGAAACAGTAGGCGTTGGAAATATAGTTGTGACTGCCGGCCTGTCCGGTATCTTCCCCAAAGGGTTGCTCCTCGGTACAGTGAAAAACGTCGAGAAAACAGATAGGGGATTATTTCAGAAGATTGACGTTACTCCCTTCGTCGATTTTTCAAAGCTTGAAGAAGTGATGGTAATTCTGCCGGATAAAGCAGATAAGATAGGAAAGCATCGCAGATTGAACTGAGAAAGTCGTCTTCTTGTCTTGATCTTCTGCGGACTGGGTGAGAAAAATTGATCTATTACATATCATTGCCTTTTTTTTCATTGGCGCTCATAGTTTTTCAGATGATGATCGGGGATATTGTCTTCTCGGGGAAAGTGGCCGTTGAGCTGTCCCTGATACTGGTAATCTATTCAGGTTTCCGATCCGATGTGCAAAGAGGAGGAATTCTCAGCTTTGTTCTTGGCTTCATACAAGACTGCTTAACATCCCCACTTTCCGGATTTTATACACTCATATATGTTCTGATCTTTTTGATTTCAAAACTGGCCTCTCTTCGGATCTCGCCCGAAAGGCCATTTTTGATCATGAGTTTTACTTTTATCTGTGCCCTGTTTGAGGGCATAATAATCATTCTTTTTTATCCGTTGTTGTTCGGGGGGGGCATTTCCGCCTACGCCATTACATCTCATTTACCCCAAATATTCATTGTAAGCGCTGTTAGCCCTAGCCTGTTTAAAGTCTTCGATTGGACCGAGGCGACCCTATGGCAGAGAATCACGGCCGGTTAAACGGACATGAACCCGGCAAATTTAAAGACAGATTCAAGATAGCATTTGCTGTTGTTTCCATCATGCTATGCATTCTGATAATGAGGATGTGGCATCTTCAGGTTATCAGAGGAGATGAACTAAGACAGAGATCGGAAAACAACAGCGTACGCCTGCGAAAAATCAAGCCGCTGAGGGGGCTGATTCTGGATACAAACGGTCAGGTCCTGGTGGATAATCAGCCATCATTTGACATTATTTTCGTGCCTAACCGCAACCGTAATATCAATGAGGCCGCATATAAATTGAGACAATTATTCGCTGCCAGGTCCCTAACGCTTTCTGCAGACCTGCCTCCCCTGGGTAAGAAAGGATGGTTTCCGCCGGTTAAACTCGAAAAGAACATCAGTATGGAAAAACTTGCCATCGTTGAAACCCATGCCTCCGACTTGCCGGGCATAACCATTGATGTGGTGCCTATCAGGCAATACTTAAATGGAAAAATGATAGCCCACATAATCGGTTATACCGGCGAAGTCAGCAGGGAGGAGTTGAAAAGAGATATGTCCGGTGATTCCAGCATTGGCGATATCACGGGCAAAGACGGCTTGGAGAAACAATTAGATCAGTACCTCAAAGGCAAGAGCGGCGCTGAGCAGGTCGAGGTGAATGTACTGGGGAAAGAGGTCAAAGTAATCGGCAAGATTGAACCTGTCTCAGGATACAATGTTATTCTTACCATCGATGCCAATCTGCAAAAGGCCGCATGGGAGGCTCTTCAAGACAGAGCGGGATCGGTTGTAGCCATAGATCCCCGCGACGGCTCTGTCCTTGCACTCGCAAGTTCGCCTGCTTTTGATCCAAATCTTTTCAACATGGGACTTTCTGCGGACGATTGGGATGACCTGTCCAATGATGCGTCACACCCGATGGGTAACAGGGCCATCGCCGGTCAATATCCCCCCGGTTCCACGTACAAACTCATTGTGGCAGCAGCAGCCCTGGAAGAGGGATTGATTACACCGGACACAACGTTCAACTGCAATGGATCGTTTCAGTTCGGTAACAGAACATACAAGTGCTGGCAGAAGCACGGCCACGGTCGGGTCAATCTGCATCGCGCCATCGTGGAATCCTGCGATGTCTACTTCTACAATGTGGGCAAATTAGTAGGGGTCGACAAGTTAGCCGAGTATGCCAGTCGATTCGGGTTGGGCCAGCCAACAGGAATTGATCTCCCCCGGGAAAAGAGCGGACTTGTCCCGACCAGACAGTGGAAGCAGCAAAGGTTCAAAGAACCATGGCAGTTGGGCGAAACCGTTTCGATCTCCATCGGGCAAGGCTTTAATCTTGTGACGCCAATACAATTGGTTAATGCTTATGCTTCATTAGCCAATGGAGGGACAGTCTACCAGCCCCGTCTTGTCAAGTGCATCGAAACGGCCGATGGCCGCGTCCTAAAGACATTTGAACCACAGATAAAAGGTAATATCGGGTTGAGTGAAAAGAATATTGAGATTTTGAAGTACGCTTTATGGGGTGTGGTAAATGAAAGCGGGGGAACGGGTCATGCGCTGATGAGAAAAGAAGAAGACGTATCCGGAAAGACAGGTACCGCTCAGGTCGTAAGCAGGCCTGATGATGAAAAGCACAGTAAGGCATTTGTTTCTTCCAAACACGGAGATCATGCCCTTTTTGTTTGCTTTGCACCGAGTGACCATCCGGAAATCGCTGTCGCCGTCATCATGGAGCACGGCGGCCATGGAGGCTCCGCGGCCGCCCCCATAGCAAGGAAAGTTATCGATGCGTATTTTGAGCGCAAGAATTCCGCAATGACCAAGAATAAGCCCCCTCTGACCATCAGCCAGAGACCGCAGGCAGGTATTTACAGATGAAAATTGATCGCCGGTTGCTTTTCAGTTTTGATTGGATACTGCTCGCTCTAATACTGCTAATAAGTCTAGTCGGACTTTTGAATATTTATAGCGCCGGTTACAGCCTAGACAATTTCAGGCAGGAGCACCTTTATCTAAAACAAGCTCAATGGATTGTCATCGGTCTTGTACTGATGGGTGTCATCACATGTTTTGATTACAGGTTCATCTGTCGATACGCCTATGTAATCTATGCCGCCTCCCTATTTCTGCTGGCCCTGGTTTCATTATACGGATACGCCACCCACGGTTCCCAGAGATGGATCATCTTAGGGGGATTTTTCTTCCAGCCTTCAGAGCTGGTAAAGTTAACTATTGTCATCGCCCTGGCAAAATATTTCGATGACCATATCATAGGAAGAAGCTACAGATTAAGAGAGCTCTATATACCGTTTCTCATCGTTGTCATTCCGTTTTTTTTCATCTTGAAACAGCCTGATCTGGGCACCGCGTTGATCCTTATGTTCCTGATACTATCGATCACCTTTTTCATCGGCATAGAATGGAAATCACTTCTTCTGGCGTGCACAGGGGGACTCATATTGATACCATTGTCGTGGCTATTCTTGAAGGATTACCAGAAGGATAGGATCACGGCATTTTTCAATCCGGAGAACGATCCCTTAGGCTCGGGCTATCACATTCTTCAATCCATAATTGCCGTCGGTTCGGGAGGGATCTTTGGTAAAGGCTATCTAAGGGGAAGCCAGACGCAGTTGAAATTTTTGCCGGTACAGCAAACGGATTTTGTGTTCTCCGTTTTTGCCGAGGAGTGGGGCTTTATCGGAGGAGTTATCCTTGTCGCCATGTTTCTCATACTAATACTCTGGTGTTTGAAGATTGCCTTGCATTCCCGGGATCTTTTGGGAATGTTGATATCATTCGGCATAACAATGCTTGTCTTCTGGGAGGTATTCATAAATGTCGGGATGGTGCTGGGGATGCTCCCTGTTGTCGGCATCCCGCTGCCTTTTTTGAGCTATGGAGGCTCATCAATGGTTGTTCTCATGACAGCAATGGGATTGTTGCTAAACGTCAGCATGAGAAGATTTATCCTCTATCCGTGACATATGCAGACCCTCGAAAGAGTAGTTTACCGTTGTTTGATCTTACTTAAGCCATCAATACAGGAGGATACCAAGGACTGGGGGGCAGATGATGTTTAGTAGGAAGAAAGATGACGAGATCAAGGCCTTTCTCGGAAAAGGAGCAGAATTTACAGGTAAACTGATATTCAATGGAGCTGTACGCATAGACGGTGATTTTAGCGGTGAGATATTTGGTGAAGGAACTCTGGTCGTGGGTGATGGCGCACACATAGAAGCGGACGTCAATGTCACAAACATCATTATCAGCGGCGATATCCACGGACAGATCGAGTGCAGGGAAAGGATAGAAATTTATCCACCGGGAAGAGTCTTTGGAAACGTGAGGACACCTCGATTCATAATAAAAGAAGGCGCCATTTTCGAAGGAACTTCGAGAATGGACAGTAGTAAGCCAGAAGAATATAAAGACAATGGCAAATCCAAAGCATTAAATGCCAAAGACTGACACCCGATCCAAAGTATCTCACTCACCCAAAAAGTGCTTGACATTGACTCGCGGTTGTGATTAGAAGTCCGCGATTTTTAGACGCATATTTTTGGGTTCTTGAGGTTACTAGTGTTCATATCGCCTTATTTCAGGAAACACTTCACAAGAAAAGACCCATCATAAGCTTTTTGGCATCAAAAAAGGCTAAACTGTGGAAAAAGCCGGGTGGCTGGAATCTGTCATTTCACTCGTTTTTTTAAACTTCAAAGCAATTCTAGTGTGAGGCAAAACAGTGATCAGCATCGATTATACAATGTTAATCCAGATGGTTAACTTCCTTCTCTTGATTGTCATCCTCAATTTTCTTCTCTACAAACCGATCTTAGGCATAATGGACAGAAGAAAGAAACAGATGCACGACACTGAGGAAGAGATAGCGCGACTCAATAAATCCGTCGAGGAAAGGATAGCGGCCTACGAGGAGAAACTCCGTCAGGCAAAGACGGATGCATTGGAGAAGAAGATCGAGATCATCAAGGAAGGCGGCGAAGATGCAAAAGGCCTTATCGAAGCGGCAAAAAGCCAAATCCCCGGCATGATGGAACAGTTCCATGGTGAGATGAGCCGGGAAGTCACCACAGCTAGAAGCATTCTGACCGGACAGTCCCGGAATATATCCGTCGATATTGCCGAGAAATTGTTGGGAAGGAGTCTCCGATGATGAAAAGGTTTTCGGAGGAACTATTCAGTCGATCTTGTTTACGCTACTTCCTTTTAACCATCCTCCCCTTTGTTTTCACCTGTACCCTTGCATACGCCTCTGAAGACTCAGGCCACGAAGACACTGTGAAGCTCTGGATTGATTTCGCCTGGCGGATCTTTAACTTCGGCATTCTGGTTTGGTTCCTTTACTGGGTGGCTGCAAAAAAAATCAAAGAGTTCTTCGTCGACAGGCGCCACGATATCAAATGCACCATCGAAGAGAAACTGGCTGAAAAAGAAGCGACAGAGAAGAAATTTCAAGAGTACTCCTTGCGGCTTGATAAGGCCACTGAGGAAATAAAGAACATCTTCGAGATGATAAAAGCCCAGGGGCTTACGGAAAAGGAAAAGATAATTGAGGACGCTAAAAAGGCGGCCACGAAGATGATAGAAGATACGCAGACGAGAATGGAACAGGAACTTAAGACTGCCAAAAATCAGCTGAGAGCGGAGGCCGCAGCGCTCTCCGTGTCAATGGCCGAAGATCTCCTGAAGAAGAACATTACCCCGGATCTTCACGAGAATATGGTGAAAGAATATCTAGATAAGGTGGTGAAAAAACATTGAGCAGCAGCAATATCGCGAAGCGCTATGCAAGGGCGTTTTTTGACATTGCCAGGGAAGATGGACTTTACGAAAAGTACTACAACGAATTGACCGTCTTTTCTTCCATTGTCAAAGAAAATAAGGATCTGCAGGAATTATTGTTGAACCCCATATTTGATCAGGCGGAAAAAAGAGCCGTTGTGGATGCACTTCTCGCCAAGATCAATATATCGAATGTAACGGCAAATTTTTTGAAGCTCCTCGTGGATAAACGAAGGATAGGCATTCTTCCCGATATAGAAAGCTGTTACCGGAAATTTATGGACGATGCCTTGAAGAAGATCAGGGTTGATGTCAGGACGGCTTTTCCTTTAACTCCTGAACTTTCCGAAAAGCTGCAGAAGCGCATGGAGGAGATAACGGGGAGAAAAGTGGAAATTGCTGTTTCAGAGGATGCATCGTTGTTGGGTGGCATCGTCGTAGGCGTGGGGGATACGATGTATGACGGAAGCGTTAGAACTCAACTGCACAATATCAGGAATCTCTTAGGGGAGGAAATATAGAGCATGGAGAAAATCAGGGCAGAAGAAATAAGCGACATCATCTCCAAACAGATAAGAGACTACGAAAAGAAGCTGGATGTTAGCGAAGTTGGAACGGTTCTGTCTGTGGGAGACGGTATCGCCAGGGTTTACGGCGTGGAAAATGCGATGGCCATGGAATTGCTGGAGTTCCCAGGCGGGATACTCGGTATGGTTCTCAACCTGGAAACTGACAATGTCGGCGTCGCGGTCTTAGGTGAGGTCACTCACATTAAGGAAGGGGACATTGTAAAGAGAACGGGCAGGATCGCGCAGGTTCCTGTGGGAGAGGCAGTGTTGGGACGTGTCATTGACGCAACCGGCGCGCCAATCGATGGCAAAGGGCCCATTGATGCCAGCGAGTTCCGAAGAATAGAGATGATAGCCCCCGGCGTCGTTCAACGCCAGCCCGTCAACACGCCAATGTATACCGGCATTAAAGCAATCGACGCCATGACACCGATAGGAAGGGGTCAGAGAGAGCTTATCATCGGCGACAGGCAGATTGGGAAGACAGCGATCTGCGTTGACGCTATCATCCGGCAGAAAGATACAGGCATCAAGTGCATCTATGTAGCCATAGGCCAGAAGAAATCAACAGTTGCCCAGGTGGTCGAAAACTTGCGTAAGAACGGCGCCATGTCTTATACCTGTGTAATCGCGGCATGCGCCAGTGACCCGGCAACACTGCAATACATAGCAGCCTATTCCGGTTGCAGCATCGGCGAATATTTTAGGGACAGGAAACAGGATGCCTTGATCATCTACGATGACCTCTCCAAGCAGGCCGTAGCTTACCGCCAGATATCACTGCTTCTGAGAAGACCCCCCGGACGTGAGGCCTTCCCGGGAGATATTTTCTATAACCACTCTCGCCTGCTGGAGCGTGCCGCCCGTGTGAGCGATGACCTCGGAGCCGGATCACTGACGGCCCTGCCCATAATCGAGACCCAGGCAGGTGACGTCTCCGCATACATTCCAACAAACGTTATTTCGATCACGGACGGTCAGGTATATCTCGAACCGAGTTTATTCTTCTCCGGTATCCGGCCGGCAATCAACGTCGGTCTGTCGGTTTCGCGAGTCGGTGGTGCAGCACAGGTCAAGGCCATGAAACAGGTGGCGGGAAGACTGAAGCTTGAGCTTGCCCAGTATCGTGAACTGGCCGCGTTTGCCCAGTTCGGGAGCGATCTCGACAAGGCAACGCAGGCACAGCTGGAAAGAGGTGTGCGCCTTGTCGAAATATTGAAACAGCCCCAGTTCGAACCGAGGTCTCTATCACAACAGGTGGCCATCCTGTTTGCAGGGACCAGGGGCTTTTTGGATAAATACCCTGTGGATAAGCTGAAAGAATACGAGCCGCAGCTCCTTGATTTTATTGCCAGCAAGTATCCCGAGGTCAACCGGGAGATTGACGAGAAAAGGGAGATCGGCGCAGAACTCGAAAAAAAGATGAAAGATATACTGACAGAGTTTGAGACTGTTTTTGTCACGGCGTAAAGAGAAAAGGGATCGTTAATGGCTTCATTAAAAGACATTAGAAGAAAGATTGTCGCAGTCTCGAAAACGAAGCAGATCACCAAGGCGATGAATATGGTGGCTGCCTCGAAACTGAAAGCTGCACAGGTGAGGATGGAGAATTTTCGTCCTTATGCACTGAGGTTCATGGATGTACTCACCAGCCTGGCACTCCGTGTAGACCCAGAAACCCACCCCCTACTTGCAGTCAGAGACCCGAAGAGAATAAGAGTTATCATCATGACATCCGACAGAGGCTTGTGCGGGGGCTTCAATACCAATTTGATCAAGGCCGCAGAAAGATTCGTCCGGGAGAAGGCCAGTGAAGGCAAAGAGGTGCAATTGATTGCCGTAGGAAGAAAAGGGAGAGATTACTTCAGGAAAAAAGTGAAGCTGGCTAAAGATTGGTCAGACGTCTTTGGCAAATTCGATATAACCCTCGCCGTAAAAATTTCCGATGAAATCATCCCGCCCTTCATGCAGGCGGAGTATGACGAACTGTATGTCATATACAACGAATTCAGGAACATAGCCATACAGAGGCCCGCTGTCGTGAGGTTATTCCCGTTGCCCCCCATCGGAAAGGACGAGGATGTGGAGCCCACCGCAAGAATCGATTACATTTATGAACCATCGGATGAAATCCTGCTGGGAAAGCTTCTTCCCATGTACGTTCATGTTCTGATCTTCCGGGCCCTCCTGGAAACATCCGCGGGCGAGAACGGCGCACGGATGGTCGCCATGGACAACGCCACAAAGAATTGCGAGGAGATGATCCAAAGCCTTACGTTGAAAATGAACAAAGCGAGACAGGCAACCATTACGGCTGAGTTGATGGATATTGTCGGCGGTACGGAAGCCCTCTCCAAGAGCTGATAAACTAGTCATTATAGATTAAGGAGACAGGTATGAATATAGGAACGGTTGTGCAGGTAATAGGACCGGTAGTCGATGTGGCGTTCGATGAAGGAAAGCTTCCGGAAATCCTAAACGCAATCACTATCACCAACCCCACGATTGACGACAAGGAAGACAATCTGATTGTTGAGGTTGCCCAGCATCTGGGTGACAACGTAGTGAGATGCATCGCCATGGACATCACGGATGGCCTTGTCAGGGGTATGCAGGCGAGGGATGTAGGCACACCTATAAAGGCCCCCGTGGGTCCCGAATGTCTGGGTAGGATTCTGAACGTTGTCGGCAAGCCCGTCGACGGTCTGGGACCGATAGTCGCAAAGACTTACTCCCCAATCCACAGGGAAGCCCCGTCATTTATTGAACAGGACACATCGGTCCACGTTCTGGAAACCGGCGTTAAGGTCATCGACCTTCTCGTTCCCTTCCCCAGAGGCGGAAAGATGGGGATGTTCGGGGGCGCAGGCGTCGGTAAAACCGTCGTCATGATGGAGATGATCAACAATATCGCCATGCACCACGGCGGTATTTCCGTATTTGCAGGCGTCGGCGAGAGGACACGCGAAGGTAACGATCTCTACCTCGAAATGAAACAGTCGGGCGTTATCAAGCAGGCCGCCTTGATCTACGGTCAGATGACAGAACCTCCGGGAGCGAGGGCAAGGGTGGCCCTCACTGCTCTGACGGCAGCAGAATATTTCCGAGACATTGAAGGTCAGGATGTGCTTCTCTTTGTCGACAACATATTCCGTTTCACGCAGGCCGGTTCAGAGGTCTCAGCCCTTCTCGGCCGCATGCCTTCAGCCGTCGGTTATCAGCCGACACTTGCTACAGACCTGGGAGCGCTACAGGAGCGAATTACATCTACCACGAAAGGGTCTATTACCGCCGTTCAATGCGTATACGTTCCCGCGGACGACCTTACAGACCCCGCACCGGCAACGACCTTTGCGCATCTTGATGGTACGGTCGTTTTGTCCAGGCCGCTTACGGAACTCGGGATTTATCCCGCCGTGGATCCACTCGATTCAACATCCCGTATTCTTGATCCGATCGTCCTAGGTGTAGAGCACTATCAAGTTGCCCGACAGGTTCAGGTGACTTTGCAGAAATATAAGGACCTGCAGGACATCATCGCCATCCTGGGTATGGACGAACTTTCCGAAGAAGACAAAGTAACCGTCAGCAGGGCGAGGAAAATCCAGAGATTCCTGTCCCAGCCGTTCTTCGTAGCCGCGCAGTTTACAGGCAGGGAAGGCAAATTCGTATCCGTTGCCGAAACGGTGAGAGGGTTCAAGGAGATCCTGGAAGGAAAACATGACGAACTGCCCGAGCAGGCATTCTACATGGTTGGCGGTATAGACGAGGTTGTCGAGGCAGCGAAGAAGATGGCAGAGCAATGAGGCCGGAGGATTCTACATGGCTGACGAATTGATGTTGGAAATTGTTACCCCCGAGAAAATGGCCTTCAGCGGCAAGGTAGAAGAAGTCACAATACCCGGTTCCGAGGGTGAGTTCGGTGTACTCCGGGGCCATGCAGCGCTTCTGAGTTCGATTGACGTTGGTGAGTTGAATTTTACGAAGGACGGCAAGAAAATATACTACGCCGTCAATACAGGTTATACTGAAGTCACGACAGGCAAAGTTACTATCCTTGTGGAAACTGCGGAAAGGGCGGACACGATCGACAAGGAACGCGCAAAAAGGGCAAAGGATAATGCAGAAGCAAAGATGTCCAAGATATCCAAGGAAGATGTGGAATATGAAATGGCCAGGGCCGCCCTGACCAGAGCCATTACAAGGATCAGCGTGGCCGATAAGCACGCTTAGTACGTGAATGCATAACGATAAAGAAGCCAGGGGTTGACAGGTGACTCTCTGGCTTTTTTGTTTGGCAAATACCATGATTGCTTTCTTTTCCCTACAGGGAAAAATGTGGTGATTGAGATAGCCTTGCCCTTTAAGGTATGCCTCATCGTATTTCCCTACATATTCCCACCTCAATCTCTCGTAGCACCCCCTTGTTGCCACATACCTTCACACGCTCAATCCCGCCCGATGGAGAGACGCTTTTAAAAATGGACCCGCAAATGTCCTCAATTTCCAACTCGGCTAAGCGCTTGCGTGCCCACGCATCCATCCGGTCTGTGTAATCGAGACCCGTGTGGCTTATCACAAGGCGCGGTTGCTTATCATCCACGAGTTGGAAGGTTTCCTGCGGAATGCCAAAACTGCATTCCGCCTCAGGGCACACGGGCACCTAATGAACATATTTCCCAGCATGTCCTGTAGGAAACGGTCCAGCACATGCCCACCATTTTAGCGGGCATTACATCCGGAAGGCAGGCACTTATGTCGATGGGAATCTTTCCCATAAGTCGAAGAAAATATCTAATTAATATCAATATGTTATGTTTTACAAAGAAGGCTAAGGTTGACCGTCGGTTAAAGACCTTGACGTGATGGCATATTTGAGATCCTGTTTTTTTGTTGGTTGCACCTATGAGCCCGTAGAGGATAAAATTGTAGCTTCTTGAAATGGCTTTGAAATACAATATATTGTGTTAATATAAAAATTTAAACCATATATTGTATTTTTTTCTTGAAAATGAGAAACAAATGAATTATAGGAGAACAAATGATTTAAAAATTATACGATGTCTTCGCTATCGGAAAGATTTCTTTACTAGTGATGGAGGGTGTTACGGACTGATTAATTAAGCCCCATTTCTTAAAAACAGAAGTGGAGTTTTGTTTGAGGCCTAGATTATGAGTCAAGATTTATTTGGATTTGTATACTGGGAGGAGAATTAAAATGGAAAGAGAACTTGATTGTGAGTGCGTGGACACTTTACTACCTTTGTGGTCAAAAATAATTGTCGCAGGGCAACCTTCTGTAGCATGCTATTGTGGCTATTGTGGTAAAG
>DASRZZ010000086.1:0-48158 GCA_035685925.1 Syntrophales bacterium | reverse complement strand
TTGTAGCTCCACCAGAGGGCGCAGTTAGCCAGGCGCCTCCGGCCGCAGCGGCGCCACCCGCGGCGGCACCACAGCCGGCGCAGCAGATATTCATGTATCCTCGTCAGGGTCAGAGTGAGAAGCAACAGGCGGAGGATCGCTTCCAGTGTCATCTCTGGGCGGTAGGCGAGACAAAGTATGATCCAACGCAGCCACCGGGAGGCGTCCCATCCCCCCAGAAGAATGCGGATTATCAACGTGCGATGGGTGCTTGCCTTGATGCGAGAGGATATACTGTAAAATAGAAAAAGCATGGGCAGGGCCGCGACTCGACCTCAGAGGGTTCGAAAACACAAAACAGAAACATTGAGCGGCGGTGAAAAACCGTGTCGCGCTTGCTCAGGACATTTGAGAAATCTCTCTTGCAGGAAAAAACAGGTGTTTAATATTATATAATTTAAAGTTAACCTTCCTTTCCCGAAGCTGATTTCTGGATATTAAGGATTTTCTGTTTCACTACCTCCGGGACAGTCACCTTCTTACCTTCCCGATAATTGAGAGCCACAATCACCCCATCACCTTCAGCGGCCACCTTCTGATGCTTTTTGCTGACCACAAGGTAATTCATGACAAAACGGTCTTCTTCGATGCTAACCGCCTTTGCACCAATGAGTACCGTGTCCGGATATGACAAGGGTATCCTGAATTTACAGGATGTCGAGGCGAGAATGGGTCCGATCCCCGTTTCTATCATGTAATTGAAAAGATCTGCCTTTTCAAAATAGGCAATCCTGGCGCTCTCAAAATATCTGAAATAGCAGATGTTATTGACGTGATTCATGGCGTCCATTTCACCCCACGCGACAGGAAATTCAATGACGACTGGGTAATCCTTAAGAAGATTGCTCATGATTTTCCTCCCATTCTTGGTTTCTGATGGATCTTTCAACTCGTCCCCCACGTTCTATTTCAAAGGCTACAACTTTCCAGGATAACCTGACACCTCTATATATATAAATTATCAGGATGACAAGTTTTTGTATCAATTCGTTAGAAAGGGGAACAACACATGCTGAATCAATGCGTGCTCACCGGAAATTTAGGCGCGAACCCCAAGGTCTTTCATAATCCCGAGGGAACGGTAATGATGTTCTCATTATTCAAATTCCCCCAACGGCTCAATAGGTCAATCGAACAAGAATAAAATCATTGTTACTTCTGCCGAAGCAATTGCGGCGCCAATCTTGATAGTCATCCTACCGGCAGAAGATATATCTGGATACGTCCGAGAATTATCCATAGAAAGAAACCCCGAAAAGATGCTAAACTATAAAATAGGTTTATCTCCTCCAGAGAACTTTATGACCAAAGAGCATTTCCCGACAACACCAGCCATTCGCGTCCTCAGGGATGAAAGAGTGGAATTCACTCTTCGTCCTTACAAATACGAGGAAAGAGGCGGCACGGAGGTGGCCGCAAGAGAACTGGGTATCGATGAGCACATGGCTATCAAGACCCTCGTCATGGAGGATGACCGGAAGAGACCTTTCATCATCCTCATGCACGGGGACAGGGAAGTATCCACCAAGGAACTGGCAAGGATTTTGGGGGTCAAGTCCGTCCATCCCTGTGATCCGGGCACAGCTCAAAGGCACACGGGGTACATGGTCGGAGGCACTTCCCCTTTCGGCATAAGAAAGAAACTTCCCATGTACATCGAAGAGACGATTCTGGATTATCAGAAAATTCTCATAAATGCCGGGAGGAAGGGGCTACTCGCGGAGATGACAACCGATGAACTTCTCAGGATACTATCCCCACGGCCTGTAAGTGTGGCAAGATAGGAAACGCCTATGAACCGCGCAATCACAAGCAGAAACCCATGAGAAGAGGTCGTCTTGAGGAAAGGGTCCCATGTGATGCATTCAGATAAACCGGTTCTCATTTGCAAAAAATGCGGTGCGAAATACAGTGCTCCGCAGGATCGTCCTTACTGTGGGCGGTGCCACACTCCCCTTCTTGTCAGTGAAAGGAAATTTGTGGCCGTCAATGTCTCCGGCAATGACTTCGCCCGCGAGGTGCTCGCCTCCCCAGGCCCCGTTCTTCTCATCCTGTGGGCACCGTGGTGCCCATACTGCCGTATGTTACATCCTATAATCGAGCTTATCGCCGCAGAGCACAATGACTGGCTTAAGGTGGCAAGGCTAAACGTCGACGATAATCCCGCAGTGTGCGCACAATACGCCATCCTGGGTGTCCCGACAATACTCATGTTTAAGGACGGAAAGCTCATAAATAAGATGGTGGGTATACTCTCAAAGGAAGAAATCGAAAGACAGCTCACGGCGGTCTTCGGGGTGTGATCCGGGGACGTTTCAAACGCCTGAAACAAACACGAGCCCATCCACGGGCTTTCTGTATGCGCATCACTAAATTCGGTTTGTAGCAGCTTTGATCGATCTTGGCATCGCGTGATCCGCTCTGATGGAGCCGTGGGCGGCTATCAAGGTGGTCTGAGTATGACAAGAACTCTATTAGAGATGGATGTTATTGTATTTCCTGATTCGGGACACGTAGCAACCAGATCTTTCTTTTGCGAAGGTCAAGTATACGTCTAACAAGTTCACGCATGATCCGCGATAGGTGTTTTCTCGCCGTATTCAGTTCCCGAATATCGACTCCGGCTTTGAGCAGCATCTGTGTGATCTCCTGTTCCTCCGGCAGGGGGTGTCTTGCGCGGAGCAAAGAGCAAAGCAGAACCGCCGCCGGATATCAGCGCGAGAACGAGCTTCTCTCTGTCCTCCTTTTCGAGATGAGCGAGGCCCATTTACGTCGCCATCACACCCTGGCGGTCAAGAATCGGATGGGCGGCCTCAAAGACTTCGATCTTGTCAGGGACTTCCGACTTTGATACGTGGCCATACTTAGTGATCGTGACGCCTGTCGTCAGAAGATCGCCCGCGAAATCCGACAACGTCTTAGTCACCGGATAAGCTGCCTTGCCAAAACTGATTAGGGAGAACTTCCGGTATTGTCCCTTACGATAGACGGTCGCGTATGTTCGCAATGCGTTCTCTAATCAGTACGTACGGATCTATCGCCTTCAACACTGCGCGAAAGACCTTTCCTGCATTTCGGTAACTTAGCTTCTTTGCCATAGATATGGAACGCTTCATGGGGAACTGCGACAGAAAGTGATTTGTGAGAGAAATATTGTTTATTGTTATGAGAAAGGATAAACTTCTTCAACGTGTTTTTTATAATATGAAATATTTTTCGAATTGATTATAATAGCTTGGGTCTGGATGTGCGCTGTGAAGAGGACACAGAAAAGTGAAACAGCCATGGTTTGAATCAGTTTTATAACAGAGTTATGCAGAAATAAACAGAATGAAGGAGCGACAGATGAGAAAAATAGGCTGGGTCGGGACGGGCGTAATGGGCAAATCCATGTGTCTTCACATCCTGAAAAAAGGATATCAGCTTTCCGTGTATAACAGGACAAAGGAAAAAGCAGGACAGCTCTGCAGACAGGGCGCCTCCTGGTTCGAGACGCCGGGAGAAGTAGCCGCAGCGAGCGATCTGACATTCACCATGGTCGGTGAACCGCCCGATGTCGAGCAGGTGATACTGGGAAAAGGGGGGATACTGGAGAGAAGTCGACCGGGATCAGTCATAGTGGACATGACCACATCAGAGCCATCCCTCGCCCGCCGCATCTATTTAGAGGCGAAAGGCAAATCCGTTTCATCTCTCGACGCCCCTGTATCCGGAGGAGACATAGGAGCACAGGAAGGCACGCTGGCCATCATGGTGGGCGGTGATGAGGACGTCTTTAAGCGGGTGCTCCCTGTCTTTGAATTGATGGGGAAGAACATAGCTTATATGGGTGGACCGGGTACGGGCCAGCATACAAAGATGACCAACCAGATCGTTATCGCCGCCACCATGGTCGGTGTCGTTGAATCACTTCTCTACGCCCACAGGGCCGGACTGGACCTTGACGCCGTCATCAATATCATCGGCAAAGGGGCCGCATCCTCCTGGTCTCTCAACCAGCTCGGGAGAAGAATCGTTAAGGGTGACTTCGCTCCCGGCTTTTACATCCGTCATTTTGTCAAGGATATGGGTATAGCCCTCCTGGAGGCAAGGAAGATGAAGTTGTCTCTCCCCGGCCTGGCCCTTGCAAATCAATTCTACACCGCCGCCATGGCGGAGGGGCTGGATGCAGAAGGAACGCAGGCCCTTTACAAGGTGCTTGATAGATTGAACCGTCCCTGATCGCACTTAGAGTAGAACCTATGCGCCAAAGAAATTCGTAAGTGGCTTTTTTGTGAATACGTACTGGAGTCTTGGCGTCGATGCCATTTTCTTCATGTTGCTTCCAGAAATATAGAGCATCTGGGAATTTTAACAGACATGCATCATTCCAGTGCGTAATGATCACCCCACGATTCTTGGCTCAGCGTTCCCCGGTTGACCGTCAAATTTCGTGACATACAAGATTCTCCCACCCTATACTTCAATTTTCAAAAAAGATCTTATCAGGGGAAAGATACAAATATGCCGAAAGAGCAGGGTCAGAAATGGGCCCCTCTTTTTTATGCACGTTTCTATCAATAATCGTTGCCATTTCCGCGATAGCCTCAAATGGCCTTTATGCGAAGATCTCATTTGAAAAACATCAACATACCCAGAAGCCCCATCAGAAGGAGGAGGATATTTCTGTAGGCCTCTCCCCTGATTCGCCCGTAAAGGAATGAACCGGCCCACGTTCCTACGAGCAATACAGGAAGGGCTGCAACGAAATACCATATTACCCTGCCTGTAACGAGCCCGCCAATCACCTGAAAAATAACGACCACTACACCCGATGTGACGAAGAATCCCTGGAGGGTAACCTTGATCTGATCCTTATCCCATGGCTGCAGCGATGTGTAGATGATCACAGGTGGGCCGGAGGCACTGATGGCGCCACCGAGACAGCCCGCTGCGAAACCGAACAAATATGCCCATGCGGGATTTGTGAATCGGGCAGTAGGCTTTAAAAAAAGACTGTATAAGGCATAGGTGACGAGGAGAGCACCGACCGCCCACTGAATCAACTGTGTTTCAGTCCTGTTCAGAAACCACACCCCGAGGGGAGCACCCGGGATAGAGCCCAGACACAGGGGGTATATCTTTTTCCAATCCCAGTGCGCACGCAGTTGCACGAGGAGGAATACGGTCAGGGCCACTGCGAAAAGGGCAACCACAGGGATGGCGGTCTTGACATCAAGGAAGAGCGCAAGAAGAGGCAGGGATAGGAGAACCGAACCGAAACCTGAAAGCCCCTGAATAAATCCGGCGCAGAAGGCGACCATACCGAGGTAGAGATAAATTTCCATGATGCAGATTAAAACAATATTACAAGAACATCCCTCTGATGTTCCTCACCGATAAGTGACGCAAATATATCCGCTGATTCTTCTGAATGCAAGCTTCCTCCTGCCAGGCCAATTCTTCACATCACAATAATCAAAGTCATAGAACTCCCACGTGGAATATGGTAATAACTCTACATCAGGACGCACCGGTTTTCCTGTTTCCTCAATAGCTCAAAAATCTTTTACATTAGTAAGAAGGAAGCTGCCCATGTTGCAGCAGAAAAGGAAAACGTTCCCTTGCCCAAGACGGCTGCTGAAATTCTTCAAACCCTGCCTGAACGTTTTCTCCCCGAAAATGCCGGTGACTGGGAAACGGTATTTCATTTCGACATCTCCGGATCCGAAGGCGGGCAGTTCACGGTGAACATCACGCAAGGGAAATGCAGTGTTGAGTCCGGATTCAAGGGTGAGGCGAAATGCATCGTTAACGTCGCGGACAAGGCATACAGGGACATCGAATTGGGCAAGATGAAACCGGAATGGGCTTTTATGACGGGAAAGATCCGTATGTCCGATATGGCGGAAATGATGCGATTTACTAAGATGTTTCGGAGACTTCCGAAGAGGTAATGCAGCAACCAGCTCATTATATATGATCTTAAGCGAGAGAAACCGAATGTAATATGGGGTGAAGCGTCAAGGTGAAGACAGGAAGCGCATTCCAGCAGAACAGGATTTGGGGAGAGATGACCGCCTTCCTGGCTCTCTTTCTCGACAATCTCGGTGTCCTTATCTTTATGAGCGCTATCCTCATATTCACGTTCAATTATCCCGCAGACATAATCCTGACGCATATGATCCCCGGCACGGCTGTAGGGGTCTTCTTCGGCGACATTGTCTATTCTTATTTAGCCATCCGATTGCAAAAAAAAACGGGCCGTAGAGATTGCACTGCCATGCCGCTCGGGCTCGATACGCCATCCTCTATTGGCCTGGCTTATGCCGTACTCGGCCCTGCCTATATTGCCACAGGTGACACAGTACTTACCTGGCAGATAGGCATGGCAACCCTTTTCATGATTGGCATCGTCAAGGTCATCACATCATTTTGTGGTGCCTGGGTACAGCGCATCATTCCAACGGCTGGGCTCTTGGGGTCCATCGCCGGTGTAGGGCTATTGCTCCTCGGTTTTCTGCCTCTCATCGAAATATTCAGCGAAGTCGTCGTCGGTATAGTGGCTCTGGGAATTATATTTGCCGTCCTCCTGGGGAAGATGAATTTCCCCGGCCGCATACCCGGTGTCCTAGTCGCCTTAATCCTGGGCACTGCCATCCATTTTATTCTTGGATACATTGGATATATTCCGGCGTTTAAGGAACCATCTTTTGAGATGTCTCTGTGCCTCCCGGTTTTTTCCACTTCTTTCCTCAAGACCCTGCCGCAGAGCATCCAGTATCTTCCCATCGCTATACCTTTTGGCATTATGACGATAATCGGCGGAATCAATAACACCGAGAGCGCCCGACTGGCAGGCGATGACTACCGCATGCGCGATATCCTGCTTACCGAAGCATTTACCTCTTTGATCGCCTCTTTCTTCGGTGGTGTGGCTCAGACTACGCCATATATCGGACATCCAGCTTACAAAAAAATGGGCGCTACCTACTGGTATACGCTCTTAACCGCTTTATGCATCGGTATCGGCTCCGTAATCGGCCTCTTATCAGTGATCGTGGGTATCATCCCCCGGGCCGTACTGGCCCCAATATTCATCTTCATTGGTTTTGAGATCGTTCATCAAGCCTACAAAGAAGCGCCCGATGCTCATTCACCGGCGGTGAGCCTGAGCTTCATGCCGGTCATTGCCAATCTTGTGATAATTATCCTCGGCCAGTTCCTGAGCGCCATGTCCATCACCCCTGACAAACTCCCCGTCCGCCTGCAAGTCATGTATCAGAGCCTCACAGTGCTCAGTAACGGCTTTATCATAACAGCGCTCCTCTGGGGAAGCATGCTTGCCTTTCTGATCGACCGCAAACCACGGCTTGCCGCCCTTTGTACCTTCGCCTGTGCCCTCTTTACCCTCTTCGGCGTCATGCATTCGGTATCCCCCGCAGGGGAGGTGTACCTGCCCTGGATGGTTGCATCCCATGCTCATTACACAATTGCCTTGGCCTACATCCTCCTCTCCGGTATCCTACTAACCTTAACCAGAAAAAGGGATAAATGAATATTTCTCTCTTCGCCCCTTCTCTTTATAAGAAAGGGGGCCAGTACGGCCCCCTTTCAAATAAAAATTGACTATTCTGATACACCCTTTTTAGTTACAGCAGTGGCAATATCCTTTACTTCTCTACGGGAATCCTCATCGCGTAGAAGGATCTCCAGACAAAAACTAGGGCCATAAGGAAGAATATGACTCCCACGATGCCGGCGCTCGACCTCATCCCCGGGGCGATGGCAATTTCCATCGCCAAGAGCCCGAATAGTGTCGTGAATTTGATGATCGGGTTCAATGCTACGGAAGAGGTGTCTTTAAAGGGGTCGCCGACGGTGTCGCCGATAACGGCGGCTGCGTGCAAGGGTGTTCCCTTTTGCTTCAGATCGACTTCAACAACCTTCTTGCCATTGTCCCAGCATCCGCCGGCATTGGCCATGAAAATCGCCTGAAAGAGACCGAACACGGCAATCGAGATCAGGTAGCTGATAAAGAAGGAAGCGGCCTCGGGACCAGAAACGGGAGCGGAGAAGAACGCAAACGCCAGGGCGAAAGAGAATATAGCGATGAAGATGTTGAACATGCCCTTCTGCGCATATTGGGTGCAGATCTTGACGACCTCCTTGGAGCTCTCCGTGGAAGCACTCAGGCTGGCTGCATCATCAAGCTTGATGTTCTGCTTGATATACTGAACTGCCCTGTAAGCACCTGTCGTAACAGCCTGCGTGGACGCACCGGTAAACCAGTAAATGACTGCTCCGCCGCAGAGAAACCCAAGTAGTGTGTATGGGTTCAGCAGGTTCAATATCATTTCCGGCTGGATGCCGAGGGCTTTTCTGAGCAGCAGAATAAGGGAGAAGATCATTGTGGTAGCCCCCACCACGGCCGTGCCGATGAGGACCGGTTTAGCTGTCGCTTTGAACGTATTGCCGCAACTGTCGTTCTCCTCCAGGTAGTGCTTTGCGACATCCATACGCGGTTTGAACCCGAACTTCGTTTCAATTTCATTTTCAATATTCGGGATAGTTTCAATCAAAGACAGCTCATAGATGGACTGAGCATTGTCCGTGACCGGCCCGTAGCTGTCTACTGCGATCGTGACAGGTCCCATGCCGAGGAAACCGAAGGCCACAAGACCGAACGCGAAGACCGATGAATATTCCATAAAGTTTGAGAGGCCGAATGTGCTGGTATAGTAGGCAACGAACATCAGTGAGGCTATGGAAATACCGAGCCAGAAGGCGCTGAAGTTGCCGGCGACAAAACCGGAAAGGATATCCAGCGAGGGGCCTCCTTCCCGTGCCGCCGTGACCACTTCTGCACAGTGAGCGGATTTCGAACTAGTGAATACCTTGACGAGTTCGGGAATCAGCGCCGCCGCGAGCGTCCCGCAGCTGATGATAATCGAGAGTTTGAACCACAGGTTATCGGGGTAATGGCCGAGCTGCCATTTGCTGATGGCGAATGTTACAATGATCGAAATGATCGATGTAATCCAGACAAGCGATGTCAGCGAGGCCTCGAAGTTGACCTTTTCTTTATCCCCCATGACAGCAGTTGAGACGGCCTGGTTGATAAAGTAGGAGACGATCGAGGTGATGATCATCAGAATACGCATAACGAAGATCCACACAAGCAGGTCTGCCTGATACTGCGGCAATGCTGCGAGGACGACGAAGCTGATCAGGGCGACTCCGGTAACTCCGTATGTTTCGAAACCATCGGCAGTAGGTCCGACACTGTCACCTGCGTTGTCTCCGGTACAGTCGGCAATGACACCTGGGTTTCTCGGGTCGTCTTCTTTAATCGTGAAGACGATCTTCATGAGGTCAGACCCGATGTCGGCGATCTTCGTAAAGATACCGCCGCAGATACGCAGAGCACTCGCGCCCAGGGACTCGCCAATTGCGAACCCGATGAAGGACGCGCCGGCCACGTCACGGGGCATAAAGACCAGAATTACAAGCATCATGACGAGTTCCACGCAAACCAAAAGGACACCGATGCTCATACCGGCGGTGAGCGGAATATCAAGCAGTTTGATCGGCTTACCTTCCAATGAAGCGAAAGCCATCCTGCTATTGGCAAGAGTATTCATCCTGATACCAAACCAGGCGACTCCATATGAGCCTAATATACCTACTACAGACCAGGCAAGTATGATAAGGACACCGTTAGGGCCCATGTGCTGAAGAGCGCCGAAATAGTAAACGATACACGCACCGATGAATACTTCCAGAACGATCAACAGCTTGCCCTGCTGAATAAGATAAGTCTTGCAGGTCTGGAAAATGATCTCCGATATGTCAAGCATGGATTTGTGGGCCGGAAGCCCTTTGACCTTGGAATACTGATAGAGGCCAAAACCCAAACCGGCAAAGCAGATCAGAAATCCGACCATCAAGAGGTTGTTTTGGTGCGAGCTTAATTCGGGAATATTTAGCTCTGCTTCGCTTGCGAGGACGGGGATTGCAAAAAGAACATAGAGGACGGCTAAAATACTTGCTTGTAAGAATTTTTTCTTCGTAAACATCACTTCTTGTCTCCTTCTCAGCATAGAGTTATTACTTGCGCAATGAAGTACCGGAAAAATAATCTTAGGACAAAACCTTGCGGCAGTTAGCATAGCCCCTACAGTTTGTCAATATTTTTATGATCTTCTTCTAAAATCAATAAGATATCCTTGGTGTCAACTCTTTGTCTTGCTTTTGCCTTTTTGCCCTCTTTAGTCACTTCCTGCACAAGCTGATTGAAATCGATCCCGAATGATTTTGCCAGAGACTTCTTTTGGTTCATCGTCAGGCGGCCATCTCTCCGCTCCCCGTCCAGTATCCTTTCCATATAGAGCACCTGTCTGAGGAAATTCAGCTCCTTACGTACAATTTTTAGATGTTCTATCAGCATCTCAAAAGACTCGTCTATCCTTTTATTATTTCCCCCCATTGCCTCAACAATGCTCAGAAGCAATTGACTAACAGCAACCTTGAAGTCCTCATGATCCAGATTGCATATGCCATTCATCTTCTTCTTGTCCATCAATCCCTTGAAATCGACGACAATCGCCCGCTCGCCCGTGGCTTTTTTTCGTTTCATGATTAATCCTCAATTAATAAAGATTAGCAAAAAGGCAGATTAATAGATGAAAACCAAATAACCATGGCAACTCAATAAGAAGCCTTCCCCAACAAGGTAACTTCTGTATGAAATCATCATGGAAAAATTTGATATGTTGGAAGGCGCTTTGTTTCTGAAGAGGGCATGGAGCTCCTTGCAGGCTGTTAAGCTGTCAGCGAACCCATGATAAACTTTTAAATATCTATTTCAATCTTGATGAGGGGAGCCATTCATCGACCACTTTTTCGACAACGTCGTAGGGATTCAACTTGCCACCCATGATCTCTTCCACCATTTTTTCTATTCTGCTGTTATCAGCGAGGCGCTCACGGATTATACGAAAGAGTTCATGATGAATCATCTGCAGGGTCTCTTCGTGTATGCGGTTGCGACGCTTCTCCAAAAGCTTACCGCTCTGTTCGAGATATATGCGGTGCGCTGTAATGGCTTCCAGAAGTTCCTCTTCACCCTTCCCTTCCACAGCTACTGTGGGGATCACAGGAGGCACCCATGAGCGGTCTTTTATGCTTGCATCCTGATCAACGCGGAACTGCACCTCGGAAAATAATTGATCTGCTCCAGGCTGATCGTATTTGTTGATCACATAAATGTCTGCAATCTCCATGATGCCGGCCTTCATGCTCTGGATAACGTCACCAAGGCCGGGAACCAGGACGACACATGTAGTATCCGCCACGCGCATGATATCCACCTCGTCCTGACCCACGCCCACCGTCTCGATTATGACATAATCCTTCCCCGATGCATCCAATACTTTGACGGCGCCTCGACTAAACTGGGCCAGCCCACCCAGATATCCCCGGGTCGCCATACTGCGCATAAAAACTCCTCGGTCCTCACTGTGACGGGTCATCCGGATCCGGTCACCGAGCAGAGCTCCCCCTGTGAATGGGCTTGAAGGGTCGACTGCCACGATTCCTACGGTAAGCTCTTTGTTACGCAGCTGCCAGGTCACTCCGTCGGTAAGGGTGCTCTTCCCCGTCCCGGGAGAACCTGTAATACCAAGTATGTAGGCATTTCCTGTGTGAGAATAAATCTTCTCCATACAGGAACGAGCCCTTTCATCTTCGTTTTCAAGCCAGGTGATCACGCGGGCCATGGCGAGCGGCGAGCCCTGGAGAATCTCTGCTACATAGTCAATATCCATATTCTATCTGTTCGATCCTGCAGCTTGATGCATCTGTAAACGACAAAGGGCCTCTCAACGAGCGGCGTTATAGTACTTTAATAGTACAGGGGAGACAATATAAAGCCTCCCCTGTACCTTGTTAGTTATGTTCGGCAATAAACGGACTCGGCCAATACTTATTGCTACTTCGCCTTGACGTTTGCCTTTATAAAACTGACGATCGCATCCGTTGATGTCCCCGGCCCAAAGATTTCAGCGATTCCTGACTTCTTAAGAGTCGGGATATCCTCCAAGGGAATGATGCCGCCCCCGACAACCAGAACGTTGTCAAGTTTCTTTGCCTTCAGCAGTTCGACCACCTTTGGAAAAAAATAGTTATGGACCCCAGAAAGACTGCTTAGCCCGACGACGTCGGCATCCTCCTGCAGCGCTGCCTCGACAATCATTTCCGGTGTCTGCCTCAATCCGGTGTAGACGACTTCCATACCGGCCTCAGCAAAGATACGGGACAGGAGCTTGGCCCCACGATCATGGCCGTCCAACCCGGGTTTTGCAACGATGATTTTTATCTTCTTTTCTGCCATTGTAAGTCACCTCCACGCATCATGAAATGAATTCCTTGGGTCGATACTGCCCGAAAATGTCACGCCACACGTCGCAAATCTCCCCGACGGTAGCCCCGGCCTTCACTGCCTCAATCACGGTTGGCATCACGTTTGTATTCGTCTTCGAAACCTCACGGAGCTTGTCCAAGGCCTTCTGCCAGGCGGCTTTGTCGCGCTTGGCCCGCCATTGCTTCAGTTCCGCAGCTTTCTCCTCGCCAACCTTCATATCCACTTTCAGAAGGTCAGTGACGGGGGGTTCTTCCATTGTATATTTATTAACCCCTACGTACGCCCGTTCCTTGGAGTCAATCTCCTTCTGGAATCGGTAAGAGCTGTTCTGGATTTCCTTCTGAATGAACCCCTGCTCGATTGCAGAAAGGGTTCCACCCATGGCATCTATCTTCTTAATGTAGTCGCCAATCTCCGCTTCGATCTTATCGGTCAGATACTCCACATAATAAGACCCGGCAAGTGGATCAACGGTGACGCAGGCGCCGCTTTCCTCGGCGACGATCTGCTGGGTCCTGAGGGCTACGGTTACGGCACCCTGCGTGGGAAGACAGAGCGCCTCATCATATGAGTTGGTGTGGAGAGACTGGCATCCGCCTAACACTGCAGCGAACGTCTGTAAGCCAACTCTGACGATGTTATTGAGAGGCTGCTGCGCCGTAAGGGTAACGCCGCCGGTCTGCACATGGTAACGCAACATCATGGAACGGGGATCTTTCGCTTTAAATCTTTCCTTCATGATCTTGGCCCACACGCGTCTTGCCGCCCTGAATTTGGCGACCTCTTCGAGAACGTCGGTGAAGGCGTTGAAGAAGAAGGAGAGACGGGGCGCAAAGTCGTCCACCGCTATGCCTCTTGCTGCACAGGCCTCCGCATAAGCGATTCCATCGGCTATGGTGAAGGCCATTTCCTGGGCTGCCGTGGATCCTGACTCGCGGATGTGGTAACCGCTGATACTGATGCTGTTCCAGCGGGGGACGCTTTTCTGGCAGTACTCAATCAGATCAACTGTGAGGCGCATGGTTGGTTTAGGCGGATAGATATACTGACCACGGCAGATGATTTCTTTCAAAACGTCATTCTGTATCGTGCCGCCAACCTTGTCAAATGACACGCCCTGTTCTTCGGCAACAGACAGGTACATGGCGAGCAGCACAGTGGCTGCAGCATTGATGGTCATAGATGTCGTAACCTTATCCAGGGGAATCTTGTCAAAGAGGATGCGCATGTCGCCAAGATGGTCGATGGCCGCACCGACCTTTCCCACCTCACCCATGGATAGGGGATGATCGCTATCATAACCCGCCTGGGTGGGAAGATGGAAGGCTACGCTTAACCCGGTCTGCCCCTGACCCAAGAGGTAACGGTAGCGGGCATTCGTTTCCTTGGCACTGCCGAAGCCGGCATACTGACGCATGGTCCAGAACCTGCCCCTATACATATTGGGCTGGACTCCCCTCGTATACGGGTACTCACCTGGAAAGCCGAAATCTCGTTCGTAATCCAGTCCGGCAACTTCCGCCGGGGTGTAGACGCATTCTACTGGGATACCGGACCAGGTGCTTAAAGCCTTCCTTTCAGGGGCCTTGCTCAAGGTCTTCGCCAGGGTCATTTCCGACCACCTCTTCTTCCCGGCTTTGATCTTTTCCAAATCCTTCTCGTTAAACATAGTCTACCTCCTGAAGATGATATCAATAGGAAACCCTTAAATGAAAACCCATCCGCTAGATGTTAATACATAAAGTGTTTATAACTTGCTGTCATTTCGGCCATTTCTGCCGTTATTCAAGGGTTTCAATATTGGTGGGCAAATAGGTTTTTCGCGTGCTTCCCTATCATTGAAAACGGTTTCTGTCAACCATTTTCTGACAGAAAGTCAGAGATTTATCTTTAAGGGTATGGCACAAGATGTAAACATCGTAAAAAGTCCCTTGTTAAGGGTGGCAACTTTTTACGATGTCATCAGATGAAGACTAATCAGTCCTCATAATCCTCGGTAAAAACACGTACCTTTCTCTCGGCGGTGATGAGGGGCTCAATCATTTCCTCTATCAACAAGCGCTGTCTTGCCGTCTGCCACAATTTCCAAGCGTCCATTGTGGTCCATGTACTGATGACCAGAAAGAGTGCCGGATCATCCGCTGCCCTGAGCGTCTCGCCGGTGATGTAGCCGAGCTGTCGCACTGCTGCCATCCTCAATTCACGCAACATTTCCCGAAGTTGTTTTTCTTTGCCGGGCTGACATTGTCTTTCAATCATGACTCTTATCATATTGCACCTCCTGTTTGATGTAATTCTTTCTTCCTTGTTTATTCAAAGGTGAACCTGCCCAAATACTTTCTGTATCGCTTCTAAAAATGATGAGGTAATTAGGTAAATTAGTCAAGGCAAATATGGAGAAAACATCTGAAGACGCATGAAAAATTGAGATTGACTATGAAATTCTCGATGGCAAGGCGGAGCTTGACTGAATGTGCTCCCCATCAGGAAGTCTGATTTAAGGAAAAGATTGAATCTCTATTTTGCTTTGCTTATTTCTAAACTCCATCATCTTGTATTCTCGTCATCTTTGCTATTAGTCTGTGATATTTGTCATCTGCGAGCTAATTTCTGCCTGACCCGAAGTTTTCCAGCAACAACAACCCCTATGGTGAAAAACGCCTCCACACAGTACGCGAGTATGTTCGAAGGGTTTAGAATCTGAACAATAAAGGGATCCGTCACCATCATCTCACCCCCAACCTGCCCAAGGACTGCAGCGCCTAAATAAATAATTATCGGATATTTATCTATGAGCATGACAAGCAGGGTGCTAGCGAATACTACAATAGGGATGCTGAATCCGAGACCGAAGATAATGAGAAACAGATTCCCTTTAGAGGCGGCGGCAACAGCCAGAACATTATCAATCGACATGGCTATATCAGAAACGATGATGATCCAGAAAGCATGCCATAAAGTTCTTGCTTCCTTCTGGAGTCTTTCTTCCGTAGCCCCGTCGGCAAGGAGATTTATGGCAATCCAGATGATGATGGCACCACCGATGAGCTTAACATATCTAATCTGCAAGAGCAGGGCAGCAAGGAAGGTCAGCGCGATACGGAGGACAACTGCCACTCCTACCCCAAAAACAATCCCGTTCATCCGTTGCTTTCCAGGAAGCGACCTCACGGCCATGGCGATGACAAAGGCATTGTCGCCCGAAAGAACGAGATTGACTATGATGATGCTGAGAAAACCGATCAGGAAATCCCATGTAAAATGAACCTGCCCGAATATTCCCAAATCCATGGCTTTCCTTCAGGATGTCAAGTATTCCAACCTGCCTGGTCCCGAGAGGTGTCTGTCAGTCCCGGGTAAAGGCAATATCGTTTCCAGTTGCCATTGTGCCGTGCAAAAAAGCAAGCCATTTTTGGGGAGGAGGGGGAAATAGCTGCACCTCATTCGGAGCAAGAGCAGACATCGAAACTATCAAGCTGGAATTTTCCCGGCCGTCGTGATCGATTAGGCGGAGGCCTCACGGCCCCAACCTCTTCCACCTCCAAGTGTGTGCGCCCTGCCGGGAGCACCGTAAAAAGGCGCCACGGGTAAGTCCCGCGGCGCCTTGAAAAAGTTACCGCTTCAACCTGTCGGCAAATGCCAAGACGATTACGGAATAAGACTTGGTGCCGTCTTCTTCTCCGGCAGCTTCGCAGTGAAAAGGATTATTGCTCCCGCAGCGCCCCTGCGAAAAGGAACGGCATGCAGTAGGTTCCTGTCACGTCCTTCAGCTAGCCGCCAACCCTAAGCCCTTTGTCTTGTCCCGATAACCTAACCTATGTCGACTTCTTGACTAGGGGGCCGCCAACGGGCCATACATTTCTGCCGTAGACCTGGAGAAGGATCACATGGCCCATCATGTACAATGCGAGCAGGGCGCAAATAATCAGATCAATAGATGTGATGAACAGTACCCCCTTCATACCGGCAAGAAATACCAGATCAAGGCCGATAAATCCGAGAAATAGTGTCAGGAAAGTTAAAAACATCGCCATGTGGACTGCGCACGAACCGATAAGCATGATAAGCGTATAAACGGTAAAGCCAAACAGAAACCATCCGAGATCCGTTCCTGTAACATGAAGATGCTCTCCGATCCACGAGCCGGGTGCGCCCTGAAAATCAAAGATCAGGAAGATGAATGACAAGGCGATCCAGAATGCGCCATATGTTGCAAAGGCACTATACCCGAAGTTATTTCCGGTCTTGAATTCCTGGAACCCTGCGATCAACTGAGTAGTGCCACCAAAAAATAAAGCACAGCAAAAGACAACCCCACTTCCACACAAGCCAAGGTTATGTATCTGAAGCAATAACGTAGTTACACCGAAACCTGCCAAACCAACTACGGCGGGATTTGCCATAATAAACCTCCTTTTTAGTTTTAGTAATAAGTAATAATTAATAACTCTTTCTTTTACCGCACACCACAAAACACCTCAGTTGTCCGTATTTTCACTTCCCTCCTTTCAATAAAAAAATGTGAACAAAAACCATTAAACAGTATGATTGCTGATCTCTTGTCATCGCAAACGATGGTTGTTTTGTAGTTTGCCGTTTCGTTTTGCAATGATTTCTTTCACCGTTTATAAAAAATGCCTCGTTTTAAATATCCCCTCCTTCCCTTATGGATTTAAAAAATTAATTATTTCTTGACTACCCTTTTTAAAAAGTAGCCTTCCGCATCAATGACATTCCTGAGCAGATGCACATCTTCTTCCGTGGGTTCCGCCATTTCCGGTACTTTGTGAGGAATGATCAATTCAAATTCAACCATATCTTGAATCTGTTGCGTTGTGAATCCAGGTCTGACTTCTAGAAGTTTCATTCTTTTTGTCTTCTCGTCGAAACCGAACAGGGCCTGCTGTGTAATTACTCTGTACGGGCCGGACCCCATAACGCCTGCTTTTTCCCTATAATCGGAAGAACCGTCACCGTATCCGATACTCGTGATAAAATCTATCTGCTTGGCGAACCTTCTTTTCTCCAGGGCCATGATGGCAATAGTCTTTCCGCAGTTCGCTGCCATGGCTCCGGCGCCGCCGCTACCTGGAAACCGGATGTCGGGCTTGTTGTAGTAATTTCCCTCGATGGTGGAACTGATATTGCCGTACATGTCAATCTGGGCGCCTCCGATAAAGGCGTAGTCGGCAAATCCTCTCTGGGCAAGCTCAAAAACTGCGCACAGGCCCTTCAAAAAGCACGCCTTGTGACCCGCCCTGGTATCACCGACGGATAAGGGCATTCCCATCTCCAGTATGGGGGCCAGGGAACCAGCCTCATAAATCATGTAAAGATTGGGAGCATGGGTAAGCTGTGCATGCATGGCAGCAATGATGGGGAGCCCTGTGCCTACAAAGACGATCTTCTTATCTTCCAATTGTCTTGATCCTGTGAAAGCAATCATTTCAAAAGCACTGTATTCTGGCATATCTCTTTGCCCTTTTTGCTCTATGGCCGTTTTATTACAGTGTATAGATAGGCTGGCCGCCGTCCATTTCTTTCAAGTGTCGAAGCCTCTTGTAACCAGCGGCTTTTCCCAGAAAATCGTCAAATGTTTCACAACCAAAGATATATTCATTGAAATACCTTTTCAGACCATTTTTGTTTCCAGTCTTCCTGAATTCATCACAGATTCCCCTATACATTCTGAGATGATCCATATCAAACCAGTAGTAGCCGTAGCACGCACCGGGATAACATCCGAACGGCTGTTCAACAACTGCGTCCACGCATACATAGGGGATTTCTGTCAGGTTCGGATATCTCCTGATTGTTTCACTCGGAATGACCTTATCTGTTGTCATAATGGTGTGCGCCGATGCCGTCGCAATTTCCGGACACGTACAGAGAGCACCGAAAATTCTCGCATTACCATACATATCTGCCGCTGTAGTATGTACAATGCCAACATCGGGGTTACAGGCCGGGAGGAGATAAATATTCTGTCCTGTAAAGGGGCACACAATCATTTTTCCCCTGTTTACAAGCTCCATGTCTGATCCACCGTGGTCGCGTACGGGGATGAATGGAATACCCATGGCCCCCGCCTTGAACCGAACCGACATCCCATAGTTAGTATAGTCATCAGTTTCCACGAGTTTATTAGTGACCAGATATCTCCACAAAGGTGCTATGCCAATGAGTTCGTAACCCCACCAGGCTAACTCTACACGTTTTATGGATACTTGTTCTGGAGCTATGATCATGGCGCCGGCTAGCCATTCCAAGCAGATCGAGTTTGACTGGAAAGAAAGGGTAAGGTCTTTTACCCCTTTTCTGATAATTTCATGAATGATCGCAGCCGGCACCCTAGTATTAACAAAACCACCGACTCCTAGATTTATGCCGTCCTTGACAAATATGGCCACCGCTTGTTTTAACGTCATTCTTTTGTCATAGAGGCCGTGGTCTTTTTTTTCCGTTATTCTTCTTGCCTCGTTGGAGGTTAAACCCCAATGTTCAAAAGGCTTCTCATCGTATTTCAGCCTGGAGACAGACTTGATTTTTGACCTAACCGGACCCAACATTTCTTCTGACTCTCCTTGAACTCGCTACCGGCCACAATCCTTTTTCGACAAATTATGATTTCTATTGATTTTTTTGATGTGACATCTTTACTTCTATCTCATATCGGAAAGGCCGACCACGATTTACTTAACTTTCGCTTCAATAGAGACCGAAATATATTTCAAAAACAAATGATAGATATTTATGGGGGTTTTCTTCTTTTTGAGTCGTGATTGCAACATCATCATAAAAAAGTCGTAACTTGATTTAGATTATGCAATAGAGATATTGACAACTGCAATTGTCAATAATGGCGGACTGCATTAAAGCGGTTAGGTTTGTACCATTTCATAAAACGGGTGTCAACTATTTTGTGATTCGGTTTGTGATTCGGCCGTGAATTTCCTTGATAAGCCCCTTTGGCAGACCCACGAAACATATCTGTAACTTATCTGCGTGCTTACGGGGCTGACTTTTCGAAGCAAACAATTTTATCATTGTAATAAGTGCTAAAAACGATTAAATAAAAAAGAGACCAGACTGAAGAGGTTTTGTTTGATATGGAGGACGAAAGCGGAATTATAGAAAATATGACAGCCATCCTGCGCGAAAAGGCCAGGAAACTCTATCCGGAAAAAGTGTTTGATTACGGAAAGAAACCGGAAAATTATGGCTCCATGGATAGTCCTGACGGCTATGCAGAAAAATCAGACGAATGTGGTAGGGACATCAAGATGTTCCTTCGCATAAAACATGGGAGAGTTGATGACTCAAGATTCATTGCCGAAGGCTGCATATTCACCATTGCCGCCTGTAATGCCGCAGCGGTAATGTCCAAGGGGAAAACAATCCGCGAGTGCCTTAAGATAAGCAGGAGCTCGATTTCCGAGCACCTGGGAGGCCTGCCTCAAGACCATGGCCACACCGCTTTTCTGGCAGCTCTTCTCTTTCAAAAGGCATTAAGAAACTATATGGAAAAATACAAAAAAGGATAACTCACTCAATCGGAGATAAAATTACAAAAAATTGCACGGCATTTGAACTTTACAACATGGTATTATCCCTTTTTAACAGTGAAAATACCGTCCATTCTCACTCTACAATAGGCATTACCGAATATTTTTTTATTGTATGGATTCTGCATGATATTATCAATAAGTAAACGAGGTGATAATTATTGAATAAATCGATTATTCCTGATCATGTATATGATATTGTAATTATTGGCGGAGGGCCCGCCGGTTTGACGGCGGGTATCTATGCGTCCAGGGCCAGTCTCAGAACTCTACTGACAGAAGGTGCCTCTTCCATAAGCCAGATTACCGTTACAGACACGATAGAAAACTATCCGGGCATGCCCGATGGCGTCGGGGGCTTTGAACTTGTTGAGCGATTTAAGAAACAGGCACTCCAATTTGGGCTGGAGATGGTATCAGTGGACGTTACCGGTATTTCTAAAACCAACTGGGGAAATACAAACGGGTGGAAGGTAACATCAGCAGACAGGACCTACGAGGCGATTGCCGTCATCGTGGCAACAGGTGCAAACTGGCGAAAGCTGGGAGTCCGGGGGGAAGATACATTTGCAGGTAAAGGAGTCTCGTATTGCGCGACCTGTGACGGTCCCATCTACAAGAACAGGGATGTTGTGGTCGTAGGTGGTGGAGATGCTGCCATTCAGGAAGCTGTTTTTCTCACCAGGTTTGCAAACAAAGTTACCGTTGTTCATCGCCGAAACCGGGTGCGGGCAACAAAGGCCCTTGAGAAGAAGGCGCTCACAAATAGCAAAATTGCATTCGCCTGGAATTCTGTGGTTGAGGAAATATCAGGAGGAGATGTTGTCGAAAAAGTGAAGATCAGAGACGTTAAGTCGCCTGATATGAGGATGGAGATACCCGCCCAAGGGGTATTCATATTCATCGGCCTGACACCAAAGACGGATCTGGTTCGCGGCATTTTAGACCTCGACGCCGACGGGTATATTGTTGCGGACAGAGATATGCAAACCTCAGCGAAGGGTATATTTGCCGGAGGTGACTGTATAAAAAAAAATCTCCGGCAGGTAGTTACAGCGTGTGGGGATGGAGCATCGGCAGCGGCTTCCGCACAGCACTATGTAGAGGAGTTGAAGGGTGAATCTTATTAGCTGGCAGCACCTTCCCGAACACATGAGTCCGATTATATTTGAGATCGGCTCATTTCAGGTTCGCTATTACAGCCTCATGTATATAATTGCCTTTCTGTTGACCTACATCCTCGTCTCTTACCGGATAAAGCATGAAGATTACAACTATTCAACAGAAACAATCCAAGACTTTTTTATCTGGGCCATCACGGGGCTTTTAGTCGGCGCAAGGTTCGGTTATGTCATTTTTTACAATCTTGCCCATTACGCAAAACATCCCCTTGAGATTATCCTTCCTTTCGACTTCGCGCACGGTATGCAGTACGTTGGGATCAGCGGCATGTCCTACCACGGGGGTGCTATCGGCGTGTTCATAGCATCGGTCATCTTTTGCCGTAAACATAACATAGACTTCTGGCAGTTTGCTGACCTGTTTTGCCCTGCCATTCCTCTTGGATACACCTTCGGAAGAATCGGTAATTTCATTAATGGCGAGCTTTACGGCAGGATTACTACCGTGCCATGGGGCATGTATTTCCCATTGGATATGAGCCACCAACTGCGCCATCCTTCCCAACTCTATGAGGCGCTTTTCGAGGGGATCTTTCTCTTCATCGCTCTCTGGAGTGTGAGGAAGAAAAGTCCCTTTAATGGCTTCATCCTTGCCCTGTATATTTTCGGTTACGGATTGGTTCGCTTTATCATCGAATTTTTTCGCGAGCCGGATTCGCAACTGGGACTCTTCGGGGGAATCTTGAGCATGGGGCAGATGCTCTGCATCCTAATGATGATTGCCGGCGTCTGCATCTACTTTTTCAGACGGAAACGAGGGACAGCGGCACGTTTGAGATCGCCCTAACAGAATAAACTGGTGACGAAACTCTTACTCATGGCACACAAAATTAATTTGCGCAGCCCCTCAGGATCACAATTAAAATTATGGAAGAAATTATACCAGGCCAAGTATCGCCATCAGGAAGGACTTTTCCTCGCCGAAGGCTATAAAGTCGTCCAGGGGTTACTCAGCAGTAACTGGAAAACCGGGGCGATTCTAGTAATGCAGAAAAAAAGTCCCGATTGGCTTGCTTTCCTTTCCACCATTCCACAGGGTATTGACGTTTACGGATTGTCGGAAAGGGAGTGGAGTTCATTAAGCCAGGACAAAGAGCCCGAGGGTGTCATGGCGATTGTCGCTATGCCTGCGCGCGGTGATATTGATGCTCTGATGGAACACGGTTCGGGTCATATGCTCCTGCTGTATCAGATAGGTAATCCCAATAACCTGGGCGCCGTGGTTCGCGCTGCGTACTGGTTCGGTATAGAAACAATAATACTCAGTCACGGTTCAACAGATTTTACAAATCCCAAAGTCGTACGGGCGGCCATGGGCACTCTTTTCCATATGAGAATGATACAGGGTGTCAATTTTGCCGAAACACTGCCGATAATCAAAGAACATTTTCTTCTCGTGGGCTCCCATGTAAAAGAGGGTATAGCGCCACATGCATGTAACCGGAAGACGGCCCTCCTCTTGGGAGGTGAAAGTCACGGATTGCCGAAAGCCATGTTCCACTTGGTTGATGAGGTGTGGCACATCCCCGGTTCGAGAAGAGCGGATTCCCTCAGCCTGCCTCAGGCAGCGGCAATCATGATGTACGAATGCGCTAAGCGGAATAGATAATGCAGGGATTCGAGGTGGAAGAAATGGAATCTTATATTCAGGTGGTAACAACGATAGATAAGAAAGAAGACGCAGAAAGAATTGCCGCTTACCTAGTTGCGAAAAGGCTCGCGGCCTGTGTCCAGATAGCGGGACCGATAACCAGTGTCTACCAATGGAAGGGAAACATCGAAAGAGCCAACGAATGGCAATGCTGGATAAAAAGCAAAGATACTCTTTACAAAGAAATTGAAAGAACCATCAAATCCCTCCATCCCTATGAGGTGCCGGAAATCATCGCTATGCCCATTTGCACAGGAAGCCGTGACTATCTGGAGTGGCTTGGAAGTGAAGTCGCCTGAACAACGACATTGAAACGGTTGTTGTCTGATGCCGCACAAAAAATTTGCGTGATAAGGAAAATGGCCTTGTTACTTGCGGGTGACATTGGCGGAACCAATACCCGCCTGGGAATCTTCTCAAAAGAAAAAGGGGTACGTTCATCTGTGGTAGCAGCGAGCTTCCCAAGCGGACAGTTTCCCGATTTCATAACTGTCGTTCGAGAATTTCTCAAAGATGTTAATATTAGGCTGGATGCCGCCTGCTTTGGTGTAGCGGGCCCGGTCGTGAAAGGCACCGCCAAGATTACCAACCTGCCGTGGATAATCGATGAAAAGGAACTCGGCAAGGAACTGAACCTGCCGTTTGTCAGACTGCTGAATGATCTTGAGGCCATTGCTTACGCCGTACCCCTTCTTGAGCGGTCGGATCTGCATATATTGAACGAAGGAAGGCCCGTCTCCAAAGGAAGCATAGCCGTCATTGCCCCTGGCACAGGCCTTGGGGAGGCATTTCTAACGTGGGCAGAAACACGTTACCGCGGACACCCTTCAGAGGGAGGCCACGTGGATTTTGCTCCCGGTGATGATATAGAAAGGGAACTATTGATTTACCTTAAGAAGAAACTCGGTCATGTCAGTTATGAAAGCGTTTGTTCAGGGCCGGGAATATTAAATATATATTGTTTTCTGCGTGAGAAATGCTATGCTCAGGAACCATCCTGGCTGTCTGAAAGGTTGGGGGGGGAAACTGACCCTGTGCCGGTAATTATAGAGTGCGCTTTAGATCGTATTTATTGCTGTAATCTCTGTGTGACAACCCTTAATCTTTTTGTCTCTATCCTGGGAGCTGAAGCAGGGAATTTGGCCCTCAAGGTGATGGCCACAAACGGTGTTTATTTAAGCGGTGGTATTCCTCGCCATATAGTGCCCTTTCTGGAAAATGGACGGTTTATAAAATCCTTCCATTACAAAGGACGCATGTCTGACCTAGTTTCACAAATACCGGTGTTCGTCATTCTTAATCCGCAAATTGGCCTTCTGGGTGCAGCAGGATACGGTTTTGAACACTGTGTCTAGGTCCCAACTTACACACGGGAGATGAATCGTGTATATGAGAACGTTATGTATTTTCGTCTTGATGGTCTGTTTGGCCTCCTCAGGCTGCTCAGCACTAGATTTCTCCGGTAGAAATACAACGGAAGAATTGCAGAGATCCAAGGCATCCATAGCCCAGCTCAACGAGCAGATGGCCGCTGTAAATAAGGAATTGGCTTCATTAAAGTCAGAGGTGCAAAAGATGAAAGGGGCGGAAGCTGTCACAAAGGATAGCTCCGTGACAGGCGAGATGGGTAAAAAAGAGCAGGTGAAGGAAGTCGATATATCCAAAAGAGATGAAATGAAGAAACCGACCGATGAAAAAAAGTCTATGGAGGGAACGGAGGCAAGTCTCAAGGATCTTAAGGTCAAGGTCTTAAGTGGAAATGGCAAATTACCTACGGCGAAACAAATGTCAAAGAGACTTGTCGTGATGGGTTATAGAGTTGCAGACATAGGAATAGCAGTTAGGGCAGATTACAAGGTAAATACGATCTATTATGCTCCAGACTATAGGGCAGAAGCGCAGCGTTTGGCGGTTCAGTTGGGAGGCAAGACCATCGCCAAGCCTCTGACCTGGACCTCTTTCTTTCATATAATTGTCGTTGCGGCACCATGAGACTCACTGTTAGAAGTTGATGCAGCGGGTTAAAGGGCGTATTCTCAAATTGTATCGCTTACGATAATGAGAGGAGGTGAGTAGAAGTGAAATACAACGAGATCCAAAAAATGGCCAAAAAAATGGGGATCAACACGTATCACATGAAGAAGAATGATATGATTCTGGCAATTCAGAGGGCGGAAAATAACATCGAATGTTTCGGCACGATCAGGGTGGAATATTGTAAGGAACTTTCATGCCTGTGGAGAGAATACTGCGTATATGTGAGCAAAGCCAACCGGAGCAGTTGATCCTAATCTCGTATTGCCTGCGAACTACCAAAAGTCTCGATCAAGTCGACCCACCCTGAAAAAATGTCTTAATCGTTTGGATGCTAATATTATCGCAGAGGCTATGATTTGCAACTCTTACTTTGCTTTATGCGCGGGTTTCGACTGCGTTTGCTTTTTTGCCCTAAGCTTCAGATTCTTCTTTCGTCTTCGCCTTCTGCGATCAAGTTCCTTTTCCCGTTCGATCTTCTTGTGTCGGCCCATGATGTCTCCTTGTCCTTATCTGGATGAACTTGTGATCGTAGTGAGGATAGGGGAAGAAAACTTATGTGTCAAGTATTAAGGATATTTCGTTGACTGGGGCTGATTATCGTCCGGCTTATAGGGAGTTTGTGATATTACATGTCTTCTTTTCAGCCAATCCAGCAATTTATTCCTGTAGAAATAGGCAATAACAAGGAGTAGACAGCATGCAGTGGCAATGAAGAGGAGCTCTCTGTACTGATTGTTGCGTGCGTAACTGCCGCTTACGGAAAGCAAAATGGTTCCGAGCAAGCGCCCAACCGTTGAAACTCCAAGGAAATGCCACGTCTTCATGTGGCTGGCACCCATTATGTAGCAGAGATAGTCTTTTGGAAAACCAGGTATGAGAAACAAAAGAAAGGAAACGAAGAGCCCGCGGTGTTCTAGAAAGTGATCGTATTTTTTAATAATCGTCGGCTTTACAACCTTTTCCACAAGTGGCAGACCAAAGAACCTGGCAAGTGCAAAGGCGATCCATGAACCGATAGTAAGACCGATGGTGGAATAAACAGTACCCAGGAAAACGCCGTAAATATACCCCCCGATAAGACCGGTGACTTCGCCTGGTATCGGCGCCGCGACCACTTGCAGTATCTGAAGGGCTATGAATACAAGCTCATCATACGGATGAAAAGAGTTAATGAACTCTATAGCTCTACGCCGACTGGCGAAGTAAACATAAAGATCGTAGTGGATAAAGAGATAGGTGGATAGAATGATGAATACGAGAAGGATTAAGATTCTGAATGCAAGGCGGCCATTCATCAGGCGCTTCCGGTTATATTGTTCATTCCTTCTTATCTTCTATCTTCTTGCTTTCTGAAGTATCGCCCGGCTTCTCATCCGGCTCCGCCATCGCCTTCTTGAAACCTTTTATGGCTTTGCCGATGGAGTTTCCCAGTTCAGGAAGTTTACCTGGCCCGAAGATAATCAGAACAATCACCAATATCACCAGAAGATGCATTGGCTGAAAAAGACCTTCTAACATGGTCTTTGCCTCCTATGTCGTTTAAACGAACCTATTTAGAATCTTCACTATAGTAGAAGCATCCTGTGATATTTATGCTCATACTTTTTATCGCATGTCCAGAGTTTTTCACGGGTGCGGATAAGCGGTGGGCAGTGTGGAATGTGCCTCAGAATAGCTTAGCCTTTGAAGTTCTTGGTCTATTGTCTCGAGCGGTGTAGTTTTTCCTGCGCCATTAAGCCATCTACTGACGGAGCGGGAATTTATCGAGAAAAAGGCCCTGTCAAGTTTAATTCTAATCTTCTTAATTCTAATCTTCTTGTCTTACTGAGTGTGTTAGTATATAGATTTAAGGATGAAGAATTTACCGCTTGATTGTTGCTTAAAATTTAACCTTCATGACCACTGAGGTTTCGTAATTTTTTTGTCATCTCGACCGGATGATGCCACTTCAATCGTAAGAGAAAATTTTCATGGCACGTCATTCGATAGGCGTCTCCCTTTCTTCGAAATGACATTCAAACTAACTGCGATTCACATACTGCTATTACTTAGTTCGCCCCAAACGAGATGCGAAGGGTTTTTGCGGAAATAATTCACGAGGAGAGATATGAAATGGCCGACAGTAGATCATTTGAAGAAAGATGCATAAACACCATACGTTTTCTGGCTGCCGATGCTGTGGAAAAGGCCAAATCAGGGCATCCTGGTATGCCCATGGGCGCAGCGGCAATGGCTTACACATTATGGACACGGCACTTGAAACACAATCCCGCAAATCCTGCGTGGAGTGACCGGGATCGCTTCGTCCTCTCTGCAGGACATGGCTCGATGCTCCTCTATGCCATGCTCCATCTTACGGGCTATGACTTGTCCCTTTCCGATCTGGAGTCATTTCGCCAATGGGGAAGCAAGACGCCCGGCCACCCGGAACTACATTGCGCGCCGGGCGTCGAGGTAACCACAGGACCTCTCGGCCAGGGTCTTAGCAATGCCGTGGGTATGGCTATAGCAGAAGCGCACCTTGAGGCGATATATAATCGACCGGGCCATGAGATAGTCGACCACTTTACATATGTGTTTGCTAGCGATGGTGATCTAATGGAAGGTGTGGCATCCGAGGCATGTTCTCTGGCTGGGCACCTCGGTCTCGGCAAGCTCATAGTACTCTATGATGACAACCACATTTCTCTTGCCGGAGCGACATCCCTGACTTTTACGGAAGAAGCGGCAAAGAGGTTCAAGGCATATGGTTGGCATGTCGGGCATGTAGAAAACGGCAATGACGTCCTCGCAATTGATCGTGCCATAAGAAAAACAAAGGCGAATAAGTTACGTCCCTCTATTATTTTCGTCAGGACTACTATAGGTTATGGGGCGCCCCATAAACAGGGCACTTTTGAAGCCCACGGTTCTCCTCTAGGAGCAGAGGAACTATTGGCAGCAAAGAAATCCCTAGGATGGCCCACGGAACCCACTTTCTATATACCCGATGATGTCCTTGCCCAGTTTCGTAAATCCATCAAACGTGGAGGCAGATGGGAGGCAAAATGGGAAAAGTCCTTCAAACTATACAGCGACGCTTTCCCCGGCTTAGCGGCGGAATTCCTGCGCGTCCTGGAGGGAGATCTTCCCGCCGGGTGGGAAGCAAAGCTTCCCACATACCCGGAGGGATCCAAGGATATAGCGACGCGCAAGGCATCGGAAAGTGTCATGCAGAGCCTCGCTCCCATATTGCCGGAACTTATGGGCGGCTCAGCAGACCTCAACCCATCGACATTCACCTGGCTTAAAGGGTTTGGTGATTTTCAAAGACCTGAAACATTGCGGGGAGACACACAAGGCGCTGTCGGCGGTGACTGGGGTTACACAGGCCGTAATATCCATTTCGGTGTGCGTGAACATGCCATGGGCGCCATTGCTTCCGGCATGGCTCTTCATGGAGGGTTTATCCCATATACCGCTACATTCCTTACATTCTCCGATTACATGCGTCCGCCCATGCGTCTGGCAGCCCTTATGGGTCTCCGGGTCATCTATGTATTTACGCATGACAGCATCGGCCTAGGTGAAGATGGACCGACACATCAGCCTATCGAGCAGGTTATGAATCTACGGGCTGTTCCGAATTTAACTGTCATCCGCCCAGCAGATGCCGGCGAGGCGGTTGAGGCCTGGAAGGCCGCGCTCCTCAGGCATGATGGCCCCACAGCGCTTATTTTTACCCGTCAAAATCTGCCCGTCCTGAGCCGGACCGAGCTCGCACCCGCCAGCAGTCTCCAGCATGGCGGCTACATCCTTTGGGAATCCGCTCCCGGTAAGCCCGATATGATCCTGATCGGGACCGGTTCGGAAGTGCCAATTGCCATGGAAGCGGCGAAACGTCTGTCGTCTGATTTTCGGGTAAGGGTCGTATCTCTCCCGAGTTGGAGAATCTTTGATCGTCAACCGTCTGAGTACCGCAATCATGTGCTGCCTCCAGACGTCAGGGTTAGAGTGGCAGTGGAAGCGGGGATAAAGCTCGGCTGGGAGCACTATGTAGGACCCGATGGGACAATCGTGGGAATGGACAGTTTCGGCGCCAGCGCCCCTTATAAGGTCCTCTATGAAAAATTTGGTATCACCGCAGAACATGTAGTTGAGGCTGCAAGGGCATTGATGAAGTGAAGCCTTCCACACTATCCTTTATCCGTGAGTCCCGCCGCACGCCGGGATACTCTTTCCTGGACCGGATACACGGATATATCTATGGACGCTGGCCATACCTTTATATAAGTATCGGCAAGGGACTCCATCCCCTTAACCATATCATCGGCCCTCCCCTGCGATGGCTTGCATGTCTGCTCTTTCCTGATCTTCGTAGCAAGAATGCCGTAGCAGAAGGCTATCACGGAAAGGTAATGTTACCGGAAGGCGCAGTACAAATGATCACTGTCAACGAAGATGTCAGAATGACCGGCCTGGAAAAAGTTATACCCTATTCCCGTGCAAGAGATATCATCCTGCAAAACCCTGATCACTTGGTTGCGCTTGAATGTCCATGTCGCACATCTCAGCAGAAACCCTGTTTACCCCTTGACGTCTGTCTTATTGTCGGCGAGCCCTTTGCCAGTTTTATCATCGAACACCACCCGTTCCGTTCCAGATGGATCACGCCCAAAGAGGGCACCGATATCCTGCAAGCCGAGCATTCACGGGGTCATGTCCATCATGCATTTTTCAAGGACGCCATGTTGAATCGCTTTTATGCCATCTGTAACTGCTGTAGCTGCTGTTGCGGTGCCATCCAGGCCCACAAAAACGGAACTCCTATGATTGCATCTTCCGGCTATATCTGCCGCGTCCATGCTGACCTCTGTTCGGGCTGTGAAAGCTGTGTTGAGTCCTGCCAGTTTGGCGCCCTCTCTCTCACAAACGGTATCGCGGTTGTGGACGTCGATATATGCATGGGTTGCAGCGTGTGTACATCAAAATGCCCGCAGGGAGCTCTCTGCCTCGTCCACGAACCTTCGAAGGGCGAGCCGCTGGAGATCCACAAACTCATTGCCAATGCGAGCGAAATTACGTAATAGAAGGGCTATAGTGAAGAGCGTAAAGAAAAAATATATTGCTCAAATCTGAGATTCTTATGCTTTAAGAGTTTTGATAGAAATACTTCGAGAGGTTCGAATATGATAACACTACGGCGCTGCCGTTTAATTTTTCCGTTAATATCACTTTTTATTGTCTTCGGTCTTGCCTGGCCTGCTCCCAGCCATTCATCAACCCTCTATGAACGGTCGTTAAAGAAACTCGAGGAAAATCTAAAGACTGCAACGCCCGATGATTTCATGTTTATAGTTATGGGTGACAGCAGGGACAATGATGAAATATTCAAGAAAATGCTTACTGCAGCAGTCAAACTGAGGCCTCTTTTCATCCTGCATGGAGGAGATACGGTCTTTACGGGAAGAGAGAAAAAGTTCAACCACTTTCTCGACATCGCGGAAAACTCATTGTCGGAAACGCCAATTTTTGTCGTTATCGGCAACCATGAACTGACGAACAATGTCAAGAATCCCCACGGCAAACAAATATTTCAAGAAAAGATAGGCCCGCTGAATTATACTTTGGATGTGAAGAAGCTGGGCATGCGGATTGTCGCCCTGGACAATTCCCTGTATGAGCTGACTCCGACGCAACTGCAATACCTAGAGGAACAACTTTCATCAAAGAGGAAATACAAATTTGTGATTATGCATATACCGCCGGAAACCCAGAAATGGCAGGATAACCACTGTTTTACAAAAGGGGCAGACAGACTTAAACAGATCATGTCTGAGAAGAAGGTCTCCGTTGCTTTTTTTAGTCACCTTCACCTCTACGCTCAAGATGAAGTGAAGGGCGTGAAATATATAATAACCGGAGGCGCCGCTGCCCCGCTCCATATAAATATCCCTTTCGGTGAGCATTCTTATCATTTCATTGTTGTCAGAGTAAAGGACGGCAAGGTATCAACTGAAATTATTCGCATTAACTCGGATCTGCAGAAAAGTAATTTACCCATGGAATAAACGGATTATCATTTATGGCTACCTCGCAAAATGCGACCGGGAATATTCCAAACCGGCTGATTCATGAGAAGAGTCCATATCTTCTCCAGCACGCGTATAATCCAGTCGACTGGTACCCGTGGAGCGGGGAGGCATTTGATAAGGCACTTACAGAGAATAAGCCCGTTTTCCTCTCTGTGGGTTATTCGACATGCCACTGGTGCCACGTCATGGCCCATGAGTCTTTTGAAGATCCGGAAATCGGGAGACTCCTCAATGAGGTTTTTGTCTGCATCAAGGTCGATCGAGAAGAGCGGCCTGATATCGACAAGGTTTACATGAGCGCCTGTCAGATGATGACCGGTGCCGCAGGTTGGCCGCTCACCATAGTGATGACCCCGGACAGAAAACCCTTCTTTGCCGCTACCTATATTCCCAGAGAAAGCCGCTTCGGCAGGATAGGGCTGTTGGATCTGATCCCCAGAATCAAGGAGATATGGACAGAACGTTATGAGGACATCCTCAGATCAGCCGTTGAGATTGTTTCCACTTTGCAGCGAAATACGGCAGGGATTAAGGGCGCTGCCCTCTCGAAAGATATCATTCGCGAGGCGTATCAAGGTCTTGCGGGCATCTATGATAAAGAATATGGGGGATTTGGCCCGGCGCCCAAGTTTCCCACTCCCCATCAGTTGCTCTTTCTTATGCGTTACTGGAAGTGGAATGGCGAAAAAAGGGCTTTGGAGATGGTTGAAAAGACACTTCAGGCCATGCGCTGCGGCGGCATTTACGATCATGTAGGCTTCGGCTTCCACCGGTACAGCACGGACAGGCGATGGCTCGTGCCTCATTTCGAAAAGATGCTCTATGATCAGGCCATGCTGGCCATGGCCTATACGGAGGCGTATCAGGCAACTGGAAACGAATTTTTCAAGAAGACTGCCTGTGAGATATTTACCTATGTCCTCAGAGATATGAAGTCGCGGGGAGGCGGTTTTTATTCGGCAGAGGACGCGGACAGCGAGGGAGAGGAAGGGAAATTCTATCTCTGGACCCGCGATGAGATCGAAAAGATTCTCGGACTGTCGGAAGCAAAACTCGTGGCCCGGGTCTTTCAGGTGGAAGAAAAGGGAAATTTTGTCGACCAAGCACTGGGAGAAAGCACAGGTCATAACATACTTCATCTAGAACGGCCTGCCCATGAACTTGCTCCGGCTCTCGGTATTTCTGAAGAAGAACTCCGCCACAGGCTGCAAGGGGCGCGGCTTTCACTGTTTGCCGCCCGCGACAGGCGTGCTCGTCCCTACAAGGACGATAAAATCTTGACGGATTGGAACGGCCTCATGATCGCTGCTCTGGCAAAGTCCGCTCAGGCCTTCATGGACAAGGTTTACCTTAAGGCAGCGCAAAACGCCGTAAAATTCGTCCTAGATAATATGCGTGGCCTCGATGGAAAACTCTATCACAGACACCGCGGGGGTGAGTCTGCCATAATGGCTAATCTCGACGATTATGCCTTTTTCATCTGGGGACTGATTGAGTGTTACGAAGCGTCACATGATGCTTCATTTCTTGAGACCGCTTTGAGGCTTCAAGAGGATTTAACGAAGCATTTCTGGGATAAGGAAAACGGCGGATATTATTTCACGCCTGCCGATGGTGAAGACCTGATTGTGCGCGAGAAGGAGAGCTATGATGGTGCCATTCCGTCAGGAAACTCCGTGGCCATGTTAAACATGGTTCGTCTTTCCATGCTCACCGGGAATGCAAAGCTGGCGGTGCAGGCGGCGGATATTAACCGCGCCTTTGCGGGTTTCGTCAGGCGCGTACCTGTAGGACACACACAATTTATGACGGCCCTCGGTTTTATGATATATCCCGCTTACGAAATCGTGATCGCGGGTAGGACTGAAGCTGAGGATACCAAGGGAATGCTTTATACCCTAAGAAAACACTTTCTCCCCAACACTGTCGTCCTCATCCGTTCCCCTGATGACGAATCATCAGACATAACCAGCATCGCGCCCTTTACGCGAGACATTAAACCATTAAATGATAAGGCCACAGCCTATGTCTGCACCAATTTTACATGTCACAGTCCGACGACGGATGTGACCGAGGTGCTCAGGCTCTTAAACATACGTGGATGATATCCTTACACAATGTCCCTCTTCGCATGACCGCAGGTTGTGAATGAAAAATACATCAGAAAGAAAAATAATTGACACTCCCAATGCGCCCGCAGCCATCGGCCCTTATGCGCAGGCCATACTTTACGGCAAACTGCTTTTTGTATCGGGAATGATTCCTATAAACCCCAAGACAGGCGAATTATTGACGGGGGATTTCGAGGCTGAGGTGATGCTTGTGCTTGAGAATCTCAAGGCCGTAGTGGAAGCAGGGGGCATGAGCCTGAAGAACGTCTTGAAGGTCTCCATCTTCCTGAAAGACCTCAGTCTCTTCGGAAAATTCAACGAGATATATGGCAGATACTTCGGAGATGTCCTCCCCGCACGGGAGACTATTCAAGTTGCCAAATTGCCGAGGGATACGTCGATCGAGATTTCCGCCATCTGCGGAAAGTAACAGAGACAAAATACGATCCTAAGACATTACCAATGTCAAAAAGATCAGAAAATTTAATCAGGACGATGCCACAGTTCTTCGCTTTCCTGTTCAGGGTATTGCGCAGTTTCAGACAGAACCAAGGCTTACTGCTTTCCGGCGCCATCGCATATTACACTCTTCTTTCTATCGTTCCTCTGTCAATCCTGACTTTGGTTGTCCTGTCGCATTTCATAGAACAGGAACAGCTGTTTCTCACCTTATCTACATACCTGGAGATGGCAATGCCCGGATATGCCTCGACACTGATTGAACATGTGCGGGTATTCATTGTACACCGCAATGTAATCGGTATTATCGGCATTCTGATCATGCTGTTTTTCAGTTCCATAGCCTTTACAGTGCTTGAGAACGCAATCTCAGTCATATTTCACCACCGCATTAGGATCCAGCGCCGCCACTTTATGATTTCAGCCATTATTCCCTTTGTGTATATCCTTTTAATTGGCTTGGGCATATTCTTTGTGTCATTTTTTGTGGGAGCATTGGAGAACATCGAAAACAGGCACTTCATCCTTTTTGGCTGGAATTGGAGCTTTGAAGGCATGTCTAGGATTGCATTTTATTGGTCGGGACTGATCGGTGAAGTGCTGATGTTCACATCTCTATATCTCGTCATGCCTGTAGGGCGGATAACATTCCACCATGCATTGATCGGAGGATTGGCAGCCACAATCCTCTGGGAGATTACCCGTCGCCTGGTCATCTGGTATTACACATCCATATCCTTCGTAAATATAATCTACGGTTCTCTGGCATCAACGGTAGTATTTCTCCTCAGTGTGGAAGCGGCAGCGATAATCCTTCTATTGGGTGCTCAGGTTATTGCGGAACTTGAAAGCAAAGCTGACGATACAAAGAAGGAGCAATTCAGGTTTTGAGGAAGCTCCCTTATTGTAAGGTTTATGAAAATTGCTTCTCAGCTTATTAGAATTTCTATTTTAGATTGATTGCTTCCTCTGTAAGTGAGCATCCGATAATTTTGGTATGTATACATGTCTTCAATAGGTAGTGTTTAGAAGAGGGGATTCCTTCGTTACAATTAGCCCAAGCCGAGATCGGTTTTGACATGTCTCGCTGGAAAGGGTAGATTATAGACTACCATCATAAAACGACAGTTGTCTGGTAACAGAGGATTTATGCTGACCCGTGCAATACCAATAACACATCGGCGTATCAATAACATGATTTGGCAAACTAGGCATGCTGCCCCATGAAGAGATCAGGAGGTTACCCATGGGCAAGAACAAATTCACAGGCATTTGGAGGCTTGTGGCATACGAAACAAATCAGGCAGATGGGTTAGTAGCGTATCCTTATGGAAAGTACGCCATTGGAATGATAGCCTATGATAGGCATGGACATATGTCGGTTCAAATCATGCGCCCGGACAGACCGGCCTTTTTCTCCGGCGATATGCGCTATGGAGCTCCAGAGGAGATCAGGGCAGCCTTCGATGGCTACCTGGCGTACTTCGGCAACTATGAAGTCAATGATAAGGAAGGTAAAGTTATTCATCACATCACAGGCAGCTTCTTCCCGGGCTGGGTAGGTCAGGACCGGATGTTTTCTTTTGAGTTCTCCGGCGGCCGCTTGACACTCAAGAGCCTGCCCGTTCCACAGGCTAGTACCATGGTTACATGGGTTTGGGAGCGAGAAGTGTAATGAAGGAATCTGAACACATGAATAAGTCGGAACTAATCTTTTCTTTGTCGGAATGATTACTCTGTAATCAACAAAAAACCGCAGAACTCTAACTTAACTTGTGTTATTAAGAGGTGCCTGAGCACGACAAAGGGTAGGCATATAGCGGTAGATTACTTTGAAAACGAGACATAATTCTTCATCTATCAAGGACAAAACGAAGTCGGCAGATTTTCTGATATCTGTCTTGGTTGCTTCTGTGCCGTTTGTTTTACTTGCTCGTGTTCTTAATGCAGATTTTGTCAATTGGGATGACAACTGGTTAATTTATGAGAATTCTAAATTGGGTTTTCTAGACTTCTCACATATATGGTCCGTTTTAAGGAATGATTATTTTTCAAGCGCTTTTTACACCCCTCTCGCCGGTCTGAGGTTCTGTATAATCTACACTGTAGCAGGATTAAAAGCATTTGCCTACCACTTCGCTAATTTACTATTCCACGTTATTAATACGGTTCTGCTTTTCATGGTGGTCAAAAAACTAGCGCTGTTATCGCTGGGCAAACGACAATCAACGATGATTTCAAACGCACGCATCAATTTGGTTGCTGCTCTGGCGGTGTTGATATGGTCGCTTAATCCATTGATGGTTGAACCGACAGCTTTGGTTGCTGCTGGTCCTCATGCACAAGCAGTGACCTTCATCCTCCTTTCCTTATTGAGTTATATGCGAGCCAATGAAACTGGAACAAAAGCTTTTCGTTGGTTGACAGCATCGATCGTATTCTACGGCGCCTCGATTCTTTCACAATTAATAACCTTAACCTTTCCGTTCATCCTCCTTATTCTAGATATTTATCCTCTCAAACGGATCAGTATCGAAAGGGGCTCTTTGAAGTCTTTGGAGGTACGTCACGCAATCCTCGAAAAGATTCCTTTCGTCATGATTACTCTTATAGTCATTGTGGTGGATTTAACTGTCCTCAATAAACTTCAAATAGGTCATCATGTTTCGTCTTTAGCAGAATTCGGTTTGCTAGATAGAACCATGCAGGCCTTTTATGTGTATGCCTACTATTTATGGCGCCCATGGTATCCAGTTAATTTATCGCCTGTGTACTTGACCTTGTATTCATTTGATCCACTATCTATTCCTTTCATCGCTAGTGCCTTTGGTGTGATTGGCTGTAGCATTCTGATCTTAATGTTGAGGCATCGATACCCTTCCATTATAACCGCATGGCTCTGCTATTTAATTTTGCTAATACCGGCTTTGGGCCTTAATGTACATCCACACTATACATCGGATCGGTATGCAATGAGCGTGTTTATGATTTGGCCAGCATTATTAACAGGATGGATTATAACGGCGAGAAAGTCACTTCAAAATTTCGTTATTTCCGGAATTGTTTTAATTCTGATTTTTTTTGGAATCATTAGTTACAAGCAAGTGACCATTTGGTACAATACAGATACCTTGTGTCGATATATGCTGGACAAAACCACCGACTATCCTAACAATCCTGAACGGGCATTGATATGTGATAAACTAGCAAGTTACTATTTAAAAAATGGAAGAGTTGAAAAATCAATAAGTGCTCTGACGGAAGCAATACGTATTTATCCTGAAACAGAATCCTATCTGAAACGCGGTAATGCCTATGTAATCCTTGGCAACTACAAACAGGCGATCGGTGATTATGACAGGGCTATAGAGATCAATCCGAATTATGTAAAAGCCTATATCAACCGCGGTAATGCCTGGGTAAGCCTTGGCAACAACAAACAGGCGATCGGTGATTATAACAGGGCTATAGAGATCAATCCGAATTATGTAGAAGCCTATATCAACCGCGGTAATGCCTATCTAATCCTTGGCAACTACAAACAGGCGATCGATGATTATGACAGGGCTATCGAGATCAATCCGAATTATGCGCTTGTCTATTACAACCGGAGTGTTGGCTATGGAGGCCTTGGCAACCAAAAGCAGGCAATTGAGGATCTGAAGAAATCTGCAAGATTGGGATCAGAAAATGCAAAGAACATCTTGAGAAGCATCAAGATAAACTGGTAGTTCCAGCTAAATGAAGCGATTTTGATGATGAAGGGGTATGAAAATTTTTTGGGAAGGGAACAAGCTGCTTTTCTTCTACAGTGGTCCTGTGAATTAACTTGATCACCTCGGAAGAAGTGCTTGTATGGCCTATTCGGACAAGAAAGGCTGCAAGGTTGGCAACAGAGAGATTCTTCACGGCGAGTTCGCCTCTCTCGTTGATAGATGCGTCATTTGTAATGATGGAACGCTCGAAGAAAACTACGACAATGTCTTTGGCGGCATTGCCGGAGGCGAAACTTGCGGCATCTGGGAAGAAGACATCTTTTTCTAATCCGGCCGTTGAGACATCTTCAAGGGTCAGGCAGCACGGCGAATAAATAAAGAAAATATGAAGCAGGAAACCTCCAAGTCTGTAGTTCGGGAAATCATGATGGAATTCGCCCATCTCACCAGTCTGTTATCATCATCCCGGGAAAAGCCGTGCCGCTACTTATGGACGGACGCGTTTGCAGTCTGCAATTTCCTCACCCTTTATCAGCAGACAGGCGATGAGCGCTACAAAGAGCTTGCCCTGCGTCTAATCGATCGGGTTCACATGATCCTCGGACGGCATCGTGAAGATGACCCGCGCACGGGCTGGATCAGTGGTCTTTCGGAAGAAGAAGGAGGGATGCACCCGACAAAAGGCGGGTTGAGAATCGGCAAGGGCATGAACGAACGGCGGTCCGATGAACCTTATGATGAACAGTTGGAATGGGATAGGGACGGGCAATATTATCATTATCTGACGAAATGGATGCATGCCCTCAATCGTGTATGCCGGGTAACCGGAGATTCAATCTATAGTGAGTGGGCAATTGAGCTTGCTAAAACAGCACACGCAAGGTTTACCTATCTTCCGTTATCCGGCGGACAGAAACGCATGTATTGGAAAATGAGCATTGACCTCTCGCGCCCGCTCGTCCCATCAATGGGGCATCACGATCCCCTCGATGGACTCATCGCATATCTGGAGCTTCAGACCAATCCTCAAAAGTCCACGGCCCTTGACCTGAGCGCAGAGATTACAGACATGGTCAATATCTGCAAGGGGAAAAACTGGGCAACAGATGATCCCCTCGGCATGGGCGAACTCTTATGCGCTGCTTACAAACTGGCCCAATTGATAATAAATGAAGATATTGAGCAGACAGATCTTCTACATGTCCTCCTAGATTCTTCCCTGATAGGCTTGCGATCATTTGAAAGAAGGAATCAATTGAAGCTTCCTGCCAATAACCGCCTCGCATTTCGTGAGCTGGGGTTGTCTATTGGACTACATGGAATTGAGAAGTTGCCGGAACTAATCAAGAAGGCTCCTTGCGATTTAAACATCAAACACCATCTGCATTCACAAACTGAAAGTCTGATGCGATATGCACCGCTTAGCGAAACCATTGAGAACTATTGGCTGCGCCCACCAAACAGACAAACGGAGACATGGACTGAGCATCGCGATATAAACATGGTGATGCTGGCAACCAGCCTTACCCCCGATGGGTATCTTTCACTCTGATTTGTTTACGGCATTTCTTTGCTTTCCCGGCTTTGAATCTAAAGCCTTTTGAATGCAATGATATAAAATGGGCGCCTTGTTGATATACAAAAGGCCAAAAATCAGGACCTGAATTTATCCACCCTGTAACTTCCAGAACACCTCAATGGCAAAGGATGGTTCATCTTCCCTCCTTTGCTCCCTACCATAAATAGTTCACTTTTAATTCTTAAAAAGTTCACTCTTAAATTTTAGCTAACAGGAGTTCATGTCTATAGAAGATCGCTGCCTCTCCTCACATATCAACATATATGACGGTTTCAGCACCCGTCTTTGTCAGCAGCAATAGCGAGGACAAGTAAGCATTACGACAGAGTTTCTGGCGGGGAATAAGACCCCCAGGTGGGGGTAATATTACCCCTAAGCGGGCGTGCAAACATTTCTTATATTTTGTATCTCATTGTAATCATTTAACAAAAGCACATGGCATCAGTATTGCTAATTGTTAAGTTTACATTCTAATTGGCAGATCGCACCCTTCGGTAGCGGGAAGAGTCATTCCGAATGAATTTGAGGAATCTTAACACATTGAATTCATTAATCATCAAGATTTCTCGCCTTGCTCAAAATGACTATACGGCGGATAACTTAGGGAAGCGGTCTAAAGGTGCGGAAAAAAATTTGAGGAGGGATCACCATGTGGAAGACCACCATCCAAGGAGAGGCGTCTGTGGAGCCTGCCATCAAGCAGTGTCTCGCACCGTGCCAGGAGCGATGTCCCATCAATGAGGACATCCAGCGCACAAATGTCCTCATCTCTCTGCTTCCGGAAGATATCAAGCAGGCCAAAGAAGGCTTGATCCAGATCGGGGACTATCTTTTTGAGAACAACCCGCTTTTCCCGGTATGCGGATTTGTCTGTGGCATATGCGAATTGGGTTGTAATTACCAGAGCAAGGGAGGTTCCATCAGAAGGAGACTGTTGAAGCGGTTTGTATCTGACCATTTCCTAGACCACCTCGATGAGAAAAAAGAATACGACGTCGTTAAGGACAAGGGAAACGTAGCTGTCATAGGCGGCGGCCCGGGCGGGTTGATGTGTGCCTTTCGCCTCGGCAGAAAGGGCTACAGAGTGACTATCTTCGAGGCTTCAGGAAGACTAGGAGGGGCGCTCTGGCTGATCCCCCACTATCGCCTGCCCAAAATTGTGCTTCAGAGAGTCATAGAAAACATGCTGAGGGTAGCTGGCGTGGAAGTAAAATACAATTCCAGGATTGGCGAGGGAAATCTCACTCTCGATAAACTGAAGAAGGACGGGTACAAAGCGGTGTTCATCGCCAAAGGGACGCCCACGCCGAGAGTTCTTACCTTTGGTCGGGAAATGGTGGAGAACCAGGATCTGGATGGCGTCATGTACGGCCAGACTTTCCTGTATGAGGTGAGTCGCGGCATCCTCGTGAAAGACTACCTGGGCGGCAAGAAGGTTATCGTCATAGGCGGCGGTAACGTGGCTTTTGATGCGGCGCGATCAGCCAAGAGACTAGGTGGAGACGTCACCCTAGTGGCCCTCGAATGCGAGGATAAGTCCTCGAAGGATGGTATTCCCGCAGACCACGAGGAAATCCGAGGCGCCTGGGAAGAAGGCATAAGGATTATATACTCCCGCGGTGTAAGTAAGATATTGGGCGAGGGAGGAAGAATTACAGGCGTAGTATCCCCTAAATGCACGAGCGTCTTCGATAAGGATGGCAGGTTCAATCCGGAATTCGACATGGGAGACACCGTCACTATAAACGGCGATGCCCTTATCATCACCGTCGGTCAGGGACCGGATAGGGCGTTTCTCCAGGGAGAAGGCCTCTTGGATGAAAATGGGCGGCTGGCTGTGGATCCTCTCACGTTTCAGAGTAGCAACAAAGACTGGGTCTTCGTTGGCGGAGACGTGCGAAGGGTCGGCTTTATGGTGGATGCCATGCGGGAAGGCCAGGAGGCGGCGGAGTCAATTGAGCGTTACCTCAAAGGGATTGATATCAGGGCCGGTAGGAAGAAGGAATTCGAGGCATTCGAGATACCAAAGCTCAAAGACGAGGATTACAGGTCTGAGCCCGAGGTAGTATGGATACCGGCAGAGAAGCGCGTACACTTCCAGATGTTCGAGAAAGGATTTACCCTCAAAGAAGCCATCGAGGAGGCAAGGCGGTGTCTCTGCTGCGGCCCCTGCGTCTCGTGCAAGGCATGCATATCCATCGGCATGCAGGACGAACTGCCATCCGTTGTTGTTCACGAGCATCTTTGCAGCGGGTGCGGTATTTGTGTATCGTCCTGTCATTATGGCGCCGCCTATCTAAAGGAGCAGGGCGGCAACCTGATATCTGCCATCGACGCCTTCAGATGCAAAGGCTGCGGCATGTGCGTATCAGCCTGCCCTTCTGGCGCAAGAGAACTGATCGGCTCCGATATGGAAGAGCGTATCGCCGCGGTCTATGCTTCGCTTTAGGGATCAGTATCTCAAAAATTCATATGAGACGGAGTAGCAGAAATGGGAACATCTAAACTTATGATAACGCATCCTGAGATTACGTGTGCTTCTTTGGATGAATATTTGTCGCGACAGTGCCCTGCTCGTGTAAAATTGCGGGTAGCTATCTTGCATGGGGTCATGGAAAGAATGCCTATAGATCACTTAAGCCACCTGCGCAAAATGTCCCGGCAGGGAATCTATAATCTTGTAAAACGAATAAACATGGAAGGCATAAAGGGGCTAGAGGACCAGCATCTAGGACGCCCCTGCAAGCTGACGGCTGATATCGCGGCAGATCTGAAATATACGTTAACTCAGTCACCAATGGATCAAGGGTACATGCAGTCGCGCTGGGACAATCACCTGGTCAGAAGGTACCTGAAAGAGAGACATGGGATTGATATAGGACGCGCTCAACTGATCAACTGGCTTCACACGATCAGCACCCCTGTGAAACTGGTTCGAAAGAAGTACGAGAAGTCGGCTTTAGAAAAACGGAGATTCTCTATCAATGACTTGCAATGGATTCATAATCGGCAGCCGGATGGGATTATCCTTTCAGGTGATGAAGCAGGCACTCGACTGGATGCCGTGCTCATTTCCCAGTGGATGCCGGAGGGTTGTCCGCCCCATTTGTTCACCAGCAGCATGCGGTGATATTCCACCCTCAAGGGAAAAGCTAATATTCTGACGTAAAGATTTTATGAAAATAGTGCACGAGGAGGATAATATGAAGGAGTTCACCCCCCAAGTTGTATGTTTCTCCTGTAAATTCGGGTGGGGCTATTTGAATGACAACGGCTACGCCAAGAAGCTGAAAAACCTTATCCCAGTGGCCTGCAGCGGCAAGGTGGACGCCACGCATATCATCGATGCCTTCAAGAAGGGTGCGGACGGAGTGCTTATTCTCGGCTGCCCCGACAAGGAATGCCACTTTCAGACCGGCAATTACCAGGCGAGAAAGAGGGTGCTTCTATTGCGCAAGACGCTCAAAGAGTTCGGCATCGAACCCGGACGTCTCAAAATTGCCCTGAGTCTTGACCCGGAAGGTACGAGGATACCGGCCTTCATCGAAGAGATGAAAAAAGAGATCGAGAGTTTGGGACCCCTATTGGCCGCGGTGTGATGCAGGTGCTGATGATGAAGAAGTATTTGTAAATATTTATATTGTGTCATTCTAAGGCGCGAAGAACGGGGAATCTATATTACATATGAATCGCAAGATTTCTCCTTTCAGGAGAAATGACAAAACGTAACTATTTCAATGCTCTCATGAAGTTTATGTAAAACGAGCAAGAGGTAAAATTGGAGGATAATATGGCAGAGAAACCCAAGGTAGCAATTTACTGGCTCGCATCCTGCGCAGGCTGCGATGAGGCTATAGTGGATCTGAACGAAGTGATTCTAACGGTCGCCGATGCGGTGGATATTGTGCTATGGCCTGTCGCCTTGGACTTCAAGTACAAAAGCATCCGCAAGATGAAGAAGGGTGAGATAGCCCTTTCCATCCTTCATGGGTCCGTGCGTAATTCAGAACAGGAAGAGATGGCCAAGCTGCTCCGGGAGAAATCTCAGCTTGTACTGGCCTTCGGCGCCTGTGCCTGCTTTGGAGGAACCGCGGGGTTGGCGAATTTTATTTCAAAAGAGGAAATTTTCAACTGGGTCTACCGGGATGCGCCGACAGTGGTGAACCCGAATAATTACAGGCCTCAGACTGAAACTAAAATCAACGGGAACAAGCTGACGCTGCCGGAATTCTTTGACAGGGTATATCCGCTTCACGATATCATCCACGTGGACTACTACCTGCCGGGATGCCCGCCGCCGCCGGAACTCATAGCAAACGCGGTCTTTGCCGTCCTGGAACACAAGCTGCCTCCCAGAGGCGCGACGCTCGCGCCGACCAAGCCCCTGTGCGACACCTGTCCACGGAACAAATCCAAGCCACTGAGGATGGAAATTTCGGAGTTTAAAAGGATACACGACATTGAAGCGAATGATGACCAGTGTTTCCTGGCACAGGGCGTCCTCTGCGCGGGGCCCGCGATCCGCTCAGGGTGCGGCGAAACGTGCATCAGAACCAATATTCCCTGCAGGGGCTGCTTCGGTCCCGTTGACGGCGTGTATGACGCTGGCGCGAAGCTCATCTCCGGGCTGGCCGCACTCATCGGCGCGGAAAGTGAGGCGGAGGCCGAAAAGACCATCGAAGGGATTGCGGACCTGGCAGGCTATTGTTACCGCTTCAGTCTCCCCTCAGCGTCTCTGAAACGGAAAGAGTAACAAAAGGAGAAATAATCATGACAAGAAAAATAACCATAGACCCGATCACCAGGCTTGAAGGACATGGGAAGATAGAATTGCTTCTCGATGAGAAAGGCGACGTAAAGGATGCCTATTGGCAGGTTGCGGAACTGCGGGGGTTTGAGCGCTTCTGCCTCGGCAGACCCGCGGAGGAGATGCCGAGAATCGTACCGAATATATGCGGCGTCTGCCCTTCGGCGCACCACATGGCTGCCACCAAGGCCCTCGACGACCTCTACAGTGTTGAGCCTACACCGGCGGCACGGCTGATCAGGGAACTCGAATTTAATGCCTTTTACATAGAGGACCATTATATACACTTTTTCTTTCTGGCGGCGCCCGATTTTGTCGTTGGCCCGCACGCCGATCCGAAAGAGCGAAACATCCTCGGCGTAATCGGCAAGGTGGGCAAGGAAATAGGGCTAAAGGTTATTGAGGTCAGGAAGAGAAACCGGGATATCATCCGGCACATCTTCTCCAAGGCGCCGCACCCTGAAGGCGGGCTGCCAGGGGGCGTACCGAGGGGATTCACCGAGCAGGACCGCAAATGGGTCAAGGAAACCGCCGTGTTTTCTCTCGATTTCGCCAAGTTTGCCATTCAGCTCTTCAAGGATGTAGTTCTCACAAACAAGTCCTACGTGGATCTCATCCTGAACAATGCCTATAAGCTGAAGACTTATTACATGGCCCTGGTAGATGAGAACGACATGGCTATCTTTTATGACGGGACGGTCAAGGTCATTGACCCTGAAGGCAAAGAATACGTGAGATTCCATCCCAGAGACTACGATCAGTATATCGGTGAATGGGTGGAGCCGTGGACATATATCAGACTTAACCACTTACGACAGCTTGGCTGGCAGGGGCTGAAGGAAGGCGACGGAACGTCGCTGTACCGTGTCGCCCCACTCGCCAGGCTCAACGTTGCCAGCGCCATGCAGACCCCGCTTGCGCAGAAGGAAGCGGAGATCATGTTCGATACCCTGGGAGGCAAGCCAGCCCATCACACACTCGCCACGCATTGGGCGCGGCTCATCTGCGCGCTTCAGGCCGCGGAACATAATGTGATCATCGCGGACGAACCTCTGCTCACCAGCAAGGATATCAGAAACATGAACCTCAAGCTTAAGAACAAGGGCGTGGGTTGCGTGGAAGCCCCCCGCGGAACACTCTTCCACCACTATGAAACAGATGACGAAGGCATACTCACTAAGGTCAACCTCATCGTGGCTACGCAGAATAATGCCGCCCCCATTTGCCTGTCCGTGAAGAAGGCCGCCCAGGAATTTGTCCATGGCCCGGATGTGAAGGAGGGTTTCCTGAATATGGTGGAAATGGCGTTTCGGGCCTACGATCCCTGTCTATCCTGCGCCACCCACTCACTGCCTGGAACAATGCCCCTGGAGGTCAAGATCAGAGATCACGCGGGCAGAGTGATCAGGGAAATAAGCCGAGGATAGATGGGAGGCTTTGAAAGATGTACATTTCACTCCCTTTACGAAAGAGGGATGCCGGAGGATGCAATTAACAATGAAGACGCTTATCCTTGGCATGGGCAACCCCATCCTGTCGGATGATGGTGTTGGGTTGGCACTGGCCGAAATGCTCCGGCGCAAAATCCACGGGGTGGATGTTGCAGCAAGCGCCATGATCGGCCTTTCCCTCTTCGATTTAGTCATGGGCTACGACACGATCTTTATCATCGATGCCATGACCACGAAAGGAGGAAAGATGGGAGAACTCAAGAAGATCGGCAAAGATGACCGATGCGGCACGCTGCATCTCTTTTCCTCACACGGCCTGAATATCTTTGATCTTATGGAACTCGGTGTGCAATGCGGTTTTGAGATGCCTCGTCTTGCCGCAGTCTACGGTGTCGAAATAGGCAGTGAAGTAGCCTTCGATGAGAATCTTTCACCGAAGCTCTATGAAATACTCCCCGCCATAGCGGAAGAGATTGTCTCAGATATGATGGCTCTCCTACCACGTCTTCTGCCATGAATTACCGTTGAGCTTCCCTATTTGTAGTATGAACTAAGATCGACGCCAGTTTCGAAATATTCCTCGGGATCATCAATCGATTATCTTTCCCCTTCACCTATTCACTTTCAGGAGGTTGGCTGCCTTTCTTAGGCCACTCCCCCTTGGCCAGTTTTCCTATCGTTTCTTCACACTCATCAGGAACCTTATCCCCCCTGCCAGTTCGCTTAACCCATTCAGCTATGGCTTTAGGGTCATTGCGTTTTAACGCTCGTTCAAATTGAGAATCGGACCGTATTTCTTCGTAAATTTTTTTGTCTGTTTTATGTATGGCAACGGGGGACAATATTCGCTCAAGTTTGTCATTCCCACAGTTTGGACAGGAATGGGAAATGGCAGCAAAGCCTTGTTGATATATGCTATTTATTTGCCCGCATGATCTACACAGGAATTCATAAATCGGCATTTTTGCCCCCTTCCAGTTAATGAGAGGAATTTACTACAAATTGAGACAAAAAAACGTGAAGATAATTTGTCAACTTGAAATAACCACCTCCACTGCTGATAATTGTTTTTTTAAATTTTCACTCTGACAAGACCTCTATGCTTTTGGACTTGAGAACTAGCATTTGCCCCTCCGCGGGTCCCAATCCAAGGCCATATTCCATAAAGCACTTTTCACAGAGATAACACCAGAGATCAGCCTCGGTTCTCGCATTATACCCGGCTTCCTTACCGCAAAAGATACAGTTTGGTAATTCATCAACCTCTACTTTTTCACTATATCCCTCATAAAAGTTTTTCATCACATTAACTCCCATGATTTACTTTATAATTTATTTTCTTATTCGAAAAGATACCTTTTTTTCTCTGGGAAGCATATGGTGATTATCCCGGTGTGTCAAGCGGTCAACAGTTTTTAAATTTATTGCGAGCAGAATTCGATAATTGAGATTTTAACCAGAGAAGCCCAAAAATGAGTGGCACGCCTTATGGCGTGCCACCAAAATCACAATCGCTGGAAAAACTCTTAAGCCTCTACGGTCTTGCCGAGGAAGTAACGTTCCGGATCAACCTCAGTAACCATCAGTTTTAACTGCTCTTGTGTGGGAAGCACCATGGGCTTTACATCCGGTGCAATGAGGAGTTCCAATTCGCACCTCTCCTGAATCTTAGCGGGCGATAAGTCGGGATGGTACTCCAGAAGCGTCATTCTGTTTGTCTTACCGACATCGAAGCCGAACAACGCCACATCCGTTACCACCCTGTATGGACCCCTGCCATGAACCCCGGCTTTCCACCTGTAGTCAGGCTGGCCGTCCCCAAAACCGAGACTGGTTATGTAGTAAACCTTCTCCCGGAATCTGCGTTTTTCTAAAGCCATAATGGCGATTATCCTGTCGCTGTTTGCCGCCATAGCGCCAGCGCCGCCGCTTCCGGGGAATCTGACCTTTGGTTTTTCATACTCACCGAAGCAGGTTGAGTTTATATTTCCATACCTATCAATCTCTGCCCCGCCGATGAAGGCATAGTCTGACCACCCTCTTTGCTGTCCCTCAAAAACAGCGCACAATCCCTTCACCATGCAGGCGCGGGTGCCCGCCCTGATGTCACCGACGGAAAGCGGCAAACCCATCCACAAGATGGGGCCCAAGGAACCTCCCTCAAAAATGAGCGATAAGTTAGGCGCCCAAGTGCGCTGGGCAAAAAGCGATGCGAGCATAGGCAACCCTGTCCCCACAAAGACAACTGTTTTATCCTCCAGACATCTCGCTCCAGTCAAGCATAGCACTTCAAATGGACCAGCTTTTATTTTTTCTGTCATTTTTTCATCCCTCCGAGTATTTTTTTATCTAATCCAGAATTACTCTCTGTCCCCTCTCAAGCTCTCTTGCCTGGGCAAGCCTCTTATAGCCTATCACTGCCAGGAAATCTTCCCACGTGTCGCAATTGTAGAAATATTTGTCGTAATATTTCTTGAGTGGATCCATGTTCCCTGCCTTTCTCAATTCGAGGCCGGTTGCTCTCCACTCACGGAGGAAGTCCATATCAAACCAGTGGTAGCCCCACACAGCGCCGGGATACCCTCCATACTTCTGGGGAGAAACGGCATGAACAGACAAAAATGGAATCAGGGTGAGATTGGGATAGTTCCTGATCGCATCGTTGGAGATTAATTCCTCGCAGGTAATGATACCGACGGTGGCTGCTCCGAGTATCTCCTCGCACGTGAGTGTCTGTCCAAAGATCCTGCTATTGCCGTACATGTCTGCCGCGGTAACGTGCGCAATGGCAACATCGGGATGGCAGGCGGGAAGCACATACACGTTTCTGCCGGTGAAGGGACATTTGGTCATCACGCCCCTGTTGGTTACCTCAAAGTCTGCCCCGCCATGGTCTCTTACTGGTACATAGGGAATTCCCATATAAGCGGCCTTGAAGCGTACGGACATACCGTAATTTGTATAATCATCGACCTCAATCATCCCGCTTTGTACGCAGTGTGTCCACATGGGGCCTGACCCGATGACTTCAAACGCCTGCCAGGCAAGCTCCACCTTCTTCACTGACACCCTGCTGCTGTCAAGC
>DASRZZ010000085.1:0-8416 GCA_035685925.1 Syntrophales bacterium | reverse complement strand
ATGGCAGACGGCCGCTCCTGCCTCGTGGGCACTCACGGCCTCATCGGCAATCTGATCAGGCGTGATGGGAAGATAGTTGGACATCGTCGGTGTGTGAATGCTACCCGTAATGGCCGCGGTGATAACAGCTTTCTCCTTCATATATCTTCTCCTTGTGATGACGTTATTTTTTCGGGTTCAGAAAATCGGGCTGGAGAAATTCCGGGTTCGGATACGTGTAGAATCCTTTGCCGCTCTTCACGCCCAGTTCGCCTTTCTTTATTTTCTCCATAAGGGCGTCGGGCGGCTTGTCTTTTGGATCTTTCGAAGCATTGTAATAAACCATTTCGATGTTGTAGACCGTGTCCAGGCCAACCGTATCCATGAGGCCGAAAGGCCCCACCTTCATTTGCGTAAAGATCCGCCAGGCCCGATCGATATCCCGGAAATCAACAAAATCATTGCCCCACATATAAAGAGTCTGCTTCTTGATTGCCCGCCAGACGCTGTTGAAGCAGAAGCCCAGTATTTCTTTTTTCACTTTCAGTGGAACCATGCCCAGGGTTCGAAGCCAGTCTTCACCCTTGGCGAGGACCTCGGGCAGGGTCTTCGTCCCGCCCATGATGTCTGCCATGTTCATTCCCTGGAGCGGCAGATAGAAGTGGGTGTTTATGCACCTCTCCGGTCGGCCGCTGCTTTGTTCCATCATTGATACGGGGAGGGAAGAGCTGTTTGTGGCAAAAATTGCCTTAGGGGGCGCAATTTCCCCCATCTGTTTGAATATCTTCCGTTTCAGTTCCACGTCCTCTGTTGCCGCTTCCACCACAAAATCGACATCTTTCAACGCGTCGTTGAGTTTCGTGGTGAAGGTGATCTTTTTCTTACATACTGCCCAGTCGTCCCAGGGAATGAAGGGATTGGCAACCTTTGCCTTCAAATCCGTAAACAATCTCTCATACGTGTCATCAAAGGCGCCTTCCCTGGTGTCGTATACACTGACCTTGTAGCCGGCATATGCGGACAGCATGGCAATCTGTGTGCCCAGCACACCCGTGCCTACGATGGCCACACGTTCAAATGGTTTGTACATAAATCCTCCTGTACTCATAAGTTTATTATTTCTGTACATACGTCTTTTCAGGTTGCCCTGACAGACGTGGCACATATTTATCTTATGTCCTGATCAATCCTGCCTCTATTGCCTGCTTTCTCAATCCCTCACGAAAATCGGGATGGGCTATACCGAGCATTGCCTTGACGCGTTCCGGTATCGGTCTCAGGTAGAGATCTGCGACTCCATGCTCAGTCACCATGTACATCACAGCCGATCTCGGTGTCGTCACAGCTGCTCCCGGAGGAAGCTCAGAGGTGATCGTGGATTTGATCCCATCTTTGGTCTCGATGGTTGAAGGCAAGCAGAGAAAACTTTTCCCGCCTTTTGACAGGGCTGCTCCCGTCACAAAATCTAGTTGCCCGCCGGTAGAACTGTACTGGGAGAAGCCGATCGATTCAGAGCAGGCCTGGCCTGTGAGATCGGCCATCAGGGTGCCTTGAACGGATATGAAGTTGTCGACCTTGGCTACTTCGGCGGGATCATTCACGATCCGGTTCGGTTTCAATTCCACTCTCGGATCGGCCATGAACTCGTAACATTCAACGCTCCCCAGCCCAAAACCGGCGACGATCTTGCCAGTCACGGCGCCCGATTTACAGAGGTGTAACATCGAATCCGTGAACATCTCCGTGTAAATCGACAAGTTTTTCTTGGACTCCAGCCTGTAGCCGATGGCGTTTGCGAGTCCCCCCACACCAAACTGGATGGCTGCGCCGTCCGGAACGTAAGGGGCGAGGTTGTCCGCAATCTTGTTGTCGACTTCCGTGGGAATGGCTTGGGGAAGCGGGGGGAGCGGGTGATTGAACTCGCAGATGGCAGTGACCTTGCTCACGTGGATTCGATGCTCGATCCCGTGCACTTTCGGCTGTGCTTTATTGACCTGAACGATGATTCTATTGGCCTTATCCGCCACCATGCCGTTCCAGGAGACGCCCATGGCGCCGTACGTCATGTAGCCATCATCGTCCGGCGGAGAGACTTCGGTAGCCAGTACGTTCGCCTTGTAATAATCCCTCAGGTAGAGGTGCACCTTGGAAAAGCTAACTGAGTTGATCGTGATGTTCCCGACCTTGAAGAAGGCTCTCTCATACGGACCGTAAAACATGGTATGGGCGTTGATCCTTCCTATGAATTTCGGATCTTTCATGAATTTGAACGGGTGCAGATACAAGCCGGAGATCACATGGACATCCTGCAATTCGTCCACGCGATCCGCAAGGGCCTCCAGCACCTGAATGGGCGCCCCCGAGCAAGGCGCAAACCAGATCCTGTCGCCCGATTTAATGGCAGCAGCCGCGTCCTCCACAGAGACAAGTTTGCTGTTATAGATTTGTTTCCAGTCCATTGTGCCTCCCTCCTTTTCCTCTTTGTAGGAACAGAAATTTGCATCAGAGTTTCTTCATAAATTTCAGGATTTCAATGAGACCGTCATCACGCCACCTGGTGATCTCTTCGGTGGTGCGGCCCTGTTCAGGGGCACGATTCGACATTTCCTTGTTAACGCCTTCCTGGGCAGTTTCAGCCCAGCCCGGCGGCCACTTCTTCCAGACTGCCATATCTTCCCACCACAACTCTACCGAAGGCTCCACGTGTTTAAGGAGACCCTTAATTCCATGCGGGCCTCCTCCCAACTGGTAGATGAGATTTGGACCCATGAGGGCGTAGCGCAGTCCCGGTCCAAAGCACACAGCCTTGTCGACATCCTCCACGGAGCAGACACCTCTCACCACGAGATCAACGGCTTCCCGGTAGAGCCCCATGGCCAGCCTGTTAGCGATGAACCCGAGGGCCTCCTTCTTCAGTACAATAGGTTCCTTGCCAATGGATTTATAGAATGAGCAGGTTCTCTTTACAGTTTCTTCCGCAGTTTTTTGCCCCTTATTGATCTCGACAAGCGGGATAAGGTGAGGGGGATTGTATGGATGGGCGCCGATACATCTCTGGGGGTACTTTGAGTCTTTCGCAATCTCTGTTATAAGGAGACCGGAGGTACTGCTCGCAAAGATGGCGTCTTTCGCCGCGTACTCGTCCACTTCTGCAAGCAGCGCCTGCTTGACATCATAGTACTCGAGGACGGACTCCTGAATGAATTGAACGTCCTTTACGGCATCTCCGATGTCCGTCGTGTATTTTGCAAGACTGAGAGCGACGTTCATCTTTTCTTTCGTCAGGATGTCCTTCCCGACGAGATATTTCATGTTGCCCAGGATGCGCCCCCGGGCGGTTTTCAAGGCGTCGTCGCTGACATCGTAGATGTGGACGGGAATACCCTTCCAGAGGAAGTTGGTCGCCCAGCTCGAACCGATCATCCCTCCCCCAAGGACGGCGGCTTTCTTAATCTCCGGCTTCTTCATGTGATCCTCATACCCGCGCATTGGTTAACCGTAGGCGCGGTGCGGATGGACGTGGCAGGGCAGGATGAAAAGGGTGGGGCTACAGCTTGTTACCGTGATACCCACGTTCCTTCTTGGTAAACTTGGTGAACTGAACCCTTTCATATAACCCTGCAAGTCGCAGACTTTGTGCTATTAGTTGCCTTGAAAAGTAGGGTCTTCCCCCTCGAAAATGGGGTTCTCCCCCTATCATCCAGGGTATGTCCATGTATTTTGTTCATCGGGTGGTCTGTCTCACGATTCAGGAAGTTTACTTGGACCAGAATAATCAGGAGACAATAAGCAGTTTCAGCAAAAGATGATGCATTGGTTGAAATGCTCCCTCATTTTTGCAATCTATAATAGTTTCCTAGTTGTTTTTGTAACATTTTCCTTGCACAGTTTCAAACTGTTTCTTTAGGTGTGTGGATTACCAGTTATCAATATCCATCCGGCATCATGGTATTTATCCAGAGCGCTGAAAATCAGCCACAATACAGGAATAATCTGTTATGGTTAAAAACGTAAATTCGATGTTCTGAGAATCTGTCCAGCAAGAAATACGCAGGATCCTGCGCTTTTTAGTAAATCCAGGGTCACCATCATAAAAAATTCTGCTGATATGTGAAATAATCGGAGCCAACCTTTACGCCAGTCAACTCCGGTCCCGACCAACATCCACACATACATTCTCTATGCAACAAATAAATCCACTCAGGATTTCTCTCCTTCATTAACTGACTTTGTTTTCATCTCCTTAAAATAGCAAGGCCGCCAGGATTATAAAATTTCCAAGGCAGCTATAATTTTGCTATTGATTGTTCGTTCTATACTTGAATCTTTCCCATATTTTTCAGATCAATAATGATACAACCTATGAAGTCAGCGAACACATGCTCTGTCTCATATACAAAACCTCCACACCACATCTTCTTTCTGGGTCCCATTTTAATCAGGTTTTTCATGGGAAGGTTTAAAATCCTGGTTGATATTCCATACGGTGTCCCAGATTTTTCCATCAATTTAACTTTCGCATCTGGATAACTCTTCTTAAAATCGTCAAGGTTGTTTTCCCATATCAGCTTGATGAGTTCACTGTCCGGATCACGGGTGAGATTGATATGCAAACCGTCATCATTCCAGATCACATGCAACGACAAATCTTTGTACAGTGAAGGACATCTCGGCGCCCATTCCTCACGCTCTCCATACAGCCCCATTGGTTCATTAGGGGATTGACTCCATGCCGGCAGATAATAACAGGTCCAGAATTCCGACTCCTGAATCTGTCTGAGGGATGGTAATTGCTGAGGTGGATGCCATTACCCGTGGGACGGTTTTCCAAATTGTAAATAATCTGTTGTGCCTTGCCTTGGATACACGCTGAATGAGTCCCTTTGCCTCAATCAGGTATGTTTCCATGTTGCATTTATTGTTATTATCAACAAGGCAGCCAATCAGACCGACATTGCCAGCCGGATCATTCAAATAATCCCGGTCATATCCGTCACTTTCATGAATGATAATTCGGATTCCTGTATTTGACCCGCTGCGGTAGGTTTTTTCTGATAAATTGTTCCCAGGTGGGCGGGCCAAGTCTGAAGCTGATGATCACGTTACTGTCTTCGATTACACCGTCATTATTGCGAATCTTTGCGTGGACCTTGGTGGTATATTCCTTGCCATTGATGATGTTGCCGGATTTAATCTCAGATATTCTTTGGACATTGATTCTGCCTGCCTGGATAATATTCGTTACTTCTTTTTTGGTGAGAAATTTCTCCCATCGGGATTTGAGTTGAACCAGAGGGTTATTGGTTTTTTGTTTATTTTCTTTCATGAGTTTATTCTCCTATTTTAGCTTTTAGCGATTGTTCTTTTCCTAACTTCAATTCTACTGCTTGTCTTATAAAGTCGGACACGCCAATGTCTTCCCGGTCGGTGATTTCTTTTATCTTGAGACACATCTCTTCGGTGAACATTACGCCTACGGACTAACTTATATAACAAAAAGAAGGCACCATTTTCGTGGTGCCATTATGGGGCATGTGGATTTTTAAGATTATTGAAGAAGTATTCAGTTTTTTATGAAAACTAATGGGACTGCAATATAAACTTACAAATCTTTATAATCGTCTTTACTCACGGTGCGTTCGTTTTTTGAAGTCGTGGATTCCGGCAGATGTGATTCTAGTAGCTTTCATCTCGTTATGCACATATCTATATTCTTTAGCATTATATAGAAGGAAATCTACACCTTCCTACGGGTTATGTCAAATGTGGACAAGGAAGAAGGCAGTAACCGGACGGGTATTTTACCGACATTTTCAGGCGTGCTGAATTTCGGTAACCGCCTTTTCTAGGACGTCTTTGACAAAGGCATTTAGGATTTTCCCTTCATTCAGGGCATTGACTACCAGACGCTTATGAAGATCGGGATCAAGACGAAGGTTAAACGGGAATTTCGAGGAGTATCTTATCGTACGACACAATAGGAGTAGTTTTTTCCCTTCCGTCTTTGGTTTTTTTCAGCTGCAACAACCCCACTTGAGAGAGAAATTGAACATCATCAAAAGTATTTTTTATATCTCTACCCAGAAGTTTGGCCAACTCGTATATAGACGAAGGATGGTTTTTTTTAACTTGTCTTAAAATCCGTAGCCGTTCCTCTGTTAGAACTTTCCTCATCGCTTCGAGATTCTCAAAATATAATCCTTCGTGCTTCTTCACCTCTTCGCCTCTTTCGATTTTTTTCCAGGTTTCTTTTAGTTCCTTTCGAAGCCCGTCATTAGACTTAATTTCTATCTTAATATTTCTAACTTTCATAGTTCACCTTCCCTGAAACGGGTTATATCTTCCATAAAACCGCTCCACAATTTATCGACGCTGATAAATTTATAAGGAGTCTCACAATTCCTGATGTGTTTGTGATCGTTTTTTCCTTCCGCATTGTCATAACAAATTATTCGCTCGCCACTGACAATATATGCAAAAGAATATTTCAATCCATGGGGCTTATCTTTGCTCTTAGGAACACTCCAGATTTTTATCTCCTGCAGTGATCCATCGTCAAAATATCTTTTTATATGATATAAGAGCGTCGACTGCATATTGGTTATACCATACCAAATAATGAATTCAAAATCAATATATAATTATGTGCTCAGAAGTACTTGCCGGAGGTTGGAAATAGGGTTGGAAATTAGTTTTAATAGCCGAAAAGTGAACGATTAAAATATCATCTAACTCTTTGATTCAACAATTGATGGTCCCACCGGGACTTGAACCCGAGTTTCCGGCGTGAGAGGCCAGCGTCCTAACCACTAGACGATGGGACCACAAGCGATCTAATTGGAGGGTGACTTTTTAGTCAATCGGGCATGAAAAGTCAAGGGCAAAGTACTGAGGCAAAAAAAGAAACAATCTCGTGTGATGCAGACAATCTCAAAGGAAGGCTGTAGGGCCTGTTTCCCAAATAAATTTTGCAAATAAAGAAAGAACGATTTGATAAAACAGGACAGAAGGAAGGGAAGAAGGCTGGTTAGCTGATTAGGTTCATTAGCAGAAAGACAGAATTTTAGAAAGTCACGGACAGTATCGAATTAGGTCTTATCAGGGTATGAGTTGCAGCGACTTATCGATGCAGCTTATTTTAGGAGAGAATAGATATTGAAAGCAATGCTTCGGTTAGCGCCTCCTGTTACGTCAGTCCAACCTTGGTCATTCTACCCTGCTTTGGCGGAGTAAGAAAAAAGTCACCCAGGGCTATTCCCTGAGAACCGATCAACAATTTTCTCTTAACAGGAAATATTTTGCCAAAGGCGTCCATTCCTGGCAGATTCGACAAGATATCCCCAGTATTCCCGGTCCTTCAAGGTGGCATCAAAATCAGACCTTGTTTGTGCCGTTGTCAGGGCCGCCGCGGATCGCTGATCAGATCTGCGCTTCCTGAATACCCTCCATAAAAGATATACTGTTCTACATTCCAGCCGAAGGCTTCCTTCATCTCAAAAAAGAACCAGTGCACAACCGGAAGCAGCTCGAACCATCCTGCACGGCTTTCCGTCAAACCGGTCTGCATTAAAAGTGGAGATGAGCCGAGAAGTTTGGTCCTTTGATCGAAAAAATTCCCTTATCAAATTCTACCTCGTAGGGGGATAAATGTTAAACACTTTTTCAACACGTTAAGCTATCGGCTCGCTATTTCCAGCTCTGTCTTTCCTTTCAGGTCAAGTCAATCCTCTCAAGAAAACTTGTTGAAAATCTTTCAGTGCGGCTCTCTTCTGTGTGACAAGGAAAGACCTCAGGCATTGCTGTGCTTCTTAATCAAAATTAATTAATCTAATCAAATATTGGATACGAGTGATATTAATCACATCATATAATTCGTCATTGATATAATGCTACACCACAAATGTAATTATTTACGCTTGGTATGAATATGAAAACAAACAAATTGAGGCATTTCCGCGAATCCATTCCTCTGAGCATTGCCGAACTTGCACGGAGAGCAGGACTAGCCTACCAGACAATTTCAAAGATGGAAGGAGGATTGCCAACACGGAAGCATTCTCAATTGAAGGTTGCAAAAGCGTTAAATAAAAAACATGAAGACGTTTTTTGATCGGGTACTTCAGGACAGCAATATCTTCATCAAGTCATTTGTTCGTAGTGCAGATATCAGTGGAACGGCATAATAATACAAATGAAGGACTCCCAATGGCAAAAAAAATCTTGATCGTCGATGATGACGAGACGAGTCTCGACACACTGACAAGTTTAGTGGAAGAAGAAGGCTTTGAAGTAAGTGCGGCGGAAAATGGCAGAGATGCCTTGGATAAGGCCCATGCCAATCCTCCTGACCTGATTGTCTCAGATATTTTAATGCCAGTAATGGACGGCTATACCTTATGCCGGCAATGGAAATCGGATGAACAACTTAAATATATAC
>DASRZZ010000084.1:0-18030 GCA_035685925.1 Syntrophales bacterium | reverse complement strand
ATCTTCAACATCTACATTCCCAATATTTGGTATGAATATGTCCCCCAGTTTTCTTGCAGGATTGTAGTCTATAATCTCATTCTCATCGAACTCCCTGAAACATCTTTTACACAATTTCATATCTGGGCTACCATCCTGTCTATTATTTTACCATCTTTATAATCCTATGGGTAATTATTTAACGCCCTATATTTCGACTTAAATACAGCTACACCATCACCATCACGAGGCAGAATAAATCGTCTCAGGTATCCTTCCACTTCCGGTTCATGCATATTGTAGAATCCGATCCAAGGCAGTACCCCATTCCGGTGGAAGAAAGCACCCAATTCCGGAACATACCAGCGGGTAATTCTGGAGCAAGAAAAGCGGGTTTTAGTGATTCAGCGCCAATTATCTACTTTCATAGCGGAATTAGGTGCTGGCATAACGGAATCAAACTCATGCTGATAAACTTACCGTAGTCGGCCATAATGTCCTCCAAAAAGCTGGAGGGTGGACATGGCACAAGAGAGGATCAGTATGAGGAAGATAACAAAAGTTTTAAAATTACACTTTGAAGCAAAGACATCACGAACGAAGATATCCGACATTGCGATGATCAGCAGATATACAGTCAGCAATATATTCGGTTTATTGCCATCGGTAGCCTTGGAATACCTGGTGAGTAGGTTTGACTGAGACTGGTATGTCTAATTTTTCAGTAGCGATAAATGCTGTAGCTTCATCGTCAGGAAATGTGGCCTGCAGAGGAAAATTTCCAAATCATAAAGTGATTATTACGTCCAGGTGCTCTTACTGAGTTACTATTTTTCCCCCACAATAAAGATATCTGCTACCTCAAATTCCCGTGTGCCTCCCGGCGTCTCAACGCTGATTTGATCACCGGCACTCCTCCCGATGAGCGCCTTTCCTATAGGAGAGGTCACGGAAATCTTATTCTCTTTAAGATCTGACTCAAAGGGACCCACAAGCTGATAAGTTATGCGGTTCCCCGTATTCGTGTCTTCGAGAGTGACAATCGATCCAAAAACGATCTTGCTGGTTATTATGCCGTCGAGGTTCACAACATAAGACGTGGAAAGATTATTTTCGAGCTCTGCAATCCTGCCCTGCAGAAAAGACTGCCTTTCTTTGGCCGCGGCAAATTCCGCATTCTCTGTTATGTCTCCGTGGCCCCTTGCAACTTCAATGTCCCGGATATTTTCAGGCAGTGAAACTGTCTTTATATATTCCAGTTCCTTTTTCAATTTTTCATATCCCGCTTTTGTAATAGGTACTTTTGCCATATATTCTCCCCGATCCTGCGCGCCTGCATATACACGCCACACTCATAAACCATAAAAACAGAAGTTGTCTTCTAATAGAGAAATGGACCGGTGTCAAGAAAGATTTGCCATGCGCTGAGTGGGGATTCTGTGCGGGCCTTGCTATGCGTTTATAATTATGTTAGCCTATAAGTTCTTAGAATAACTGTATTGAAATTCACGGTGAATAACATACCCATGATAGATAGCTATAATAGAGAGATTAATTATCTCAGGGTTTCCGTCACGGACAGGTGCAATCTTCGCTGCAGCTATTGTATGCCCAAGGAAGGTATATCCCTCATAGGACATGACGACATCCTGAGATATGAGGAAATAGTACGAATCGTCCGCATAGCCGCCGGCATAGGCATGGTCAAGGTCAGGATAACCGGAGGCGAGCCTCTGGTCAGGCGCGGCGTCTGCGATTTTATCGCCTCGCTTTCACGAATGGAAGATCTCAATGACATCAGCCTCACAACAAACGGGATCCTCTTGGCGGCCTTTGCCGAGAAACTTTTTGCCGCTGGTGTAAAAAGGATCAACATCAGCCTTGATTCCCTCAACGCCGAAAAATACGCCCAGATCACCGGGGGCGGAGATCTCGGCGCAGTCCTTGCGGGGATCGACGAAGTTCGAAGGATCGGTTTCTCGCCTATTAAGATCAATATCGTCGCCATAAAGGAGTTTAATGAAGATGAGATAGTGGACTTCGCCGAGCTTAGCCTTCGTAATCCTTACCAGGTGAGGTTCATCGAACTCATGGATGTGGGCCGCCCTGCCCTCGATCATGGCAGCCGCTATCTTTCCAACAAAATCATCAGGGAGATAATCGGCAGACGTTACCTTCTGGAACGTGCCAACGGCATAAGGACCAAAATGGACGGCCCCGCACAGATCTACAAGATCGCCGGCGGTGCCGGAGAGATAGGCTTTATAAGCCCGTTGAGCAAGCAATTCTGCGATTCATGCAACCGCCTGAGGCTCACTGCGAACGGCCGCCTCCGCGCCTGCCTGTTCTCGGATGATGATATCGACCTGAGGGGCCCGCTGCGCAGCGGCTGCGACGACGCAGGCCTGTCAGAACTCATCAAGAGCGCCATCGCGAAAAAACCCATTCAACACGCCCTTGCTTGTGATAAAGACCATCATATAAAGAAGTGTATGAAAAACATGTCATCCATAGGCGGTTGACCCGTAACCCTATGCAGGGACGAATGAAACCCGCCTATGGCCTTCATCGCTTCTCCCACTCCATTTCCCCGTCGTCGTAAGTTTGCGCCAGGACCTCCCGAACCTTTTGCAGATAGCTCGCGGGAACCAGGACATCCACCTTGCCGAGACCATCAATCGTAATCGCGTATATGGCCCCAACCGCCTCGTATTTCAATTTCGCAGGAATGCCTTCCGTTTCCAATCTTCCCAAAACAATATTGGCATTGGCCATACCTGATGCGGTGCAGGCTACTTCCCATTTTTCCTCATCCATAGCTCCGTTCCTCGTAGGGCTTATTGTTGGGCATGTATCACAATCTTAGTTTCCGCTGCCAAAAAAATCCATCCGTGACAATGTTCATATTTTCAAGAATTTGCAAGATTGCTTCCATCGTTTCACTCCCTTGCGCTGACATCATGCACAGATTTCTTGGCTCCTAGCTGCGAACATATTATTTTTATTATAAAAAACCTCTTTGAGGAAACCCCTTAGTTTAATTCATATTATACCATATCTGCCCTCTGCAAAGAAATATGAATTCGGGTTTTAAAAGTTTCAACACTATATATTGTGGCACCATAATTCTTCGATACATTTAGTTGTATTTTCTCTTTACAAGGGCTAATTCTTCTGTTAATATTCGATAAATTCAATGAGAATTGATTGAATCGATCCCATTGAGTGAACGTGCGGAAAACTTTTTGTTCTATTTTTAACTGGAAAGAAAAGAATGAGGCTTAAGAGACTTGAGATAGTCGGCTTTAAATCCTTCCGGGATAAGATCGTCCTAGATTTTTCGAAAGGGATCTCCGCGGTCGTCGGTCCCAACGGGTGCGGCAAGAGCAATATTGTCGATGCCATCCGGTGGGTAATGGGTGAACAGCGGATCAAAATCCTGCGCGGAAAAAAGATGGATGACGTCATCTTCCACGGCGCAGAAAACGCGGCCCCCATCGGCATGGCCGAGGTGTCCATGACCCTGGACAGCAACGGGCGTCAGTTCCCTGGGGACTATGCGGAATGCAGCGAGGTCATGATTTCGCGGCGTCTGTTCCGGGACGGAGAAAGCGAATACACTATCAACAAGGTGCCGTGCCGGCTCATCGATGTCAGAGACTTCCTCATGGGCACTGGGCTCGGGGTGAGAACCTATTCACTCGTAGAACAGAACAGCGTTGCCAGTCTCGTTGAAGCAAAACCGGAGGACAGAAGACAATTCATCGAAGACGCCGCTGGCATATCCAAATATAAGGTAAGAAAAGAATCGGCTATGCGGAAGATGGAGGCAACAAAGCAGAACATCCTCCGCCTGAACGATATCATCAGAGAGGTCAAATCACAGCTCAATGCAGTGTCCAGGCAGGCGAAAAGGGCGGAGCAATACAAGGCCTTGAAAAAGGAAGTTAAAGAAGCGGAGCTGATTCTTGCGCTCCATACATTCACTGATTTATCCGGGCAGAAGGAAACCCTCGGGAAAACGCGGGACTCCCTTAACGCGAGGGATCTGGAATTAACGACCAACCTGGAAGAACTTGAAGCCTCGATCGAAGGATTGAAGGCGGAAGTCTTGGCAAACGAAACCTCCCTTTCAGAACGTCAGGAAAAACTCTACGGCCTCAGGAATACGATCAACATAAAGGAACAGCGGATCGAACACCTCAAAGGCAAAATAGATGATATCTCCTCACAGAAGCAGAAGAACATGGCCGAGTTGGAACTGCTGCGCACTAGGGTCAAGGGCCTGACCGATGAAGTGAAAACCCTCGCCGCGATGGCAGAAGAATCCGCTGCGGAGATCGAGAACGTAAGAAACAAGGTCCTCCAGAACCAAGCGACCCTTGAAGGCCTCAAGGAAGAGGCAAAATCGCTTCAGGCGGAACTTGAGGAAAAGAAAATCGAGTTCTTCGAAATGGCGACAGAGAAGGCGAAGGCGAAAAACACCCTCGCCGGTCTTGGGAAGGGCATCGAGGACATCAGGAAGAGAAAAGAAAGGGACGTAAGAGAAGCAAATGAAAACAGGGAAAGGCTTGCGGAGACTCATCGGAATCTCGATTCCCTCATATTGACCTTAAATCAGGATGAAGAGGCACTGGAGCATCTCACGGATAGCGCTGGTATGACTGCTGATGAACTTGAACGGGCGAAAAACGGTCTGCAATGCATCGACGACCATATCTCAGAAGTGAAGGATGAGATGGGAATGAAATCGTCGCGCCTTTCCTCGCTGAGAGAATTGCAGGAAAGCTACGTCTGGTGTTCTGATGGCACCAAGTCGATCATGCAGGCAAGAAAGGTGGCAAGCCCCGAAATGCTGCCCGGCGAGACCTGCCTGGGGCTTGTCGCGGACATTCTGGACGTGCCCCGTGAATACGAAACGGCGGTCGAATCCGTCCTGGGAGATAAGCTCCAGTACATGGTGGTCAGAAGTCAGCGAGACGGCATGTTGGCCATCGACTATCTGAAAAGCTCGTCATCAGGGAGAGGAAGTTTCGTCCCCCTCGAAGTCAGACATCAGAATTTCGGCTCTGCGTGGGAGTACCTCAAGGATGCTGTGAGACTCCTCGATGTAGTCAGCGTTCAGCAAGGATTCGAGAAGATAGCCGATTATCTGCTTGGCGATGTACTCTTGATACCAAACCTCAGTAGCGGCATTTCCCTCTGGGAGCGTAACGGTTTCAGAGGCACTTTCGTTACATCGGAAGGAGACATCATAAACCCGCAGGGAGTTCTGACAGGGGGAAGCGAAACAAACGGCGACAAGAGCCTGCTCAAGACCAAGCGAGAGATCGCCGAACTGGAACACGAGGTGGATGAGTTAAATGTGTCACTCGCGGAAGATACTGAAAAGAAGAAGGAAGCTGCATCTCTAATCCTGCAATGGGAAGAAGAACTGCTAGAATTGAGGTCGGAAATCCGCGATCTTGAACTCCAAGTGAACGGCAAGCGCAAAGATGTAGAGAGGTTTGAGGCCGAAATAAAAGCGATTGAGCAGAGGATAAAGGTGCTCGATTTTAATTGTGACAATCATCAGGCGGAAGAGGCGGCCGCACTGGAAGAATGCGCCACCATAGATAGGCTCATCATTGCCTCAGCCGCCAAGGAGGGCGTGATAAACACCGTCATGTCAGCCCTACAGGAAAAGCTGGACACACTGAAGGCAAACGTTGAAGAGAGGGAAGAATATCAGACCGGAAAAAAGGTTCAACTGGCGTCCCTCGAAGAAAAGAGAAACGCCGATCTCAAGACCATTGAAAGAATAGAAGCCGATAGAGCAGACACGGCCCGTGAAATCGAAGTCAGGATAACAGAGCTCGAGCAGAGTGATCGGGAGATCGAAGACGTTACGAATCAGATAGCAGTCGAGCAGGATCTGCTGGGACGTCTATACACGGACCACGAGAGCGTCGAAGGCACCCTCTCGGAAATGAGGCTCTCACAGCAAGAACGGGAAACTCAGTTGAGGAACCGGGAAGCTGATCTCAGGGAAGTCAAGAAAACCCACGACCAGGTTGTAAAGGAAACAAATGATCTGGAGATAGCGTATCGAGAGCTGACATACCAGGCGGACGGATTGCGTCAGGGCATTCTGGAGAAACACTACGTCGATCTGGAAACCCTTATCCCCGAATTGCAGCGACTCGACGATACGGTTCTTGAGGAGCTAACCGCCAAGCTAAATAGAGATAGGCAGTTTGTAGAAAACTTCGGCGAAGTTAATCTGCTGGCGCTCAGCGAATATGAAGACCTTAAAGGGCGCCATGAATTCCTTACGAACCAGGTCGGTGACCTGAACGCCTCTCTCATTTCGCTCCAGGCAACTATTACAAAAATAAACGTCGAATCCCGGAAGCGTTTTTCGGAGACCTTTGAAGCAGTCAACAGGTGTTTCAAGGAGGTATTTGCGAGGATCTTCCCAGGCGGCAGGGGTGAACTGAGGCTGACGGATGCAGAAGATATACTGGAGACGGGCGTTGATATCGATATCATAATCCCCGGAAAGCGCGCGCAGAGTGTCAGCCTTTTGTCGGGTGGGGAAAAGTCGCTCGCAGCCATAGCCCTGATCTTTGCCATCCTCATGTACCGGCCTGTTCCATTTCTGGTTTTAGATGAGGTGGACGCTGCCCTTGACGATGCCAATATAAGCCTGTTTAACAACATCGTGAAGGACATCTCGTCAAACTCCCAGATAATTTTGGTCACCCACAACAAAAGGACTATGGAGGTTTCCGAATATCTGTTCGGCATCACAATGCAGAAGCAGGGCATATCCTCCATGGTCTCCGTGGCCTTAAACTAAAGCCAGTGTTCAGCATTCCATTCTTTACATCTCCGGATAAAAATGGTTATACATGAACGATGTCCTTCATGTCATTCTCTGGCAGGAGACGAGGAATTATTGCATCCGACAAGATTTCTTCCATAGGCCGAAATGACGCGGAGGTGCTCTTCTAAGTTCTAAGAACGGAGATGAATGGGAAGCGATACCGAAAGCAAGGGCCTTTTTGAAAGACTGAAGACAGGGCTTGCCCGGACAAGAAACGCCTTTATTAAAAATATCGACGCAATCTTTATGGGGGAAAGGGTCATCAGCCAGAAGCTCTTTGAAGAGCTCGAGGAAACCCTTATAATGGCTGATGTGGGCCCTGCCTTTACTTATGAGCTCATTGCAAAAATGAAAGAGCAAGCGAGGAGAAGCGAACTCGGAGACGCAGAGATCCTGAGGAAAGTCCTGCGCGATACCATCACCGATACCCTGAAAAAAATTGATGCGCCCCTTTTGATTGCGAAGAACGGGCTTTTTACCATCATGATGGTGGGTGTCAACGGCACAGGCAAGACCACAACCATCGGGAAGCTGGCACACAATCTGAAAAAAGAAGGGACGTCCGTAATGCTTGTCGCGGCCGACACCTTCAGGGCTGCCGCAATTGAGCAGCTTGAGGTCTGGAGCCAGAGAGTGGATGCGCCGCTTATCAAGCAGAAGACTGGAGCCGATCCTTCCGCTGTTGTCTTCGATGCCATCGTTGCCGCCAAGGCACGGAAAGCCGATGCCCTTATCATCGACACGGCAGGCAGGCTTCACACCAAGGTTAATCTCATGGAAGAGCTCAAGAAGATGAAGCGCATCATTGAAAGGGAACTGCCGAACGCTCCACATGAGATCCTCCTCGTCCTTGACGCCACGACAGGCCAGAATGCCGTCGTCCAGGCAAAGATGTTTAACGACGAAATCGGCGTGACGGGAATTATATTAACGAAACTAGACGGAACGGCAAAGGGTGGCGTGATTATAGGGATTGCCAGGGAGCTAAATATTCCCATCCGGTATATCGGTATTGGAGAGAGGCTCGACGACCTGAAAAGCTTCAATAGTGCGGAATTCGTAGAGGCTCTCTTCGAACAGGACGCCCGGTAATTCATATCAGCGTTATGTAGTGGCGTAACTTCAGGTGCGCCATTTCAGGGGGATTAAAGTCCCGCACTATATTCATCGATTTTATGCAATGCACCTTTAGGTGTGCCATATAAGAAGTATTAGATATGGGAAAGATATTCGCAATAGGAGACATTCACGGCTGCATCTCTCAGCTTGATAGGTTGGTGGCGCAGCTTGATATCGATGCGGGGAATGACACACTCGTCTTCATTGGTGATTATATCGACCGTGGCCCTGATCCGAAAGGCGTTGTGGATTACATTACAGATATCAGAAGAAGCTTCAGGAACGTCGTCTGCCTCTCGGGCAACCACGAAGATATGTTTCTCAACTACTGCCTTGACCGCAGGGACGAAAAGCTCTACATGGCCAATGGGGGCATGCGCACATTAGAGTCCTACCGATTCATACGGGAGGACACCGAGGAATTGATCCTGCCAGAAAGCCACAGGGAGTTTTTTGCCAGCCTCCGGACATACTATGAGACGGACGATTACATATTCGTCCACGCCGGTCTGAGACCCGGCATTCCCCTTGATCGACAGGACCGCGAGGACCTTCTATGGATACGGTTCGAGTTTATAAACTCCCTATATGATTTCGGTAAGACGGTTATTTTTGGACACACACCCTTCTCCCTGAGTAAACCTCTGATCGACAAGAATAAGATCGGCATTGATACGGGCGCCGTCTATGGCGGCAAGCTCACGTGTATTGAGTTGCCGGAGATGAAAGTATATCAGGCCTAAAGTTAATGAAAATCATCGAGTGTGTCCCCAATATCAGTGAAGGCTGCGACAGAAAAAAGATAGAGAGCATCACGGCGGCGCTTTCAGCAGTCGAGGGCGTCAAGCTCCTTAATGTATGCGTCGATCAAGACCACAACCGGACAGTCCTGACGTTTATCGGAAAACCGGCAGATGTCTTGAAGGGAGCCACCGTTGTCTGTGAGAAGGCCCTTGATCTCATCGACATGCGCAGACACAAAGGCGTCCATCCCAGGATAGGCGCCGTCGATGTGGTCCCTTTCGTCCCTCTGAAGGGCGCTACAATGAAAGACGCCGTGGACTTGGCGCACCGGTTCGGCCGTGTTTTAGGGAAGAAGCGCAAGATCCCTGTCTATTTCTATGGCGAGGCAGCCCTTGATCCCAGAAGAAAAGAATTGTCCGATGTCAGAAGAGGCGAATACGAGGCTTTGAAAACGAGATTTGACGATCCTCTCTGGGTGCCGGACGCCGGCCCCGCCCGCTTCGATCCGCGAAGCGGTGCAGTCGCCTGCGGAGCGAGGGAGCCGCTCATCGCATACAACATCAATCTCGCCACAAACAATCTTCAAGTAGCAAAAGATATTGCCTGTTCTATCAGGCAGTCGAGCGGCGGGCTGCCTTATGTTAAGGCCATCGGCGTTCTTCTTTTGAGCAGGAATATTGTACAGGTATCTATGAACCTCACCAACTATAAAGTGACATCACCGCGGACAGTTTTTGACACGGTAAAGGCGAAGGCTGCCGCGTGTGGCGTTTCGATCCTGGAGTCGGAACTGGTCGGCCTCATCCCCGAAGAAGCTCTCGAAGGCGTCTCCGCCGAATATCTCCAGCTATCGAATTTCTGTGCAGAATGCATCATCGAAACCCATCTGCAGTCGTTACGCAACTAATATCCTGCATTACATTCATTATTCTGATCCCCCTTCTTTAAAGGGGTGATTGGTAATTTCAGATAGCGCAGTGCATACCTCCTGCTCCCTGTTGATCATCCCCGCAGAGTTGGGAGTTCGGCTTATATCATCGCCACACGGGGGCGAGTTATACGCCTGAACGAAGCATGAGGGCTAGCGGGGCCGTAATCCAAAATACAGCAATTGACACTTTTGACGGAATCATGCTAAAGCCCTTCATCCGATAGCCACTCCGTGCCCCCGTAGCTCAGGCGGATAGAGCAACGGATTCCTAATCCGTGTGCCGCGTGTTCGAGTCACGCCGGGGGCACCAATAATATCGAGCACTTAGTTGATATTTACCGACCCCAGATTATCAGTAGGTGTCCATATAGGTGTCTTGTCGCGAGATTGCACAAGCTTTTTTATGTCTTCTTCAGTATCTATATTGTAGCGTAGAAAGGTGCTCGTCGTTGTATGTCCACTGGCTGCCATGATCCTGGCGAAATCATGCCCTTGCATCCGCCAGTTTGTGATACACATATGCCTGAAGTCGTGAATCCACAGGTCGGAGATCTTGGCGGCGCGACAGGCGGTTCTGAATGATCTTGTTATTCGCTTTAGAGGCTTACCATTGTACGTGAAAACATATTCACTCTCGGCTGTTCCTCTCATGTCTTTCAGCATGCCAAGAATATAGGGGTGTATGGGAACGTCGCGCGGTTTTGTGGTTTTTGTATCTTGCGCCCTTAGATGTATCAGTCCCCTTTCTAGGTCGACCCTATCCCATGTCAGTCTCATTAGCTCACTGAGGCGCATTGCAGTATAGAACGCTGTGACAATAACTTGCCACGCATGTGGAGGAAGATTGGAAAAAAGCCTATTCAGTTCGTCTGCAGTAAGGTGCCTCTTCCGGACATTATCTTCTTCAAGAGGTTTGACTTTTCTCAATGATTGTATAGCAATATTTTTTTCGTCTGCTGCCATATTCAATATCCTTTTCAAGCAGGCTACCTCTCGGTTAACGGTTGCGGGGCGCGTCTTATTCTTATCCCCTTTTCGCTCTGGGTGTGAAGTTTCCTTCAATCGCCGGATTCGATACGTCTTGACCGTGTCGGCAGTAATCTCGCTTATTCTCTTCTGACTGAAAAATCTTTTCAAGTGTCGAATGGATAGTTCGTCTCTATTACAAGATCTCTTCTCCTTTACAGTTTCGAGATTGATATACCAATCAGCAAGATGGTCAAAAACTGGATCTTTCACCTTGCTTATGTACCTTCCTTCAGTGCGTAACGATATCACTTCTCGGAACCGGTGTTCCGCAGCTGCTCGATTCGGACCTATTCTTTCACGTTTACGCCGGTAATTGTTATTGTAGTACTCGATCCAATATGTGAGCTTCCCGCTCTTGTATGGATAGCCACAGCCGCCACATTTTTTCCGCGGGACTAATCTGAAACTTTGCTTGCCCGCGACATCAACATCTTTCTTCTTTTCTGTTTCACCATAGCGTGCGCGGCATTTCGGACATTCAATCAGTATTGCCATAGTAAGCCTCTTTCAGGAACCAGGTGACCTCCTGCTATTTATGAACTTCAAAACTGCCTCGTGACTGACTTTCTCATCACGCATTGCCTTTATAACAACCAGATCCAATTCGGACAGTGTATCCCGCAGTATATTCCGCTGTGCAATCAGCTGTCTTGCTTCGCTATATGTCAAATCTTTATTCACTTCCTTAAAATCCACGTCCTTTTCTCCAAATAACACTGCGATGTCCTTCCGTGAAACAGCATCCCAGTTTCGTATCTTATCAAAAAGCTTTTTTGTCACTTCTTTCTGGGCGATGGAAAACACACATTTTGATTTCAGTATATAAAAAATAAGTGCGGGAAAAGACACCGCCAGATTGATCAGGTCCTTTCCCTTTTTCCCCCTGATCAAGAAAATATTGTCCCGGTCATCCCTGAAAGCAAACGCGAAAATCCATGGCAAACCGATTTTCCTGTAAATTTTACTGAGCATTTCCGCAGGCGCGACAAGGCAAATCAGGTCTATCTTCGAACTGAAATCGGCGACAAGGTACAGAGGATCAAGGAGGGATTTGAATATCCCGCCTTGCTGCGCAAACATCTTTATAAGGCCGCCGCTTTTGAAAGGATACTGAGACCTGCCGGAGATATATTCCGGATCGAGGCATATCGTTTCTCCCATCTTGATCAGGACTTCTTTGGAAAGGCTTGCCTGTCCCTTTTCATATTTCTGCAACGACGGTTGAGCTATCCCAGCTGCGGAAGAAACCTCGACTTGAGTCCGGCCCATCGATTCCCTAACAAATTTGAATAGTTCGTTCAAAGCTAGATTTTGCATATTTACTATAACTTTTCCCTTGACATAATCATATTAATGTATATTATTGCTAATATAAAGCCATTAATATAGATAAGCTGCTATATAATTATCATGCGCGAACAGGATTAGTCAAATAAAAAATGTCAGGCATAAATCAACCAAAGATCTAAAAGGGGGATAAGAAAAGATGGAGACAAAGGAGGAACGTAACAAGATTAGAATCCAACTACTTACTGTACCGGAATCGGCTGAAGCATTGAGAGTGAAGACGGTTACGATGCGGCAATGGATAGCACAGGGCCGCCTTCAGGTCGTGCGCCTTGGCCGTCGTGTCCTTGTGGAGCGGGAGGTTTTGGAGCAATTCGTAGCGAGGTCACGCTGCCCGGGGCAGGAGGTCTAGAATGGGAGATTATGCAAAGAAAGATGCCCCGGGGCAACCTGCCACGGAAGACACCCGGGGCACTTCGCGACTCGGAGAAAACCCCGAGGAACGCTTAAAGGATAAGCCGGAACCGGGAAATAATCAAGCAATCAGTTATGGACAGGCGATTGATGTTATACGTGCCATGTCAGGGCAACAAAACGTCATCACGTGTCAGAGGGTTTTCCTAGATCTGGTGGGCGGTGATTATCCGGCCGCAGTATTGCTTTCGCAGCTCGTCTTCTGGACCGGACGAGGTGCGGATCCCAACGGTTTTATCTGGAAGACTTATCAGGACCTCGAGGATGAAATCGGATTAACGAAATATCAGGCCATGAGAGCCAGGAACGTACTGGAAAAGATGCAACTACTTGAGACAAAAGTAAAAAAGGCCCTCGGAAGTCCGAGAGTGCACTATAAGGTCCTTCAAGATAATCTATTGAAATTAATGGTTAGTTCAGTTTCTTCACTATCGAAAGTTAAGAAACTCAACTATCGAAAGTTAAGAAACCAAACAAACGAAAGTGAAGAAACTAAACAAACCATAACAGACATAACAACAGACACCACACAGACAACGACGACAGACGGCACGTCGTCATCGTCCAACGTTCCTGACGGGAAGAAATTTTTCACGCCGCTTCGAGGATGCGAAACGGACAAAATCATCGACGATGTCATTTCTATGGAGTATGCGGGGAAGGCGAAAAACATGAAGGCCCTCAGGCATCATTTGAGGAATCTAGCCGCCCTTGGGAAACTTGAAATCCCCGAGGGTTGGGATGAGCTGCGAGAGAGAAAAAAGGCCACGGCTGAGAGGAAGGCCGCAAACGAGGCATCTCGGGGGCTGGAGGCTGATGCAAAAGAAGCGGCCAAAAAAGCGGTACAAGAGTTTGGTGTCCTGCCGGCCGACCAACAGGTAGGATACATAGACCGTGCCCGGGAGATGAGCCAGGGCATGATCAAATCCCCCATGGTTCTGAAGATTACAGCTGCGCAGTTATGGGCCTCTGAGCAGCGCAAATGTACACTGCCGAGCGACGAATATGACAATGATGGTTTGAATCCAATGTCAGCGACCTGACCTTTCCACCGCGAAATCCGCCAGCATTGAAGGTCTTGTCCTTGTTAACCATAGGATTGTAAGGGCTCACGAAAAGGCTGTGACGTCTACACTGAAGCACAATGAGTTACGTACAATGTAGAATAATAGCTTACAGTATCACGCAGACTGTCGGAATGGAAAATTGTTTGTTCTCAAATTTTAACACGATTTTTCGCGTGATCAGAACAATTATTATTCTCACTGCCAGCGGAATCAACCAGAGATGGAAGGATGGAAATAACAACAACACCCAAAAAGACACTGCATGCCTGGTGCCATTACTGTGTCCAGAGCAAGCGGGATGAGGATGTCCGGGACTGCACAGGACATACTGTCTTTGTTACGGGAAAGCCTTGTCCGTTTTATCTTTACAGGTTGGGTCACAGAAGACCCCGTGTAAAAGTCCTCCGCCAATATTGTCTTGAGTGCATGGGGGGGCGGAAAGATTTCGTGCGAGACTGTAAGTCTGATGATTGCATGATCCACCGATATCGCCTTGGGAAAAACCCGGCGAGGGTGGGAATAGGAAATAGCAAGGTAGCTGAGTTGAGGTTTCAGCTCGCGGAATCAATTTTTTTACAATCCGTTGGCAGGAATAAGATGGAAAAGGAGGCATAGGTATGGTTCAGGAGGATATCGAAAGCAAGATGGGATACATAAATCAACTTCTCCAAAGGCTGCCGGCAGAATACAAGCTGAGGACCATCCAGGGGATTTTGTATGATTTGAGAAATAACAAACAGCTCTTTGATGCCTTGGCACAGATAGTCAAAGACATCCAGAAAGGTAATTTCACCGAAAAGGAAAAGTATCAAAACAAATTTGGCCGGGCCATCAAGTGGGCGGAAAGCCGGCTGCGGAACGAAAAGGACCCAGAAAAGTTAAGGAAACTTACAGCCAGACGCCTTGCCGCTGAGTACTCAGCGAGAACTGGATGGGCTCAAAACCTACTATACAAACTCATGAAGAAGGTGAAGCAGAAGGAGTGCATGCGCCGCTTGCGAGAAAGACGCAAGATCGAGGCTCAAGACGGGAGAAAAGACCATGAGTAGTAACAAGAAATATCAAATTCCTGATGTATTCGTCCCGTTCTATAGCAAGTACATGAAACCGTATGGTGGTTGTCATTTCGTGGATCCCGGGGTTTTCCCCGCTTTATGTGATCTGCTGGATCTGCTCGCCAACGAGGGCAACTGCCCGTCCGTGGTTGCGAGGAAGTTCGCTAACGAAATTGCCAAAGCCTTGAGTACGGTCACACTGTTGCAGCACTCAATCAATGTCACGGAGAATTTAGCAACTCAATACAGGAGGTATTATCATCATGATCTCGACTTCACATTTTGCGTCCCGCTGATTCTATTTGCAGGCCTGGGCCACGACCTTGGGAAAATACCCAAATATGTAACATCATGGCAGAGCAGGTTCCGGCATCCCGAGGTGAGCGCTGATATCATCTTAAACATGTTGGATAAATACAATGCCGACCCGCCATGGAAATTGATGCTTCTGAGGGCGATCAGGCATCATCACGCCTCGATCGGGGATGACAGGCTGACTGCATGGCTATGTAAAGCCGACCGAGAGGCCCGTGAACGAGAACTTTGGAAAGCAACGGGTAGTGTGATCTAATATGAGATACAAAGAAGATGAAGTGATAATAAAATCCGGCGGAGTCAAAATAGGGGATTTTGAGTATTTCCCCACGAACTCGCTGCACCGGTCTTTGTGGGAATCTTATATAAAAGTGTATATGCAACAGTTCAATGACAGCGGGACCATCCGTCCGCTCTGTGCGCTTCTGGACATCCTGGGAAAAGAGGGTGATTACCCGTCTGCCAGGGTTGGAGAAGCAACCATGAGCGGGAAAACAGCTGAGCGCCTGGCAAGGGTTAGCCTCAACTCGCATGCGGTACGGGTCGCGCGAAATATGATTGAGATCCACGGGGAATATACAGCCAATCGAGGTTATGATCTTGAATACAGAGCCGGAATCCCACTCAATATCATTGCTGGCCTCGCCCACGATATTGGGAAGCTGCCGCGGTACAATGAGAGCCGTGGTATCGAGGACCGTAACCGTTATCAGCATGCGGATACAAGCGCCAACGCACTTGTAGAAATATTCAAAAAAACAGGTGCTCCCACCGAGTGGCTGGAAAATACCAAAATATTGGAGGCCATCCGCCTGCATCACGGAGGCATAATAGAGGATGAAAAAATAGTTAACTGTTTAAGACAGGCGGATATCAGAGCCCGCGGTAGAGAGCTAGAGGAGGATCTAAACACAACAGAGAAATGGGGGCCATACGTCCTGCTGCCTTGCTCTAAGTGGCTTGACAGTCAGGGCCTGATCGATAAGATAGGGAGATGGGTTAACATCATGGATTACAGCGGCAAAAAAACAAAGAATGGCAAGTCTAAAATCCATGCGTTCTCCCGGGGGGATATGGTGTATGTGTATCCTTATTCCATTTATAAAATGGCAAAGCAAGTGTACAAAGAAAAATGGGCGGTAGCTGACTTCCTGTTTGAGTACAAAAACGGCTACGCCACCTGGGAGGCAACAAAGGAAATTATCAAGGTTTTACATGAGAGAAAGTTGCTGAGTTCTGACTATGATCTGGAGAAGTATCCCTTTGGCAGACCATACGTCTTACGCTCCTCGTTGGATCCGCAGAAGACCTATACACCTCTGCTGATTCCACTCCCTGTAATGCATTTCAAAACCCAGCCCGAAATATTCTGGCGTAGACGGCAGGGCTGGATCAGGACGATCCACTGGATGAAACCGCGGTATGGGAAGAATGAGGATCATTGGTCTGATGATCGGTGACCTTTCCTATAAAGATGAAAGCCTGGAATGAAATTTCCTCCAGGCTTTTTTTGCCCTGCTGCGTTACTTCCCGGATACAATTTTTACAACTTTTCCCCGTTATTTTTACTCACACAGGTGAGTTATACGTCACCAACTTCTGCCTTGAAACAGAGAAATAGTGATATAAATGTGAATGCTACTTCTATTATATAATATAAATTTCTGATTTTACATGATACTGAATAATTACAAATACTTATGAAATTTAGCGGGTTCTTCTTATCGGACATGTGAAATAGTGGTGAATAGGTATACTATATATAATAATAATATAAATTCAAACTTCCGTCAGGCAGGGTTCCAGGGTTTCACTTGCGTGATCGCACAGCTCGATTTCAGGCTCTGCGCATGATTCCCACCTCAACAGTTCCAGTTCAAAAAGTGTCATAAAATCTTGAAGGCAAGAGAGCGTAAATCGATGCAAGTTCTTCGCAGCGGATGGAGCTCTCAGAGGAGATTCAATATGAACGGAGGTCGCTGCAAGGTCTAAGCAGCGGACGAAGTGAAGGATTGCGAAGCAAAGAAGATTCAAGTGAACACATACAATCATAAATTTTCTTATAGCGTCACAGTCTATCCATGACTACAGCACAAGCCATGCTAATTCGGGCTACATTCAGTGCACAAATGGGGCATAATTAAATCACAGATACCTCTGATCAGTTCACAGATTCCCTCAACTAATTTTCAATATCGTCATAAATATTTCTTATCTCCAAATTTCGCTTTTTGTCATTTTCTCTCCTCATTCACACCAATTTAGAAAGTAGTACGTTCGCTTATACAAGCTTCCGGAATTTTATTCTGAAACGTATGTGTAATGGTATCGGTCACGGAAGTTACAGGAAACTATATTTGAGAATCAGGCATTGATGAGTCGAGAAGCAGAAATTTTTTAGATAATGTATGAAGTCTTAAAAATATCATTATTTTTAAGAAAATATATCAAATTGTAACTTACACCTTGTCCTTCCCCCGATTTAGTGGACACCCTTTTCAATTCCTAAAATTTATCTTGGACCGATCTGATTAATTAAAATTAATTAATCTAATCAAACATTGGATATGAGTGATATTCATCACATCATATAATTCGTCATTGATATAATCCTATACCACAAATGTGATTGTTTACGATTCGGTACGAATGTGAAAACAAACAAATTGAGACATTTCCGCGAATCCATTCCTCTGAGCATTGCCGAACTTGCACGGAGAGCAGGATTGGCCTACCAGACAATTTCAAAGATGGAAGAAGGATTGCCGACACGGAAGCATTCTCAATTGAAGGTTGCAAAAGCGTTAAATAAAAAACATGAAGACGTTTTTTGATCGGGTACTTCAGGACAGCAAGATCTTTATCAAGTCATTTGTTCGTAGGTGCGGATATCAGTGGAACGGCATAATAATACAAATGAAGGACTCCCAATGGCAAAAAAAATCTTGATCGTCGACGATGACGAGACGAGTCTCGACACACTGACAAGTTTAGTGGAAGAAGAAGGCTTTGAAGTAAATACGGCGGAAAATGGCAGAGATGCCTTGGATAAGGCCCATGCCAATCCTCCTGACCTGATTGTCTCAGATATTTTAATGCCAGTAATGGACGGCTATACCTTATGCCGGCAATGGAAATCGGATGAACAACTTAAATATATAC
>DASRZZ010000083.1:0-25460 GCA_035685925.1 Syntrophales bacterium | reverse complement strand
CATTAAACGGAGAGCCTACGGCTTTCATGATACGGAATATTTCTGCTTAATTATTAAAAATGCGTTCGCTACCAGCAACTAATTTGGAGATGAACCAAATATTCTTTATAATGAATGGTGCAATGATTACGGACAGCGTTGAGACCTATAACAGAAGGTGTTTGCATACTCAAAAAGATGAGGCGTGAGAATATTCTTTCCTCATCAATCACGTACTTTTCGAACAAATCCTTTTTTTAAAAAAACGTGTCAAGATTTTAATTGGATGGTATAAGCACACGTACACCAATCTCTTTAAAATGGGAGCTGTGCAGTGCAGAAGATTGACAGGCTGATTTCCGGTGGCACCATATTGGTAATGGATGACAAGGACCATACAATCAGGAATGGAGCTGTAGCGATTGAAGGAGAGAAAATTATCGCCATAGGAGAAAAAGAAGATATCGAGAACCGGTACACCGCTTCTGAGATAATTAATGGAAAGGACTCTCTCATTATGCCCGGCCTTGTCAACTGCCATAACCATGCGCCTATGACATATTTCCGGGGTTTGGCTGATGACCTCGAACTCATGGACTGGCTGAACAATTATATATTCCCCGCCGAGGCGATGTTTGTCGATGAGGAATTCTCCTATCTGGGGGCGTTGCTTGCATGCGCCGAGATGATCAAATCCGGGACTACAACTTTCTGTGACATGTACATCTTTGAGGACGAGGTCGCGAGGGCGGCGAAAATGGCTGGCATAAGGTGTCTCCTGGGCGAGGTGCTCTTTGATTTTCCATCTCCCAACTTTAAGACCGCGGAGGAGGGTTTGAAATACTCCGAATTCCTCATACAAAAGTGGGTTAATGACCCACTGGTAAATATCATGCTGGAACCCCACGCCCTCTATACGTGTTCTTTCAACCTTCTTCGAGAGTCAAAGAAGCTTGCAGACAAATACGGGGTGTACCTTGGCATGCATTATCTCGAGAGCATGTCAGAAAGGGAAACACTTAAAGAAAAACATGGGAAAAGCCCAACCCATTTCTTAAGGGATATGGGCTATCTCAGCGAGCGGTTTATTGCCTTTCACTGTGTATACCTGAAAGAAGAGGATATGCGGATATTCGCGGACTATGGCTGCAAGGCAGTTCACAGTCCTGAGAGCAATATGAAACTTGCCTCAGGAGTCGCTCCCGTACCGGAAATGATAAGGGCCGGTGTTACCGTTGGCCTGGGTACGGATGGTTGCGCGAGCAATAACAATCTCGATATGTTTCAGGAAATGGACACGGCCGCCAAACTTCATAAGGTTGCGAAGCTTGATCCAACTGTAATGGATGCTAAAACCGTTGTACGTATGGCTACCTGTGAAGGTGCCAAGGCGCTTGGTATGGAAAACATTGTAGGTTCGCTTAAACCGGGAATGAAGGCGGATATTATAATAATCAACCTGAACAAACCCCATCTTACTCCGCTCTATAATGAATATTCACATATTGTTTATAGTATGAATGGGGCCGACGTTGACACTGTATTGATAAACGGCAAGGTAGTGATGAAGAACCGAAAGCTTCTTACACTTCACGAAGACCAGATAATGGCCGCGGTAGAAGCGACTGCGATTAAAATCAAAAAAAAATTCGGCACGAATTAATCATGGAAGATACCGAAGATAATAACCGATTTGACATCATCATCGAAGGTGGTACGCTTCTGACCATGTCAGAAACCATGGATGTAATAGATAATCCCGTAATCGGTATCAGAGACGGGAAGATCGCATTCATTAAGCGAGGAGCTATGAATGGCGGAAATCCATGCACCGCAAGAAAGCTCATCCGCGCTCATGGCTCTTTGATTATGCCCGGGCTAATCAATACGCACACCCACCTGCCTATGGTATGTTTCCGTGGGCTTGCCGATGATCTTCCCCTCATGGACTGGCTCCATAACCATATATTCCCGGCCGAGTCAAAATTCGTGACAAGAGAAATGGTTTACAAAGGATCCATGCTAGCCATTGCAGAAATGATTCTTTCCGGAACCACGACCTTTTGCGATGCCTATTTTTATGAAAGCGAAGTTGCCCGCGCAGCCTTTGATTCAGGCATACGGGCAATTGTATCTCAGGGATTCATTGATTTCCCCAAGCCAACTAACCCGGCAAACATTGATGATATAACGGAGAGATTCATAAGCAAATGGCGTCCAAAAGCGCCTTTGATTATACCCGCGCTTGCCTGTCACTCGCCTTATACATGCTCTCCTGAAACCCTGATAAGCGTAAAGAGCGCAGCACGCAGAGCAGATGTACTTTACAGTATCCACGTCTCAGAAACAAAGGAAGAGGTTGCCATCGTGAGAGAAAAGTTTGGAAAGACGCCTGTCCAGCTTCTTAAGGATATGAATATACTGGATGACAGAACACTCGCCGTTCATTGCATCTGGCTTCACGATCACGAACTGGAAATTCTTCAGTCTTTAAACGTGAAAGTGTCACACAACCCGGAAAGCAACATGAAACTGGCTGCTGGCTGTGCGTCCATCCCAATCTTTATTGAAAAAGGTATCGTGGTTGGTCTAGGAACAGACGGTAGTGCCAGCAACAATGATCTGGATATGTTCAGAGAGATGGGCACTGCCGCCAAGCTGCACAAGGTCATCCAAATGGATTCTACCGTGATGGATGCCAAGTCAGTCTTGAAGATGGCCACGATTAATGGGGCAAAAGCCCTAGGCTTGGAAGACCGGATCGGCTCCATTGAACCCGGAAAATTTGCCGATCTAATCATAGTAGATACGAGGAAACCGCATCTTTCGCCGATGCACAATTACTACTCGCAACTTGTATATGCCGCGTCAGGCGCAGATGTTAAGACAAGCATCATTGGAGGTAAGATTGTCATGCATAACAGAGAACTCTTGTTGGTAGATTTACCTTCAATCATGCAGGAGGTAAGGAGCATAGCTGAATTAATCGGGCTAGATAATTAGTTTCCGCAGGTTGGCAGGTTGGTAGACGACTGACAGCAGAGTATTCGCAAAGAAATACATATCGGCAATTGGAGGCAATGGCGAGAAGTTGCGGAAAAAGGCGAGAGATTATCGAAATATTTATTTCATAACAGTAACCGTACGCACGTGATGAAAAAAAAAGCTAAATCCCATAACCACTCCGAGATGATGCTTCTCAAGCGCGATCCTCTCCTTAAGCCTTTTGCATCGGTGCTACGTCAAAGGCGTGAAAAAATTGCGGCAATGGAACGACACCTTACGGGTGACCGCATATCGCTTGCAGATTTTGCCTCTGGTCACGAATACTTCGGTCTACATCGTCTTGGTAGTGACTGGGTGTTCCGAGAGTGGGCACCCTATGCCACTGCTATTTTTCTCGTCGGTGACTTCAATGGCTGGCGTAATGAGCCAGAATTTGCCCTCTCTCGGGTCAGTGAGGGCGGAAACTGGGAACTGAGGCTGCCCAGCGCCACACTCAGCCACGGACAGTTTTATAAACTATCTGTGCAGTGGTCTGGCGGGCAGGGCGAGCGCATTCCCGCATACGTTCGCCGCACAGTCCAGGACCCGCATACCAAGCTCTTCGCTGCCCAGGTGTGGGAACCGGAAACACTATATCAGTGGCGCAAGGTGCCATTCTGTCCAAGACTCGGAGCGCCGATCATCTACGAAGCGCACGTAGGCATGGCCCAGACCGAGGAGAAGATCGGAACCTTTACGGAATTCAAGGACAAAATCCTACCTCGTATAGTCCATGCGGGATACAACACCCTGCAACTGATGGCCATTCAGGAACACCCGTATTACGGTTCTTTCGGGTATCACGTCTCTAACTTTTTTGCTGCGTCTTCCCGTTTCGGCACGCCGGAAGAACTGAAAGCCCTGATTGATGCCGCCCATGAAGCGGGCATTTCGGTGCTCATGGATATTGTTCACTCCCATGCAGCCCGTAACGAACAAGAAGGGCTCAGCCGCTTCGATGGCTCACTTTGCCAGTATTTTCATAAAGGCCCTCGGGGCTTCCACTGGGCATGGGATTCCCGCTGTTTCGACTATGGCAAACCTGAGGTCCTCCATTTTCTGCTCTCCAACTGTCGCTACTGGCTGGACGAATACCACTTCGACGGATTCCGCTTCGATGGCGTAACAAGCATGCTTTATCATGACCATGGTTTGGAAAGAATCTTTACCTCTTACCAAGATTATTTCGGGACGAATGTCGATGATGATGCCCTAGTGTATCTCGCCCTGGCCAACAAGGTCATACACACCGTTAATCCTAAGGCCGTCACCATTGCTGAAGACGTAAGTGGCATGCCGGGGCTCGCCGTACCCATCGAAGAAGGCGGCTATGGTTTTGATTACCGTCTCTCTATGGGTATTCCCGATTATTGGATTAAGCTTGTCAAGGAAGTGCCTGACGAGCAATGGCCTATGGGAGCCCTGTATTATGAACTGACCAATCGCCGCGCAGATGAGAAAACCATCGGCTACGTTGAATCCCATGACCAGGCGCTGGTCGGTGACAAGACCCTTATCTTCCGTCTCATAGATGCAGACATGTATGATCACATGAACGTCTTTACATCCAATTTAAGGGTGGAGCGTGGCATGGCACTGCACAAGATGGTCCGCCTGGTCACCTTGGCTACTGCCGGCAGCGGTTACCTGACTTTTATGGGCAACGAGTTCGGCCATCCGGAATGGATAGATTTTCCCCGCGAGGGCAACAACTGGTCATACAGCTATGCGCGCCGCCAGTGGAACCTGCGCGATGACGAGAAGCTTCGCTACCGATTTCTCGCAGAATTCGATAAGGCCATGATACGTCTCGCAACCGAATACGCCCTTCTCGAAGCACCGGACATAAATTTGGTCCTGGAGCATCAGGCGAATCAATTGTTAGGATTCAAGCGCGCCGGCCTCGTCTTCCTTTTCAGCTTTAATCCTCGACAGTCGTTCCCCGATTATCCCGTTGACCTTGACCCTGGTGAATACACACTCATTCTGGACAGTGATGCGACGAGTTTCGGTGGCCATGGGCGCATCGAGCCACAACAGACCTATTTTACCCGATCCATACCACTTCCCGATGGTGCGATGCGTAATCGCGCTACCGTTTATCTGCCGACCCGCACGGCCCTTGTCCTTCGCCGGATACGTCGATAATCAACGCTAATCCCAAAGTCTCCCACAAAACTGAGACCCAGAAGACCATCAAAGCCAGTTAACGTAGGGTCATCCGATGTTATCACGGACCCCACATTCTTCCTCGCGGCATTGCCAAGCTCAACTTTGTTGACGACGAACGATATGCCTCTCACTTTTCCACAGTTTGCATGAAGTTTGATCGGTTTACTTCCCTGGGAAAGATCTGCCTCAATTTCCTCGACAGATCTTCTGTCTCAGCTATATCTGCACCCGTGTCAAATACCACCTTAGCCTTCACTCCGCCATTGAGCATGGCTTCAATCAGGATCAGCTCCGACCACGATTTTTCAACATGGATTTCAGCATTCGCCTCTGCCAGCTGGTGTTCCCCCGCGATTCTCAAATTTTCGGGCTTTTGAGAAGCTGCGCCCGCGGGATCATCAGAAACATGTATTGTCCCACTTTGGTCCGCCCACCCGTACATGTTGGCAGATGCACTCTTCAGGTAAAACAACGCAGCGAACAAAAAGTGCGAAAACTATGAACCATCGCATCTCTGCACCGCTTCTTCTATTTCGATAGTTTTTAAGATTACGAAGCAGCACCTGAACGCAGATGAGGGAAACTCTCCACATGTAAAGGATAGAAGATAAAGAAGACCCTGAGTCAAAACAAAAACTGTATCCCGGGTCGTGAATGTGCCCTGCTGATATGGACTGGATTTAAAGTAATCTTTATGGTTAAGCGAGCGGCTGCCCGCCATTCAGCCTCTCATAGATCGTCACATACTCGGCGATCATGCCTCCAAGGTCGTATCTTTCCCGAGCCTCCTTCATGATACGTTTTATTTGTGATTCCCTGATCTTCAAAGATCGCCTGTGAAAGGTAATACTTCTGGTCAAGCCGTACCACAGACCTCCCGGGTCATAATCTCTAAAAAGGAAACCATTACCCACATCCTTAGGAGATCCATCTCTCTTTAGCCTGAGTTCTCTTATCTTGTCATGATATCCGCCTGTGTCGCGGTTAGTAGCAGTGGCCCCGAAGAGGTTTCCTACCTGGTCAATCTGCCCGCAAGGTTCATAAAGTGAGGCTCCGAAAACATCATTCGCAGCGGCGTATCCCAGCATGGATAGACTTTCGCTGAAGGGCTGAAAGGTAATTTTTCCGTTTGATGCATAGGCAATTCTCCCTAAAATCTCTGCATGCGTGCGATCATTCCCCACACCATCAGCCACAATCGCAATTTGCGCATCGCCGTTTACTGTCACAAAACGCTGCGCGACGTGCTCCAAAAGCTCCACTCCTTTCTGGAAGGGATCGAGCCGTGACGGCCAGAAGAACAGAATGGCATCCGGATTGACCTGAAGCCCCGTCCTCTTCTGAAATTCAACGAGATTTTTTTTCTTCGCCTCCATAAAAGGATCATCGGGGCCGTACTTCCTCACACAGTATTCACATTGCTCCGGATACATCGAATGGGAAGGGGCATTGATAATGGCTCTCGCAGAGTCCTGATAATATTTTGCCTTCACTTCCTTCCGGACGCTCGGAGGTACAAGGAATCTATCCATAAAATAATCATCGACGACTTCTTCTAGGAATCGTTTCCCCACAAAATTGATAATGGTCGCATTCTTTATGGCTGTAGCCTGACAGTCTATCGCTTGCTTGCCTTCGTATTCCGAAAAAAATACGTAACCGGCTATGTTTGCGAGATTAATCCCCTTGAGAAGATCTAAGGGCACGTTCTCGGTAAACACATTATGTACTGTATGCAGAACAGGTATTCCGGTTGCCTTGGCATAGGCGGTTATGGCGCCTCCGGCCATCCAGTCGTGACTGTGGATGATAACCCTGCCTCCATGCTTTGCCCTGACTTCCTTGATCAGATTATTGACGATCTCTTTTTGAAATTCCGCCGCGGTCATCAACGGATCACCCGAATAGGCACTAAGGTTGTCCGCAAAAATTGCGGAGCTGATCAGATGAATCTTCTCCGGATCGATTTTGTATCTTATTTCCCTCCACTGTTGCTCATCCAACTTCAGTTCTCTGCGAAACCTTTTTTTCAGATTCAAGGTTACCAGATGGACATCGATACCCCTCTCAGTGAGACCCTCGCACAATGCGGAAATTACTTCTCCCTGGCCGCCGCTTTTGCCGGTAATATATTTCGCGAGAGCTCCCATGTCTTGCGGCAGTCTTGCCGTCTCCGGCGTTATCATCAGGAGAGCCGTTTTGCCGCCATGTTTTAAGATATGGAATCTTTTTACGAGCATCTGGATGTCGTCTATCTTCCTGGTCAGGACATGAGCTGGTTGTCCTATTGATCCGTCATAAGGATTAAGATAGAAATGAACCGCATGGCCCTCACCGCTTTTTTCATGAAGGAAATAGAGATGATCAGATGTGGTTAACTGCCGCCATTTTGTCAGAAGCTCTCCCCCGGCTCTTCTCACATCCTTCTCCATACTTTCGATGTCTCTGAACAGATCTTCTTGCGCGGGATTGCTGAGCCATCCAAAACTTTCCCGTTTCTTATCTTCCCAGGATGCCGCGCATGCATCGCGCAGTGATATGACAGGACAGTCAGCATCCAGGAATCGACCAGCGGTCTCCGATGGATTGCTCATAATAATATCCGGAAATTTTGAGAGGGCTGCCGGCAATCCCTTCCAGAACTCGAATATGCCTTTGTCCTCTCGAATATATTCGCCTATATGCTCCAGTTCATAGCCTAGTAAGACGCTTTCGCCGTCGACTTCTGCAATGCGCGATGCATACTCGTCGGGAGAAACATAGGGATAAGGGAATCTGAAAGCAATCTCATCGCTCAATTGCCTGTTCCTGGGAATGACAATCAAATTGCTTCCCTTGGCCCTAAGAACTGCATTTGAAGATATGGGCCCCCCCCTCTCCGCGAGCATTTCGTCTCTCTTCTCACAGAGAATCGCAATATAACCCATATCTGCAATAATTGATGCGATACTGTCATCATACATAAGTTCTGTATTCTTGAATGTCGTCGGGAGAACACCAAACGTTTTATGAATTTGCTCCCTGTGAAGCATTACCTGATCCCGGAATTCCCGTTTATGGGGATCTGCAAACAGGCTTGCGAGAGAATGATAATAGGTTTCATCGAGCAACTCCACCTGGCTCTTTTCCCTACCCGCCTCAACCAACCCCTGCAAGGCCTTGATTACATCTGGCTGGTAAAGTTCGGCCTGCTCGAGAAATATACCGGACATGCTGAATGTAACCTTGAAACCGCCGTAGCGACAGATAAGATCGGTGAACATGGCTATGGCGGGCAGATAACACGTTTCCGAGACCTTGGCGAAAACGTCCTTGTCCTTATCTTCCCACAGGAACTCGCTCCTTTCCGGATGGAGCCGGAAAGGCTGATGCAGGTGAAAGCAAAATGTGGTTAACGGCATTAAACAACCCTTCTTCTCTGCGTCATTGCCATTGGCAATGATGTATTATATTACTTTTCATTGTAGCTGTAAACCAGAGTGTTGTGCACCTCAATATAGCAAACTTCCTGTTCGACCATAGCCCGTATAATGGTGGCACTAATGTACTGTCGGATTAGATTTCCCTCAGCGCATCAAGCAGCAGATTTAACGTCATCTGAGTCACCTATTAGTCATACAAACTAAAGATGCATGATTTGATATGTTTGCTGAACAATTCGCCTTGTGTCAGCCTTGTGTCAGATTGTTGACATGGATGCTGACTTCGTGGGATAATGTAATGGAGATGATCGATGAACGCAATCTGAAACAGAACCAACTGAAAAATACCGACGCAAAAAGCACTCTTCGTAAGAGCAGTCTACCCAAGATCAGCTACCCTCCAGACCTGCCTATTACCGCAAGAAGGACCGACATCGTCAGGGCCATAAGAACGCATCGTGTTGTCGTTATAACCGGAGAAACAGGCTCAGGAAAGACTACACAGATACCGAAGATGTGCCTTGAAGCCGGACGAGGGCTCTCGGGAGTCATAGGGTGCACGCAGCCGAGGAGGGTGGCCACTGTTACCGTGGCCCACCGTATAGCCGAAGAGCTCGGTGAGGAAATTGGCCAATCTGTCGGTTACCAGATACGGTTTGAAGACCGCTCAAGCAGAAACAATCGTATAAAGCTCATGACTGACGGGATTCTTCTAAACGAAGTACAGAATGATCAATACCTTCGCCGGTACGACACCATCATAGTGGATGAGGCCCATGAAAGAAGCCTCAATATCGATTTCGTCCTGGGCATGCTCCTGACACTCCTCCCGGAAAGAAAGGACATCAAAGTAATCATCACGTCAGCGACCATAGATACGGAAAAATTCTCCCGCGCCTTCCAGGCGCCAATCATAGAGGTTTCCGGACGCACGTATCCTGTTGACGTTCGTTACGAGCCGCTCGACCATGACCTCGAAGAATCCGGCGAGATCACATATATTGATGGCGCCGTGACAGCTTTGGAAAAGATCATGAAACATGGTTTGGAAGGCGATGTGCTCATATTCATGCCCACGGAGCAAGATATACGGGAGACCTGCCAACTTATCGAGTCAAGGTTCGACAAACGAGCCTCTGTCCTTCCCCTTTTTGCCCGCCTGCCATGGACAGAACAAAGACGCGTTTTTCAATCTTCTTCAAAAAGAAAAATCATCGTAGCCACTAATGTTGCTGAAACATCCATCACCATTCCAGGAATCAGATACGTAATTGATACGGGACTAGCGCGTATCTCCCGGTATAACCCCCGCTCCCGTACAACAAGCCTGCCCGTCAAGGCGATTTCGAGAAGCAGCGCCGATCAGCGGAAGGGAAGATGCGGCCGCGTTCAGAACGGAATTTGTGTGCGTCTCTTCGCTCAGGCCGACTATGAAAACCGACCGCTTTTTACGGAACCGGAGATTCTCAGATCAAACCTGGCAGAGGTAATTCTAAGAATGCTTTCCCTCAATCTGGGCGATATATCAACGTACCCCTTCATTGATCCACCACACAAGAAGAACACCAAAGATGGCATGGATATTCTCTGGGAACTCGGGGCAATCACGATGAATACAATTAGTGACGAGCAGGGCAATGGCCGGAAATATTCCCTGACGGAAAGAGGAAGGATGATGGCCCGTCTGCCCATTGACCCCCGGATATCCCGGATGATCATTGAGGCGCAGCATGAAAAGTGCGTGAGTGAAATCCTTATTATCGCCTCAGCACTCAGCATCCAAGACCCGAGGGAACGCCCGATGGAATTCGAGAATGAAGCGGATAAAATACATGCCTCGTTTGCCGACCCTTCCTCGGATTTCATGGCCTTGCTGCGCATATGGCATCAATACCACGGCTTGAAGGGATCTGCGAAAAGCAGGGGCCGGATGAAAAAGTTCTGCCGGAAGCATTATCTTTCCATAAAGAGGATGGCGGAGTGGATTGACGTATATGACCATCTTAAGGTGATACTGGATGAGCATGGATGGAAGATAAGACAGAGTAAAGAGGCTGACGACAGAGTCCCCTACGACGGCATACACAAATCGATCGTAAGCGGCTATCTCTCCAATACCGCAGTGCGAAAAGAAAAGAATGTCTATGCGGCAGCGAGAGGAAAAGATGTTATGATCTTCCCCGGCTCCGGGCTATTCAACAAAGGCGGTAGCTGGATCGTCGCTGCAGAGATGATCGAGACTTCCCGGCTATTTGCACGTATAGTTGCCAATATCAAGGTGGAGTGGTTGGAGGAACTGGGAGGCAGCCTGTGCCGACGAACCTATTCAGAGCCGCACTGGCGCAGGGATCGTGGCGAAGTAATTGCCTATGAACAGGTCAGCCTGTTCGGATTGGTGATTGTGACGAAAAGGCCCGTTTCCTACGGCCCCATTAACCCAGCCGAAGCCTCTGAAGTCTTCATCCGTAAAGCCTTGATCGAAGGCGACCTGAGAAGGCCCCTCCCTTTCCTGCTTCACAATCTGGAGATAATCGAGCGAATATCCAATATGGAGGATAAAATCAGGAGGCGCAACCTCTTGGCCAGCGAAGACCAGCTTGCACGCTTTTATCAACAAAGGCTCCCAGGAATATACGATACCAGAACGCTTCAGAAATTAATCAGAGAACGGGGAAGTGATGAATTTCTCCGGATGAAGGAAGAAGACGTCCTCATTTGGCGTCCGGACGCGGATGAACTCGCCCTGTACCCGGACAATGTCATTCTTCATGGCCATCGATTTGCGTGCGCCTACCGTTACGAGCCGGGTCATCCGGAAGACGGTGTAACCATGAAGGTACCTTTCTACATGATTTCGACTGTTCCTGCTGCCTCTACCGAGTGGATTATACCCGGTCTCCTGAGAGAAAAAATTACGGTCCTCTTAAAAGGTCTGCCCAAGGAGTACAGGAAGAAACTTCAGCCCGTCACGAAGACCTGCGATATCATCATGGCGGAAATGAATGACAACAGACACCCCGTGATTTCGACTTTGGGCAAGTTTATTCATCAGAGGTTCGGTGTGGACATACCGTCATCATCATGGAATGCGGATGCCATGGACGACCACCTGCAATTGCGCCTTGCTGCTGTAGATGGGAACGGACTGGAACTGGCTGCGAGTCGCGACATCAATCTCCTCCAGAAGGACATTATCGCGGAAGCTGAATCAAGGGCTTTTGAAAAAGCACGTAGGACTTGGGAAAAGACAGATGTGACGACATGGGATTTTGGAAATCTTCCTGAGGCCATCGCTCTCGAGAATGGAGACCGATTAGAAGGCTATGCATACCCTTGCCTCGAGGCCGGCGATGGGTGCGTCACGCTTCGTTTACATAAAGAAAGGCGTACCGCGGAGATATTGCATAAGAGAGGCGTTGCAGTGCTTTACACCATTTATTTCAAAAATCAGTTGAGGCATCTTAAGAAGGCCATCGCTCTCAAGGACGACATGAAGCAGTGGGCTGATTCGCTAGGTGGGGCAAGACGGCTTGAAGATACCATCCTTGATAAGGTGACATTTGATCTTTTCGCCAGAAACATCAGATCACGCGATGCATTCATCCGGCATGCCGAGGACATTAGAGTCAGTATTCTAACTCATGGCCAGGATATGATCAACAGATGCAGGCCCGCCATAAAATGCCATTATGACACCTCCACCTGTCTTAAACATCTCGAAAATACCAATCGCACAAATAGACCGGCCATCAACTATCTCTCGTATCTCAGGGAAGAGATGGATCAGTTAATGCCGATCGATTTCTTGATGCGATATGATAGTGAGAGACTTATCCACGTTATGAGATATCTGAGGGCGATTTGCATTCGCGCCGAAAGAGGAATAACCCACATGGAGAAGGCATTTGCAAGGATTAGAGAGGTAGATATTTTTTCCGCTGATTTGCAAGGGATGTTAAGCAGCGTAAATGCTGGTATATCGGAGGAAAAATTGAACCTCATTGAAGAATACCGGTGGATGATTGAGGAATACAAAGTGTCCTTATTTGCCCAGGAAATAAAGACCGCCTTCCCCATTTCCAAAAAACGTCTCGAAACAAAGAAGCAGCAAATTGAACGCATCATCTGATTGCACGGAGCCACGACTTTGAAGTTGATTCTCGTCAGGCATGGAGAGACCCTGGCAAACAGAGAAAACAGGGTTCAGGGTACAACCGATATCAAGCTCAGTGACTATGGTCGCATGCAGGCTAAGAAACTTGCAGAGTCACTCAAGAGCGAACCGATTGAAAGGATCGTGTCAAGTCCGTTAAGACGCGCTTATGAGACCGCAAGAACTATCTCCAAATTTCACGGTGCCATGATCGAAACCGACAGCGATCTTCAGGAGATGAATCATGGGGATTTTGAGAATTTGACGATCCAAGAGCTCAGGGAAAAGCATATATCCATTCTCAGACAGTGGGAGACCAATCCTGCATCGATCGTCATGCCAAATGGAGAATCGCTTCATGATTTGCAGAGACGCGCATGGGGCGCCATTGAGGAAATTGCCAGGAGTGCACGAAACGCTATCGTTGTTACTCATAATATGACAATCAGGACTATTGTTTGTAAGATTCAAGGCCTCGATATGTCGCACATTAGAAAGATGCGCATCGATCTCGCATCCAAGACTCTAATAGAGTTTAGATCAAGAAAAGGGGCCATTCTGATGTTAAACGATACCAGTCATCTGAAAGAGCTATGACTCGGGCTAGATAAAAAGGCCGTGAACGAACCTGAAAAAGATTTAAATTTAATACAATAAAACCTGACTCTCTAGGAACCAGTCCCTCGCAGATATTTATCAATAAGTTCGTCGATTCTTTCACGATCCCAGCCGATATAAACATCTTTTTTTTCAATGATGAAGGCCGGATATCGGCGTAGACGATGTATCAAGGATTTGTATATGCCGCGCGGCGACTGAGCATCGGTCAAGCGGATCTGAATTCGATGTTTGTAGAGTCGCTTGAGCTCATCTATCCGATCGGATATCTTTATAATTTCCTCCTTTAACTCGGCGGGATAATCTTCAATATCCCCCCTGTTCGCCTCCTTCCCAAGCCCCGACTCCCGGAAGACGGCTTCGCACCTGGTGCAGTGGCTGTAGGTCGTAAAAAAATTGCTTACCACTTCTACGGAAATCGTTTTCATATAAATAGCGACCCTAAACAGTCCAAGAACCAATAACAAGCGCCAGAGCAATTTTTCAAGCTCGAATCTGGGTTTGGACTTCACTTGCTACATCAGTATTTTAGGAAACTGATACCAGTTCGTCAATGAAAAAGTGAACTGAAAAAATGACACGTTTCTGGACCTTGCACATTTGCTGAATCGGAGTGCGAAGATCCTTGTGATATTAGCCCCGGAGTTATTACGAGTGATTTTTCAGATAACCGCTGATATACCGTTTGACATTTTCCTTAGGCTGGAAAATTCCAAAATGACCTTCACAGAGTATGTCCGCTTCAATGGCGAGAAGCTTTTCCATAGATACTTTCCACTTGCTGATATCAGAGCCGAAGATGTCTAAAAATGGCCCATGAATGTCCTGGCCAAATAATATGCGCTTCCCTACCCTGTCAAGAAATACAGACAGTGAACCCGGTGTATGCCCTGGCGTATGGAGGCAGTGTAGTTCCTCCTCACCAAACCGAAGGATTTCGTGCTCTCCCTTAAGTCTTCTGTCGACGGGTGTCGGCGAGAAAAATGTCCCGTAACAACTGGCGGCTGTTTTTACACTATCGCCTTCTTCAACGGCATCCGCATCGAGGTCGTGCATTACAATCTTGCATCCGAACTGCGTTCTGAAATGCGAAGCCGAACCTATATGATCGATATGGTTGTGAGTCAGGACAAGCGTCGAGATCTTCTGGGGATTGAATCCGGCGTCTTTAATGTTCCTCTCGAGGATACGAGAACTCCCGCCTGCGCCGGCATCAATCATCACCAACTCGCCGCAAAAATCTATGATAAACGACGTGGCATCATCACTGCGCGAGACATCGGAACCACCGATAAGATAAACACCTTCTGCTATAAGTTTTGCCTTTCCCATCGTCATTACCCCGTATTTTGTGAACGCGCGTGCCGTCCCACGAATCAAAACGACCGCGCGGGGCGGTGCCTAGAGTCCCTCCGCTCCTCTTGCAGTCGGGATTGTCATTCGATAGTTCATGCCCGTCTGCTCCGTCTGTTTCCTGGCCTCGTCTTCCCCCATGCAGGCATACCCGTTTGGTATGTAATCGTGGATTGAATTGCATAGGCATTCCCAACTGCAGATACACAGAGTAATATGGAACAAATATACCTCAACATGTTTTGCCCTCCTCATGGAGAGCCCCGATGAGATCATTGACATCGGCCATATTGTGTCGTTTAAGATATTCTTCTATGCCGTCGATGATATCGATCGTAACACGGGGATTGATAAAATTAGCCGTACCAACCTGCACAGCTCGGGCGCCTACGATAAGGAACTCGAGCGCGTCACGGGCATTAGCTATGCCCCCAACCCCGATCACAGGTATCTTTACCGTCTTCGCCACCTGCCACACCATTCTCAGTGCAATCGGTTTTATGGCAGGACCGGAAAGTCCTCCGGTGACATTGGCGAGATGGGGTGTCCTCTGTTCAATATCCACAGACATACCCGTCAAGGTATTAATCAGCGATACTGCGTCTGCTCCTCCCTTTTCAACACTTTCCGCTATCGAACAGATGTTCGTAACATTAGGCGTAAGCTTGATGATTATGGGAAGGTCTGTTAGGCGTCTCACCTCTTTCGTCACAGCGTGGGCCATGTCCGGATCCGAACCAAATATTATTCCACCCATTTTCACATTTGGACAGGAAATGTTGACCTCCAGACCTTTCACCCCCTTTGCTTCGGACAACAGCTCCGAGAGCTTTTTGAATTCATCAATCGTTTCACCAAATATATTCACGATGACCGGCACATCGAACTCTGTGAAGAACGGCAGCTTTTCCTTTATGAATGCACGTATACCCGGATTTTCTAATCCAATAGCATTGAGCATGCCGCATGGCGTCTCCATAATCCTCGGAGGTTTATTTCCGGCTCTGGGTTCTAAAGATGTACCTTTGGTGATTATGGCACCTAGACGCTGGATATCAAGATATGGAGCGTATTCTTTGCCGTAGCCAAAAGTGCCGGAAGCAGTCATCACCGGATTCTTGATGATCAAGCCGCCAATATCAACGCGCATTTCCGGCCTGACATTTTTCATAAATTTATTCTCTTCTCTTCATCCTTGCTGACTTTAAATCCATCTAATATCCCTAATGTTGAACACCGGCCCGTCTATACAGGCACGCGCATAACCCTCTATTCCTTCAACATCATTCAACGGCACCGTACATCCCAAGCAGGCTCCAACACCGCATGCCATACGTTCTTCCATCAATATCTGACAGGATACAGGATTCTCCGCCAGAAGCTCTCTTAGTTGTTTTAACATCGGTCGCGGGCCGCATGCATAGATCCGCGAAGTTCCGGACTCATATGATGATACGTCCTCTGCAAATTTTTCCGTTATCATTCCCTGATAACCTGCCGAACCGTCATCTGTACTTATAAAGACCTTTCCGCAGATCTCTTCGAGTTTTTCCATTCCGACAAGATTCCCTGCCTTGCTCGCGCCGTAATAACAGACGAGTTTCACGTCTCTCGCAACGGTCTGCCTTCTGTAATGCAAAGCGAGATATGTGATGGGAGCAACGCCTATCCCCCCGCATATAAAGGCAACCTTGCCGGCTTCCGGATAGATATCAAATGCCCGGCCATAAGGACCAAACAATTCCACGAAATCGCCTTCTTTGAGCCTTGACAATAACACGGTGCCCTTTCCTACAACCTTATAAAGTATCACAACTCCAGCCCCGTTTCCCGACCTTTCAAAATGATAAACACCGAAAGGCCTACCCAGGAGAGGATCAATGCGCCCTGCCTCCCGCAGCATGACAAACTGTCCGGGCATGGGCGTTTTAAATGAATCGGGCAGTTTGACACTTAGTAAGAAATGCCCCGTGTATATTTCCTTGTTTTTAACAACTGTACCATTCATGGCGCGGTTTATGTCTTATGCTTTAGTAATAAATTGCAAACATTTTTTCAGGTTTGCACACAAAATCATGGCATCCTCACACGACTCAGTGTAATAACGCCGCCTTATGTCTGTAACCTGGAACCCGAACTTTTCATACAACCGTTTGGCACCTTCATTGGATTTGCCGACTTCGAGGGTACACAGGCTGAGACCTTCGCAACAGGAAAGTCTGATCATTTCTGCCATGAGCATTGAAGCAACTCCCGATTTCCTCAGATCCGCCCTGACACAAATTTTGTGAACCTCAAGTTCTCCGGCGATGACCCAGTAGGTTACGTATCCGGCGATTTCATCACGCAACGCTTTGCACACCGTGGCCACGAGGTTGCGCGATATGGGTATTTGAAGCTCTCGCAGGAACACATACCTGGACCATGGATTGAAAAAAGATAAATTTTCAATGGCTAAAACCCCATCGAGGTCTTCCATTACCATGTTTCTGATTTTAAAATTTTGCTCCATCTGGCCTGGATGCACACATCCTGGGAAATACTGTTGGGAGGGAAATGACATGAGATTATTTCGTTGTCTCAATCATGCGGGCCGGTGCATGAATACGCACCTTAATTATCTATTCCACCTTTTTGCTTAACACCTCGCTCGCTAAATAAATGTTTTTCTTGCCATAATCCTTTATGTAAGAGGCAAAATCCTTCAGCTTCATTTCCTGCCTCTTTTCATCAAGTTTCAAGAGCATAGGTAGATTAACACCGGTCACAACCTCCAGTTTACCTTCCTTTAGGAAAGAGAGGGAAATGTTTGCCGGCGTGCCGCCGAAAAGGTCCGTCAGTATCAATACGCCCTTGCCTTGATCGAGCTTTTTAACGCACTGGCTTATTTCCTTCTTTATATCCTCCATCCCCTTCTCCTGGTCCACGGAGACGTGGCCCACGCCCTCGAATTTCCCCTTTATCAACTCAGCAGCCTTAATAAGCTCAATGCCGAGGTTGCCATGGGTTGTTATGAGAACTCCGATCATCCTCCATCTCCTGCAAGCCTTCCATCGATGCGTAAGCTAATTTATTACTTCATAATTGTCAAGGCTCATTTATCGTTTGCACAGGTGGAGAGAAATCGCTTAGTTTAAGGACAAGTTAAGCGTAACAGTATAGCTTCCTTGCACAAACACCCTGCAATACCTCATTACCCTAGACACGCAAAGCTCGGTTGTCTATACTCACATCCCTCTAACCTGAGCACTTGCGGAAATCACTATTAGCGAGAATGGAGATATCCTCACATCCTCGGCAAATTCAAACTATACACCTCTGCAGGTTACCGACGCGGTTTTGCCAGCGCCCTTTATTAAAAAGTATTTGACTAATAAGCCGACTAGGGATTAATAATAAACATCTACGTAAGAAAGATGTTTTTGAAGCTTTCGTAAGAGATAATCATTTTTTCGAAAAGAAGGAAGGTAAGTAGCGATGACATCCAACCAGAAACTTTTAAAGTGGGTAGAGGAAACAGCCCGTTTTTGCAAGCCGGATCGCGTGCATTGGTGTGACGGGTTAGAAAAGGAATATAATGAATTGTGTGATCGCCTTATCAAGTCTGGCACTTTCATTAAGCTAAATCAGGAGAAGAGGCCAAACTGCTACCTCTCCAGGTCCGATCCCGCAGATGTGGCAAGGGTTGAAGAACGCACCTTCATCTGTTCGAAAAAACAGGAAGATGCAGGGCCGACAAATAACTGGCATGATCCCGATGATATGAAGAAGATCCTCATCGGGTTATACAGCGGATCCATGAGGGGAAGAACCATGTATGTGATCCCCTTCAGCATGGGGCCGTTAGGGTCCAATATCGCCCATATCGGCATTGAGATCACTGATTCGCCTTATGTAGTCTGCAATATGAAGATCATGACACGCATGGGAAAGGCTGTTTTGGACATTCTGGGAAAGGACGGAAACTTTGTCCCCTGCCTGCACTCAGTGGGCAAACCTCTTAAACCCGGAGAAAGGGACGTACCATGGCCATGCAATAATGACCACAAGTATATCGTTCACTTTCCCGAGACGAGAGAAATCTGGTCTTTCGGAAGCGGTTATGGCGGCAATGCACTCCTGGGCAAGAAATGCTTTTCCCTTCGTATCGCATCGGTTATGGCCCGAGACGAAGGATGGATGGCCGAACACATGCTGATATTGGGGCTTACATCCCCGAAAGGTGTGAAGCGTTATATTACCGGTGCCTTCCCCAGCGCTTGCGGCAAGACCAATCTTGCCATGCTGATACCGACACTTCCCGGATGGAAAGCGCAGACCGTGGGAGACGATATTGCCTGGATGAAGTTCGGTGCGGACGGAAGGCTCTACGCCATAAATCCTGAATACGGTTTCTTCGGCGTCGCTCCGGGAACGTCCATGGAATCCAATCCGAATGCCATGCTAAGCATGACCAAAAATTCTATCTTTACCAATGTCGCATTAACGCCTGACGGTGATGTCTGGTGGGAAGAAATGACAAAGGAAAAACCGGAAAGACTAATTGACTGGAAGGGACAACCATGGACTTCCACCTCCAGTCGCGTGGCAGCCCATGCCAACGCGCGCTTCACAGCCCCGGCAGGCCAATGTCCTGTCATCGACCCGGCCTGGGAGGATCCTAAAGGCGTCCCCGTCTCCGCATTTCTATTTGGCGGCCGGCGGGCTACAGTCGTACCTCTCGTATATGAGGCCTTTAGTTGGCAGCATGGCACCTTTATGGGATCAGTTGCCAGTTCGGAAAAAACGGCAGCAGCAGCGGGAACCATCGGTGACCTGCGGAGAGATCCCTTTGCAATGCTGCCTTTCTGTGGCTACAACATGGGCGACTATTTCAAACACTGGCTCGACATGGGAAAAAAGACGGACGTAAAAAATCTCCCAAAGATTTTCTACGTAAACTGGTTCCGCAAGACGTCTGACGGTAAGTGGCTATGGCCGGGCTACGGTGACAACAGCCGTGTCCTCAAATGGATCTGCGAAAGGATCGACGGAACCGGCAAGGCCTTGGAGACACCCATCGGTTATGTTCCTGCCCCTGGCGCAATCGATCTTTCGGGGCTTGATGTGTCAGACCATGACATGGCTGAGCTTCTCAAAGTCGATGTTGAAGCCTGGCTCGACGAAGTGCAAAGCATAAAGAAGCATTATGATCAATTCGGAGACAGGCTGCCACAGGGACTCAGAGATGAATTAAACGCCCTTGAGCAGAGACTCTTAAAACAGAAGAAATAGTTTCTATTCGTCGAGTCAAGTCTGTTGCTTCACCGAAGATCCAAATGAGTTTCTCCTGGTGGGACAGGCGCGTTGCAGCCAACGGTAGCAAGGTCTGGGGCAACCAAGTCTCCTGCCCTTATTTTCTGAGCAATTTGATCTTCCATATTCCTGTACCATGGTTTCCAAAATTACAAAAAAATGCACCAACTGCGGAGCAGAGATCCAATGCTACCATAATCCCTTTCCCACAGTGGATATCATTATAGAATTCGATGACCGGGGCATTATTCTCATTTCGCGCAGAAATTATCCCTTCGGTTGGGCTCTGCCCGGCGGCTTTGTCGACTATGAAGAATCGCTTGAGGACGCCGCAAGAAGAGAAGCGAAGGAAGAGACCGGGCTCGACATAAAACTAATCAGACAGTTTCATACGTACTCAAAGCCGGATAGAGATCCCCGCCACCACTCTATATCCACCGTATATATCGCAAAAGCAAGCGGCGCACCGCGCGCTGCCGATGACGCCAAGGAAGTGCGCGTATTTACCAAAGATGCCCTGCCTGCAGCTATCGCATTCGACCATAAGGAAATATTGGATGATTATTTCAGATTCCGTGAGGCGACGCTTGAAACAACTCCCAAAAGCGACGGGTCAGACGTCGCGTATCACGAGGAATAGAGTGCATCGTACAATCCCGACTTGCGTATGATACGTCTTGATACAGCTGCACGAAATATCTCCTCACGCCCCCATATCTTTACATTTTTTTTCGCCCTTGTAATTCCTGTATAGATAAGCTCCCGAGTAAGCACAGGAGAATCATAATCAGGAAGAATGAACAGGACAGTGTCGAACTCCGACCCCTGACTTTTATGAACAGTCATGGCGAAGACAGTTTCATGCCCAGGCAACATTACGGGTGGAAACTTTCTTATATTTCCCCCGCTATCTCTAAAGAATGCCCGCAATTCATTGTCCTGTCCGCAGTCAGGCAAGATGACGCCCACATCTCCGTTGAAGAGCCTTAGATTATAGTCGTTGCGTGTAATCATAATCGGCCGCCCGCTATACCATTGTCCTTCAGGTTGTAGAAGATTTGCCTCTCTGAGAACCCGCTCCACAAGCCGGTTTAGGGCTACTACGCCAAAAGGCCCTTGTCTCACGGCACAGAGAATACGGAACTCTTCGAAAAAGTCCAGCACATCTTCTGCTGAATAGTCATGCAAATCAATGGCTTTTAAGTATTTCTTAAACCTTTTATTTACAACATCTCTCACTCTCGACGCCATAGTATCAGGCCCTCGCACATCGGACCAGGAGATGTCCCCATATATTCCCGACCTCATAATGCTCATGGCACTCAGGCCATTACCCGCGTTAACTTCTTTACACGCCCGGCTTATCCCCTCATCCTCTGCAAAACGGTAGTTCTTCTTAAGCCCTACGATGCAGTCCTGTACGCCGGCAGTGCTGCCGGCATCAAAACCGGGAAGAACATGCCCCGTAAATGCTTTAAACGTGCCGGCAAAATTAGCTGAATAAGACTTGGGTTCCCCACCGCCGCAGATATCTCCCAGGATCGCACCTGGCTCTACGGAAGACAGCTGATCTCTGTCTCCCAGAAGAATCAATCTGGCCTCCGGCGGCATTGCCTGAACGAGTTTGGACATGAGTGGCAGGTCGACCATGGACGCCTCGTCCACAACAACCAGATCAAACGGGAGAGGGTTGCTCTTGTTGAACCGGAAGTAGGGAGAATTTCTCAAACTACCGAGAAGCCGGTGAATAGTCCTCGCATTGTCAGGAATAGCGGCCTTGACTGCATCTGGTGACGCTAATTTTTCCCTGTTCTTTCTGATCGACTCCTGGAGGCGAAACGCAGCTTTTCCCGTAGGTGCGGCAATGGCTATGCGCAGCACCTTGCCCTTTGACTGCTCAACGAGAAGAGCCAATACCTTTGCTACGACAGTCGTCTTACCCGTTCCGGGGCTGCCGGCGATTACGCAAAATCTCTTGAGGAAGGCTGTAACGGCGGCTATCCTTGGCTGTCCGTCATCATCGGAAGTCCTAGGAAACAACCTTGATAAACTCTCTCTAAAAAGTTCGATATTTCCTTCTTTAATATCACGATCATTATTCTCATCGTCCCCATTTTGGATCCGATCTTTGATGAAATCAACAAGTGCCCTTTCATATTCCCAATAGCGATGAAGATAGAGACGCGACCGATTGTCGAGAATGATGGGTTTATAGTCACCGGGTCTTCCCACGACCTTGCATCTCATAAGGGTATCTGACCATTTAGCGTATGCCGGTAATACAATCGCATTCGTACCATTGTCGTTGTCACTTACGGTCCTTCCCTCCACGGATGGAAGGTCAAGGCATATATTCCCCTCTCTCGTGGAACGGCTGAGCAACGCGGCAGCGAGCAATATCTCCGGCACCTGGCTTCCTGAAAGTCGCCACATGAAACGTGCAAAGTAAACATCGAGGTCGGAAAAATATTTGTTATTTAGGCTAAGCTCTGCTTCGCTCATGATGAATACCTATTCGTAGGAATCCAGTTTTCTTGCAACGCCGTTAAGCTTCCCCAATCAAGGTCTCTGTCAAGCTCTGGATAAGGCTTTCTTTAGGTCGGTCATAATAAACTCCGTACTCACGGCCCCAGGCAGGATCCATCCCGCGGAGGAATAAATAATATACTCCCCCGAAATGCTTATCATACCTGTAAGCAGACATCCGCAGTTGCAGAAACTTGTTCAAGGCCACCGTATAAATGTGATATTGAAGAAAGTAAAAAGACTCCGTCATCAAGCGGGAAAGGGCAGCCGTATCGTAATCCGTCACCTGGCCGCCTAGGAAGTTTGATTTCCAGTCCACTAAGTAAAACTTGTCTGCGTACCTGAAGATCATATCCATGTAGCCTTTCATGTATCCTCTTGCAGGACTGAACCGCAGCTTCTCCATAATCTCGGGGATTGGCAGGATGCAGTCCGTTCTACAACATGATTGGGCAATATTATAGATTGACCTGAGTGCTTCCGGAGAAATGTGCTTAAGCGGAAAGTAGAATTCGACTTCATTGATGCGGTCCTGAACGGTTACAGATGCTAGCTTCAAGCCGGCATCTTCTCGATCAAGAGGAATGTTGACCACATTTTCCAGCATGGAGGTGACTGCATCAACCCACTTGCTGTCAAAACCGTACTCGGGAAGTTTCTGGGAGACAAGGACTCTTGCCGCAGATATATCTTTTTGCGTATAGTCAATGTGCTCCATGATCTCATGAAGAAAACTCCCTGCCCTTGCACCCCTGGGGAATGCGAAAATGTCAGATGCCTGAGGGCCAGTTACATCTTCAGGGGGGACATCCATGTGGGGACTGAAATCCCGGTCCGGCAGATCCTCAACATGTGTTCTCTCAGATGCGAGATAAGAGAAACTAGCTATTTTCCAAGATCTGTCAATGATCCGCGGAAAATGACGGCACCCTGGGAGGTCGCCTCTATCATAGGGCGCACAATGTTTACCCGCTGCCTCAATAGGCATTTCGTATGCATCTATGGTCCCTCCAGATTTTGTTACAATATCTCCGATGTCGCGGAAAAGCTCAGTTTCCGTCAATTTACAATAACGTTCATCGGTATTATCGATGACGTTGTCGGATGAATCCGATGTACCCCTGTGAAAAAGATATGCAGGCGCAGAAGTACCTGCATCGTTAAATTTTCCCCAAATCAGATAACATCTATGCCTTGCCCGGGTCAGTGCAACATATAGAAGACGGACATTTTCAGCCAAAAGCTCATTCCTCGCATTCTCCTCACTGCGTTGCCGGTTGGCAGAACCAACATCACAAGTTAATCTCCATTCATTCTGTTCATCATGAAAGCGCAGGATATCGCCCTCGACATTTGAACCTCCCCATACAAAGGGACAAAATACGACAGGATACTCGAGGCCCTTGCTCTTATGGATGGTAACCACCTTCACGGCCTTTTCATCGCTTTCAAGCCGAATCTGGTCTTCATTGGATCGCAACGTTCGTGAATCCCTTTGCTTTATAAACCACCTCACGAGTGCCATCGGTCCCAGCCTCTTTCCAACAGATTCGCCTTCTAGAAGTTCCGCCAGATGCAGGACGTTGGTTAGCCGACGCTTACCATCGGGATATCGAAGAAGGCGCTCTTTCACGCGTTCTACAGTCACAACTTGCCTGAACATCTTGATGAAACCTTGGGCATGCCAAATTTCATGATAGTCCCAGAAACGTTCGAGCCATATCCTCCATTCATTTTCATCTTTTTTGAATCTATCCAGATCCGTTCCATCTGATCCAATAATATCCGTAGTCAAGGCGCCCCTTACAAGTCCTTCGTTATCCGCATTGGCAATACCCTTCAAGACTCTTTCCATCTCCAGTGCTTCACGGGAATCAAAGATATTTTCCTTAATATGGAGAACACTGGGGATGCCCATCTCTGAAAAAGCGTCCTGAACGAAAACGGCCTCCCTGTTCGTCCTTACCAAAACAGCAATATCTCCCTCATGGATGGGTTCATTGCCGATAAGGGCCTGCCCTGCCCTGCCCAACTCAAGCAATCGCGCTATCTCCGCAGCCACGCAACGGCAAATCAGCGGTCTTGCGCGGCCTTTCGCTAGGCCTTTCGCTGCTTGTGATGCACCTTCTCCTTGAACTATCCACAGATGCAGCGGCGCTTCATTCTTACCATTCACTTTGAGATATCTGTGCTCTTTACCAGAGGCCGCTTCAGCCGGCTGAAAAGAAATCCCTTCATAGACGAAAGCCTTATGCCCGTGTGAGAAGAGAGTATTGATAGCTTTCACCAATCCGGGTTCGGATCGCCAGTTCTCGCTAAGGGCATATTTCGTGTCAACAACGGATGCCGCCTTCATGTACGCAAACACATCCGCACCACGGAAATCGAATATGGTCTGCTTGGGATCCCCTATAAGGAACAGGTCCCCGCCTTCCTCTCCAAAGATGGTATGAAAAATTGCGTACTGAATCGTATCTGTATCCTGAAATTCGTCAATTATCGCAGATTTGTATTTGCGCCTGATCGCTGCTGCAAGGGCCCGACCCCCCGCTCCATTCAGAGCCCCACGCATTTTCAGCAGGAGGTCATCGTAAAACATGATATTACGCAGGCCTTTCCGGGCGGTAATTTCTCTTCTGGCAGTCAGGATCATTTCAGTCCTGAGAAACAAAAGATGTCTTTCCATGAGATCTATAACCGCACGGGCCGCAGCAGCAACGTCCCCGCATACGGCAAAAAATTCATGACGCGGCGGTGCCGCTCCCTTCTTCGTTGATGCGCTGATTCGTTCCTGCGTGAATTTTTCAAACACTCCAAACAGCGTGGGGTGTTGCTTGTCGCAAGCAAGAAATCCTTGCATGGCCTCCATCATGGCAGCTATTCTGCCGCCATAAACA
>DASRZZ010000082.1:0-9887 GCA_035685925.1 Syntrophales bacterium | reverse complement strand
CAAAAGTGAAGGTTGCATTGTAAATCACAGGGAGGTCGGTCTCCATACCAAGAGCTTTGCAGCGGCGCTTCGCGGGGCCCTTCGCGAGGACCCCGATATAATTCTTGTCGGTGAGATGCGTGATATGGAAACCATATCTCTCGCTGTCGAAGCGGCCAATACGGGGCATCTTGTTTTTTCGACCCTTCATACCAGCAGCGCCGCCAGGTCTGTTGACCGGATCATCGAGGTTTTCCCGGCAGAGGAACAGATGCAGATACGGTCCACGCTGGCCGATGGTATCCGGGCGGTTATTTCACAGGCTCTCTTCAAGCGGGTTGACAGGAAGGGGCGCTGTGTGGCGCTGGAGATTATGATCGCCAATTCGGCAGTTCGCAATCTTATACGGGAATCCAAGACCTTCCAGATTCCTTCAATGATACAGACTGGCAAAAAGTATGGCATGCAATTGCTCGACGATTCCATCTGGAACCTTTACAACAGGGGATGGATAAACCCTGACGACGCATACATGAAGGCCTACGATAAGACAAGGTTCAGGCACCTTTTAAAAGCGCCGCCGCGAGACTTTACCGAATCATGAGGTTCGAGTCCTGGTTACAGGTGCAGCAAGTGTCTAACTGTAAATCCCGAGGAGAGCTATGAGAAAACAGGAAATAGATTATATACTGACGAAGATGCTGAGTTCTCAGAAAAACGTCTCTGACCTCAACATTACTGTAGGCAAGCCATTTCAGGTAGAGACAGCAGGTGTGTTAACCGAAGCAGAGTTCGAACCGCGTTTCGAAAGACTGACCCCGTTCCAGACGGAAATATTTGCCCTAAACCTCATCAATCATGACTGCAGGCTGACGCAGATTCTTATTGAAGAAGGTTCATGCGATTTGTCTTACGAACTTTTGGGAAAGGCGCGCTTCCGGGTCAATGTATTCTCGCAGAAAGGCAATTACTCCATAGTCCTTCGAAGATTGGAATCTAAAATACCTACATGTAAGGAATTGAATCTGCCCGACGCCTTTTATAAAATGGCCCAGGAGCAGAACGGTATAATCCTCGTAACCGGTGCCACAGGCACCGGCAAGACCACATCGCTTGCCGCCGTATTGAATGAGATGAATGAACAGAAATCAATTCATATCATCACTCTTGAAGACCCTATTGAATATGCGCACCCTCACAAAAAGGCCACGTTCAACCAGAGAGAATTAGGCACAGATTTTGACACATTTGGGAGTGGCCTTCGGGCCGCCCTCAGGCAGGCGCCCAAGGTAATTCTGGTCGGCGAGATGAGGGACAGGGAAACCGTGGAGACAGCCCTCAGTGCTGCAGAAACAGGACACCTTGTGCTCACTACGCTCCACACGATTGATGCCGGCCAGACCGTTAATCGAATCCTGAACATGTTTACAGGGGATGAGGAAACCATGGTTCGCATACGGCTCGCCGACACGGTGCGGTGGATCGTCTGCCAGCGGCTTCTGCCTAAAGAGGGCGGAGATCGCGTTGCGGCCTTCGAGATAATGGGCACCAACATGCGGGTCAGGGACACTATTCTTCACGGCGAATCGGAGGGAAAAACCTTTCGCGACATCATTCTGGCAGGCAAGGCTTTCGGCATGATTACGTTTGACGATTACATTGTTGGTCTGTATGCTGAAGGCCTTATCAGCGAAGAGACAGCCAAGGCCTATGCGTCCAATAAGGGAGCAGTGGGCAGAGGTATTGATGCTGTAAAGAGTGGAAGGGGACAGGTAACAACAGATATCCGGGACAAGCTAGAGGTCGACAAGGAATACGGGAAACTCAAGAAACGCTTATAAGGAGGCAACTGATTCCCATGGTAGAAGATAAAACACTTTTCAATGAAGAATCATACAAATACGATGCCTCAGACAGACCATTCGATTTTGTAGAAGTGGGCGTTGGAACGGCGTTGGTCTGCGAATCAGACCGTGCTGCAAGGGAAAAAATAAGTAGCGCCCTCAGGGGCATGGGCTACCAGATTACAGAACCTGCCTCTATGAAAAATGCTGCAAAAAATATGCGGTTCCACACTTACGATGTGGTTGTACTGAACGAGACTTTTGACACTGCAAACCCTGATGCCAACGCAATACTGAATTCACTCGCCAATCTTAACGCAGGCACGAGGAGACAGATGTTCGTGGCCCTGCTGAGCAGCAGGTTCCGTACTATGGACAATATGACTGCTTTTAATAAGAGCGTAAACGTCATCATTAACATGAAAAACATCGATGATGTCGGCATCATTCTCAAGCGCAGTCTCAATGACAATGCAGCCTTTTACCACGTCTTCAAAGAAACCCTGAAAAAGAAGGGGTGGGGCTGATTTCTTTTCTTACAATCCCTTAAAACCTTTATACGCGCGAAAATGGGCCGCTCTCAAAAAAGTCCTGCGCGAGAACATCTTATAAAATCATTTCAGGGATTCGGCCTGACGGTAAGCTTTTTCTGCGTCACCGGTAAGGCCAAGTGCCGCATATGAGTCTCCAAGATGGACATAATGAAATGGATTATGGGGATCGGCTGCAGCCGCTTTTTTGAAAGCCTCTACCGCCTCAATGTGGTGATTCCCCCGGGCAAGGGTATTACCAAACCTGTTGTAGTAAGCGGCCGCTCCCGTGCAGTGAAGATTGACTGCCTTTTCATAGATACTGTGGGCTTCTTTAATCTTTCCCAGCTTCACAAGAACATCACCAAGACCACAGTAGTACATGGGATCATCAAATCGGTATTCAAGACACTTTCTCAAAGCCCTTTCTGCCCTCTCATAATATCCCACAGTGCGATATACATCAGCGAGCCTGTTATAGAAGGTGGCCGCCTCTGAAGGGTCAATCTCGACTGCCCTTATGTATGCTGCCTCTGCACCGTCAAGGTCGCCTGCCTGTACGAGAGCGTTCCCCAGGCTGCAATAAGTAGCTGAGGCATCCGGTTCCATTTCAGCCAATCTTTTAAACACTTTGACAGACTCGCCTGCCTTGCCTCCTTTGAGATAGGCATCACCAAGATCATTGAGAAGCGTCACATCATCCGGATGTGCTGCCACCGCCCTCTCACAGATATCGAGAAGACGCTCATAATTCCCCGTTTCCTTAAAGATCCTTACAAGTTCATCGAAGGCAAACCCGGTAAAAATTTTGCGCTCAAGTTCAACACTGAAGAGACGTTCAAAGCAGCGGACTGCCTCATCGAGCCTTCCGCCATCATGATAGGCCCAGGCCAATGAAAGAAGAAATGAATCTTCACCGGGATGCATTTCGACCAATTTCTGATAAAGGAGGATTGCATCATCGTACCTCTTGCCCTTTATAAATTCATCAGCAAGGTAACGGAAATAGTCCGCCTTCCTTTCTTCAGTCATAAGACGCCTTCTATCCTAACAGCTGCATGACCTTCCGCATGAACTGCCGGCATTTAGGCTGGATGTCAGCCTGAAACCGGATCCGTGGGGTGTGCTGACAAAATCTAATGCAATCGGTTTAGCCAACTCAAGCACTTCTTTATTTATTACGAAGGTCAACCCGTCTTTCTTAAAGGTTTCATCGTCTTCTTTTGGCTCATCCAGAGCCATACCCAAAGAGGGTCCGGATCACCCGCCTTCATTTATCATGATCCTTATGACATGTTCTTCACTCCTGTTTTTAAGAAAGTCTTGAATCATCTCAACCGCTTTTTCCGTAACTTCAAACATTACATGCTCCTTTCAGATTTGCTTCCCATTTGACAGCTCTATTAAGAGTTAAGCTATACACTTAAACCATTTTGTCAAACGGTATTTTGCATATTCATGGTTCTATGATTTCAACTTTAAGATTGACACGCGACCGACGCTTGCTTATATACTACATTGTCATTCCGCAAGTAATTACCATCCTTTCCCAAGAAAGCATTTTACATGGAGGCAAGTAATCATGGCCGAAGCATCTCCTTTTCACGATGTATCCTGCCGCTATTTCCACAATCCAGGAGGGAAAAATACGAGAGCAGTTCTTGAAGCCGTTTCCAAGAGGGCCAAAGACCTGTCCATAACGAACGTATTGATCGCTTCTTACAGTGGGCGGACTGCCTTTGAAGCCCTAAAGATTCTGGACAAAGCTATCCATATCATCGCTATTACCCATGCAACAGGGTACGCGAAACCCGACGTTCAGGAACTGGACGAAAAGGACAAAAAGGAACTAGAATCGCAGGGCGTTAAAGTTCTCACCTGCCAGCACGCTTTCGGTGGGGTCGGCCGCGGCGTGAGGAATAAGCTTGATACTTATCAGGTAGATGAAATCATGGCCCACACACTGCGCGTATTCGGTCAAGGTGTCAAGGTCGCTATTGAAGTGACCTTGATGGCAGCAGATGCCGGTCTTGTAAGAACAGATGAAGATGTGATATCCGTAGGGGGAACTGCCCAAGGCGCGGATTCAGCACTGGTTTTAAAGCCCACTAACAGCGCCCGTTTCTTTGATCTGAAAGTGAGGGAGGTAATCTGCAAACCTACGGTGTTTTGATTTGAAAGCAAGAAGGAGTGGCCTGACGACAGAGTAAGGATCACGCCACCAAATAAGGCGTTAATTCATGATTGATTGAAAAATTCTATGAAAAAGTATTTGACCATTACACAGGATATCATCTATAGTCCGTGCAAATTAAAAACAGGAGGGTACCTTATGAAAAAAGTATATGCATTGATACTGGCGGTTTTCCTGGTTGTAAGCTTCGCATACGCACAGGGGCAGTTTGGAACTGCAGAAGAGGCAAGAGCATTAATGAATAAAGCAGTCACTTATCTTAAAGCTAACGGTAATGACAAGGCATTTGAAGCATTCAACAATAAGAAGGGTGCTTTTGTGAATAAGGATCTTTACATCTTTGTCCTGGATCTAAACGGAAAAATTTTGTCTCACGGCGCGAACGAAAAATTGATTGGCAAGGATATGATGGAAACAAAGGACAAAAACGGACAACTTTTCGTCAAGAAGATGATTGATCTCGCAAAAACGAAGGGCAAAGGAGAAGTCGAGTATTATTGGGATAACCCTGTTACCAAGCAAGTGGCGCTCAAGGTTTCCCTTTTTGAGAAGGTAGGCGACGTGATTGTTGCTTGTGGATACTATAAATAACAATTGTGCATCGTAATATAAGAGAGCCGTCTTGTAGTCTAAGGCCAGGCGGCTTTTTTATTTTGAAGATGGGAATCTTAAAAAGATAATAGAGTCTGCAGGTAGATGCATGCGATATGATCGGATTTGCCCAGGCCTTTCTGAACGTAATATTTAACATATGTTGAAGATCTCTTGTCAAGACACTTTGAGGATAGTCAAGTATGCGGGCTTATCCATAGTTATCATAGCTTGTATCCTCACTACCGTTGCTTGCGTTCCCAAGCCGCCTCCCCTCCTGCCCTCTCCTAAACCCGCCAAGGTAGCCTTGGTCCTCGGTGCAGGGGCATCCAGGGGATTTGCACACATCGGCGTATTGAAGATACTCGAATCCAACAAAATCCCCATCCACATGATAGTCGGCACGAGTGCCGGGAGTTTTGTAGGCAGTCTGTACTCATATGGATTTGATGCCTATAGTCTTCAAACAATGGCTTTATCCATCCAGAGGGACGATATTGTAGACCTGATGATGCCAGACAACGGATTTATCAGGGGGGAGAAACTGGAAAATTATGTGAACTGGGCATTAAGGGATACTCCCATCGAAAAGCTACAGATCTCTTTTTATGCAGTCGCCACGAATATACAGACCGGCGAAGAAACCGTCTTTGGCACGGGCAATACGGGAACTGCAGTACGGGCAAGCTGTTCAATTCCGGGTATATTCAGACCTGTCAAACTTTCAGGTGGGACATATGTTGACGGAGGCGTCGTAAGCCCCGTGGCCATTGATGCAGCCAGAAGATACGGCGCTGACATCGTCATAGCCGTGGATATTTCTTCGAGTCCTTCAAATTCGCCTCCCCAGAGCACTATAGAAACTATATTGCAATCAATAGACATTATGCATGCCAAGATATCTCAGATACAACTCGCCAAGGCGGACGTCGTGATAAGACCCAACGTGGGCCATATAGGAGCGGCAGATTTTTCTAAGAGGCACGAAGCCATTCTCGAGGGAGAAAAGGCCACACTAAGTGTTCTGCCCATTATTAACCAGATCATCTCCAGAATGAGACAGGAAGGCAGAATCAAGTAGTCCTTGCCTTGAGACATTTCATCAGTGCCTGAAAAGGGAACTGCTGGGTGGACACCTCTCACCAGATATGCGGCACCCCCCTAAATCCCACGGTCTTATGCAGGAGCCAAGATGCCCTCTTTATCTTCCCTGAGAGAAGGGTTATTCAAAAAATAAAGAAAGGACTTGACAAATGAAGACGGCAGCAAGAGGCGACAATGTGAAGGTTCATTATAAAGGATCATTTGATGACGGCTCAGTCTTCGATTCTTCCCTGGATTGTGATCCTCTGGGATTTATGATCGGTGGAGGGCAGGTCATTCCCGGATTTGAAGATGCAGTTATCGGAATGCAAGTGGGAGAAACAAAGACTTTCAGGATCACGAGCGACAAGGCTTACGGACCTCACATTGAAGAGATGATGGTTGTCTTTCGGCGGGATCAGCTTCCTAAAGACTTTCAACCAAGCGTCGGTCAACTGCTGCAATTCCGCCGTGATGACGGACAAGCTATCGAAGTTACTGTAATTGACGTATCTAATACGAGCGTTACATTCGACGGGAACCATCCACTGGCAGGGAAAGATTTGATTTTCGAAATCCGGCTTCTGGGAATTACATGATAATTCCGAGAAAGTTTTTCTTCCTCAGACCAGTGGACAAAAAAAACTGGATGAATACCGGTTGATTGACCATAAATATTTTACAGAAAAAACTTGACATTGGACGAAAGGTCATAATAGATAAACAAATCTCTGAGGGAAGAGGCGTTTTTTGCAGGTTGGAAAGTCATAAAAAGTTGGGTAATGGCATTTTGCAGTATAAGGTAACCCATCATATTCGCAAAGAATATGGTGAATTGTTCTTTCTGTCAACGTGGACATCCAACTTTTGAAAAATCTAAGAAAGGAGGATGAAAACAGTGTCAGAAGGAGTCGTTAAGTGGTTTAATGAGAAGAAGGGATTCGGATTCATTGCTAATGATGAAGGCGGCGATGTATTTGTTCATTTCAGCGCCATTCAAGACAGTGGTTTTAGGACGTTATCTGAGGGCCAGCGCGTTAAATTTGACGTCCAGCAGAGTCCAAAGGGTCCATCGGCTGTTAATGTAAAGACCGTCTAAGAGGTTCTTTCAGAAAGAGGCACCCCTGTAAATACCTGAAGCGGGGTGCCTCTTTCTGTTTTTAGGTCTTCTGTGCGGTAACCGTAAGGAGAGGGAAAATGAATAAAAAATTATATATCGGGAATCTGTCCAGCAAGGTTACTGAGGATGATCTGAGATCAAACTTCTCCGGAGCCGGCAAAGTTCTGTCGGTAAATATCATTAAAGATAGGTTAACCGGACTGTCCAAAGGATTCGGATTTGTCGAGATGTCCTCCGAAGAGGAAGCGAAAGAGGCAATTGAAAAATTTAATGGCGGACAGCTTGATGGAAATACGATCGTTGTCAGTGAAGCCAGGCCGAAAAAAGACAGGGATACCGGAAGAACGAGACCGTACCAGTCGGATTCCGGTAGAGGATTAAGAGGCAATCGCGGCGGCAGACGGTAATAACACCAACACCTGCCTCATTTTATCCAAAGCGTTCACGAGAATATGTTGCCAACCGAGATTTTGCAACAACTGATACACAAATTAGCCATGTGTTATTTGAAGGAATACATATAACGGATAGGCCCGTCGGATCGCTCGTAGGCTTCAGTTTCAATTTGTCATAAGAGCAACTCAAGATACCTGCCAAAGCTTACCCTAACCTTCCTTATGCATTAAAAGATTTTTGGGTGTTGACCAAGTCATCGGCTTCGACTCCGTACAAATTGATTATATTGTGGTTATTCTCACAGATTCTTCTTATTTTGTCGCTTAGACTTTAATCCAAAGGGTCTGTCAATGAAAATGAATGGACGGTGAATCAGGGGTGAAAGAGCAATCATATCTGACAAAAGAGGAAAGTGCCATGGAAGCATTAATATCAACTCACTTGTCGGTACCACTTTCTCATATCCTCGCGCTTCTGTCTTTCACTACACTCGTCCTGATTTTCGGTTACACCAGGATGGCATTGCTTCTCAGCTACAGCCTTTCTAATTTACTGGAGCTACGTTTCGAATGTTATGGTGTTCACGGAAAAAGGAGAATTACAGCTCAATCGTACCACTTTGCTCTACGTATCATTCGGTTTTGCCATTCTCGTATTTGCTACGCTAGGCATTATACAGAATAGGGAGTGAAAAATTTCCGCGTCTGACAAATTTTGCACTCTGTTCCGGGCATGTCTTGTTTTGCAGATGACCCCTGCCCGGCAGGCGTCGACCCGCTACAGGCCGCACACCCTGTCAGGCCCTCCTGAAGGCTTGCGAAGGTATGCAATGTAAGGATACTTTCCCGGCCGTGAAGCTCTCTGCGCTGGCGGCGGGGAGCTTCACGAAAATTGGCAAGAATGCGCCCGATCAAATATTTAGGGGGTATTTCTGGCAGAGGGATTTCACTTCCGCGGCGATTTTCCGCAGCTCAGGCATTTTTTTGATTTTCTCTTCAAATGCGGCAGGCTTAAGATCACAGTAGGGTGCGACAAGTTCAATTACATAATCAACCCACTCGGCAATCTTATCCATCTCCTTTTCCTTCATGCCGCGTGTAGTGATAGTTGGAGTGCCCATGCGCAGTCCCGACGGGTTCATTGGTGATCCGGTTTCATTGGGGACGGAATTGCGGTTCACGATGATACCCGCCTGGTCAAGGGCTTTGGCGGGATTGCGACCGGACAATTTCTTACTTCTCATATCAATGAGCAGCAGATGTTTGTCAGTCCCGCCGGAGACAACATCGTGGCCTCTCTCCACAAATCTTTGAGCCAGCCTCTGAGCGTTCTTTACCACCTGAAAAGCATATTTTTTAAACGCCGGCGTACACGCCTCTTTCAGGCAGACCGCAAGAGAGGCTATTGTGTGTTCGAAAGGGCCACCTTGCAGGCCGGGAAAAACGCCGAAATCTATTCTATCTGCCAAGTCAGCTCTGCACAAGATAACGGCACCCCTTGGCCCGCGGATGGTCTTATGAGTTGTAAAAGTGATAACATCCGATTTCCCTACTGGTGATTTGTTGGCGCCTGCTGCAACGAGGCCGGCCTCATGGGCAATATCCGCAAGATAATATGCACCTACCTCCTTTGCAATAGAGTAAAGTGCGTCATAATTGATTTCGCGCGGATATGCGGTCCCCCCCGAGATGATCATCTTTGGACGGTACTCCTTGGCAATAGCCATGATTTTCTTGTAGTCGAAGAGCCGTGAATCGGGTTCCACTTTGTACTGCACAACTTTAAAAATTTTTGAAACAATGCTGATTTTTCTCTTACCGCCCAGGTATATGGTCTGATCAACCTGTCCCCCCAATCCTTGCTCATCCTTTTCGGGAAATGACCAGCCGTGAGACAAGTGGCCGCCATCCGGCAGATACATGCTCAAGATAGTATCACCCGGCTCCAGAAGTCCGTTATACACGGCCAGATTTGAATTACCACCCGCAAGTGGCTGCACGTTCACATGCCAGTCATCAGGGAGGGAGAAGGCCTTTCTTGCCCTCTGCTGGCAAAGTTCCTCAAGCGTGTCCACAAACTGGTTTCCTTCATAATACCTCTTATGGGCATATCCCTCGGCATATTTATGCACAAATACCGAAGATAAGGCC
>DASRZZ010000081.1:0-4781 GCA_035685925.1 Syntrophales bacterium | reverse complement strand
GTGCGTCAAGTCCCAGCCAGCCCACTTTTTTCAGTAAATCCCATTCCTTGTCCGTGTAGCTGCGGTTCTTATTGTAAACAAAAACGCTTACGATCACCAGAGTTCGCTGCCGGCCGGCTTTATAACTTTTTTGAGAGTAGCTCCCGAAACATGTGCCTGTCGAGATTGAGATCCACCACCATCTGCTTCAAATTGCGGTTCTCTTCCTCTAGGTGTTTGAGACGCCTCAGTTTGCTCATGCCCAAACCGCCGTACCTCCTCTTCCAACGGTAAAATGTCTCTCCAGAAATGCCCATCTTTCGGATTACCTCAGCCACAGGAGTCCCACGTTCCGCCTTCTTCAGAGCGTATACAATCTGCTCCTCAGTAAATCTCTTCTTCATGACAAATTTCCTCTCTAGCACAGATTTCATTATGCTAGGTGACACCCTAAGCAGTTTGCCATTTTTCGCCTTAATAAAATTGGGGGGTCTTTTCCTTTTCTTCATTACTTGATTAAAATATTTTCCCAAAAAATAGGATATATTTATTATCTTGAACTTGGATTAAGTGCAGTGATGGGAGTCACAATGAAAGAGAACCTTGATAATATGAGAAGAAATTATTGAGGGCGTTTATTTTCTTTACAAAAAAAGTGCATTTTTTAGAAAAGTCAATTATATCAAGTGCAAAAATGAGCTTGGACCCGTCCAGTTTCTCGCTGTCGTATCGAAGTGATCTATATTTTCTTTTTCATTCGCAGGGTCTGTTTCATTTGAGGTGGGTTAAGTTCCAACGAGTCCACCTTTTTCAGCAACTCCCACTCCTTTTTTGTATAGCGCCGGTTCTTATTGTAAACAAAAACTCTTACGAATTTCGCCTTGCGCAGATCATATTTTCCATTGTTCAATAGAAGCTTGATAATCATCATTCACTTGACGAGAACCTTTGACCCATTCCAAATTTGTAATCCATCTCATCAGCAGGGTATGGCTTCAGAATTGAATGCAAGATAGTTTTGTCTTCAGTTTCATCGCTGATCCAAGTTTGTTCCTGCTCCTTTGGAATAATTACTGGCATACGGTCATGAGCCGGTTCTATCAACTTATTTGCATCCGTTGTGATGATTGTGCAGGTATTGATCTGCTTCTTCTCGGGTGACACCCATGTTTCATAAAGCCCGGCCATACCGAAAGGTTCTCCTGATTTGAGGTAAAAATATAATGCTATCTTCTTCCTGCCGTCTTTCTTCCACTCATAAAAACCATCTGCAACGATCAGGCATCTTCTCTTTTTGAATGCATTCTTGAAACTTGGCTTTTCATGAACGGTCTCAGCCCGTGCGTTGATCAGTCTATCTCCGATGGAAGGATCTTTGGCCCACGAGGGAATTAATCCCCATAGAAATGATTCAAGGACATTTTGACCTTCTCGATGAATGACAGCGGGGATATGTTGTCCAGGACTTATATTCCAGTCTGGTTTGAAGTCATATGAAATCTTCTGGATATTAAATTTCTCTGATATTTCTGCTGATTCAGAAACTAAGGCAAAACGGCCACACATATTAATCCCGCCAAAACTGATAAAATTAGAATTCGGTATTGACTCTTATCCGCGATCAGATGAGTAATCGAGTCTTCTTATTCTCTCATAACACAGAGCCTGTGAGAAGCAATTTTAGAACACAATCTGACAGGGAATCCCCTCTGATTCAAATGCCACTTTTAGTTCCTCTCCCTCTTGTGAAAAAAAGTCATCTTCCATGGCCCACTGCATCCCGTATCTTTTGTATGTCCGATCTGCGTAATGATAGTTAAGCCTGTCAGCGAATACATACTCCACTTTACCTTTAAGCGCACTGACCAGATCCTCTGCGCCTGGAAGGATCGGTGCCACCATGGCGAATGTCCTGATCCCTTCATCGTGAAGACGCGCCAAGGCTTCGATCCTCTTACCTGATGGCGATGCCCCTGGCTCAAAGATTTTCCGTATCCTCTCATCCATCGTCGTTATGGTGAATCCGACCTCAACATTATCTGTTCTTTTTAGTATCTCGATATCTCTCAGGACAAGGGAGGATTTGGTCTGAACTGTGAAAGGCCAGCCGTTTTTCGTGAGGATTTCAAGACATCGTTTCGTCACCAAATATTGTTTTTCCAATGGTTGATAAGGATCGCACACTCCGCTTATCCACACCCTTCCAATCCTTTTCTTCTTCACCTCAGAGACTAAGAGCTCAGGGGCATTTATCTTTACATCGACGAACTCCCCCCATTTCTCCCTGTGTCCTGTAAACCTCTTCATAAATCTGGCATAGCAGTAGACGCAATCGTGCTGGCAGCCAACATAAGGATTTAGAGCATAATCATAGATCTGGGACCGCGACAGCATATTTTTTGCCCGTATTTCTCTGACTTTCATTCTAAAATTTTACCATGATTCGGTTAATTCCTAAAGCCGTACTTCTTAATAAATATTTCTCAAGCTTCAGAGAGCACAACATTCCTTGTAACATTCAATAATGTCGACAAAGCGCACTTGACTTAACAGTATGTTGTGTATTTAATTTGGATAAACAATATAGGAGATAAACATGAATGAAATATTTACAAAAAAGGTGCGGGCTGCGGCAGTGGCCGGATGGTGGGCTTTGTTAATTGTGTATTGTATCCTGCTGATTCAGTGGCTTGCTTACGTGCTGATCATGACCAAACAACCGGCAGGATATCTCTGTATTTGGGGTGCAGGCATTACATGGCCTGAAGTTCGCACTATCTGGCTGTGGGCAATGGTGGCATATAAACTCGGCGTTGCCATGATGTTATTTGTCGTCATCTGGCTGACAATCTGGGCAAGACAATTGGCAAAAAAGTAGAACTGTCATTTGTGGGTTTATTAGTGGTTTTAGTAAGCACTCCTTCCTTTATGCTGATTTGACAGGCCCAGCAATAAGTTGTAGAGTTTAACTGGTAAGCTCACATGGAGGTGCCACAGTGGAATTATCAGATATTATCGCTTCACGGCGCAGCATTCGTAGATTCAGGGAGGGGGATATTTCGGCTGATACTGTTCACCTGCTTCTTGAAGCTGCGCGGCTTGCCCCCTCGGGATCAAACCTCCAGCCATGGCGCTTCATCGTCGCTCAATCACATGCTGCCAAAGAGGCCATTGGCCAGCGTACACCCTATAAGTTTATCGTTAAGGCCTCGGTTATTTTTGTATGCTGTGCTGATTTAACGGCCATAACGACAAGAGACCGGCGCATCGGAGAACTGCTGAAGGAAGGCGCATTCGAAGGGGTGGATGTGGATATGAATTTTACACCAACCACCCCCATCCCTGTTATGGATGGGGAAGCCGTTAAGGCCTATCTTTCCATGAATGTCGCGATTGCTGTAGAGCACATTGTCCTTAAGGCCTTTGATCTTGGTCTGGGCAGTTGTTGGCTTGCAAGGTTTGATCGCGATAAGGTGAAGGAGTATCTTGGGCTGGACGAAAGCATCTACCCCGTAGTCCTTCTGCCTGTTGGGCATCCTGATCAGTCACCCAAGGCACGACCGCGCTTTACCTTGGACAAACTGGTACTGAAGACGATCTAAGGCGAGTACCGAACTTTGCAGTCTGTTGGTTGAAGGCGAACGGCAGATTCTCAAAAGGCGCTGCGTAGTTGCTTTTCGTGTAGTCTGAGACATCGGTTAATAAAGATCTTAACAAGAAGAAGAGTGTGTAACCTAAGGCCACAACAACAATGGCTGTGGGGAGACTTCTAAAGAATACAGCGACAAGGTATCGCGACAAGGAGGCGTTATATTGCATAACCTCAGGACGCAGATTCTCTTATCTGGAGCTTAACAAGCGAACGAATCACCTCGCTAACTGACTCATGGATTTGGGTCTTAAGAAAGGCGCTATGGTGGCTTTTCTCATGACAAACCGCTCTGTAGTTATCGAAACTTTTTTCGCGATCGGGAAAGCAGGATTGGTGGGACTTCCCCGGAATTATCGTCTGATTGCGAAAGAGATTATTCAGATGAGGAAGCTTACGGATGCGAAAATAATGATCTTCAAAGTACATGTGCCAAGATCGCCGAGAATGTGCCTGAACAGCTTCCCGGAGTAAAACCATTCATAGGGATGGGGAAAGATATCCCCGACTTTACCCTGAACTATGACAAATTGATTTCAAAGGCATTCCCTGGTGAACCGAAAGCGGAGATCCGGGACGAGGACTATCAGCGTTGTAGTATTGCACGGTGAATACTTCAAAACATTCTATGCCCATATGACAAGGATTTTTGTCGAGAAAGGCGAGCCGATTAAGAGTGGGCAATTAATTGGCCTATGGGGTGCAAGCAACAGCGGATTTGCCCATCTTCATTTCGGCATTTGTAGAATTGCAGGAATCTACTGCATTCAATATTCAAAAACCTATGACCCGGAAGAATTCTGGTTGGGAGGCAAAGCCAAGTGCCTTGATCCAAGTAAAGATTACTCGAACTACTCTCAGAAAGATATGCCCCTTCCTATTACGTGTAGGGAATATGCGAAAGAACTGGTGATCCGAACGAAAAGAAAAGATTAGAACCAATTTTTCATTCATATGTCTATTATATGGAAGAGATATTCGAACCGAACAATAATAATCGTATTGATCCTTCTAGCCGGCTGTCATCTGCAGCCACCGGAAGCACAGTTCTTCACGATGGAATCGCAGAATGTTTATACGGAACCGGAGGCAGGGAAGGGCGTTGTCTATTTCCTGGAAGAAGAGATAATCGGCAACGTGGCCTTCTCCATAT
>DASRZZ010000080.1:0-8170 GCA_035685925.1 Syntrophales bacterium | reverse complement strand
ACGGCAGTAACTGTGCTGGCGCTGTTTATTATCTCCGCTGCTTCAGGCGTTATCTCAAAAAATTCCTCTTCCATTACATGATCTTCGACATTTTCTTTTTCAATGGGAAGAAACGTCCCATAACCTACATGCAACGTGACGGGCACAATGTGTACACCAATCTCTTTGAGGGTGTCGAGAATATTCTGAGAAAAATGCAAACCAGCCGTCGGCGCTGCGACCGAACCTGGCAATCTGGCATAGATTGTCTGATATCTGTCTATATCCGCGAGAGAATCAACGGATCTTTTGTTTCGCTTTATATAAGGCGGAAGGGGTGTCTTTCCATATTTCTTTAGAAAATTATCGAACCCGAAGCCTGTTGCGAATGAGACCACCCATTTCTTCTCCGATGCGCAAGTGATGACTTGTGCTTCACATTCATCATCGAAAAATATCCTGGTTCCTACACGGACTTTTTTTGCCGGTCTTAATAGTACCTCCCAAGTTTCTGATCGCCTTGATTCTTCGGGCCTTCTAGACAGTAGGAGTATCTCAATGGCCCCCCCAGTTGTCTTATTACCGATGAGCCTTGCCGGAATCACTTTTGTATCATTAATAACCAAGGCATCATTCTTTTTCGTGAACTCCGGCAGGTCGCGAAAAATTCTGCATTCGACATTGCCTGTCTTTCTCCAAATGACCATCATCCGGGATGCGTCTCTTAGGTCACAGGGGTACTGTGCAATAAGTTCCTCGGGGAGATGGTAGCCAAAATCCTCTAATTTCATTACTCAAGTTCTTCCGAAATATATCAGAATCAGCCCTGCTATAATTGCAGATAGTCCTAAAATCCTGAGCGTGGAATCGGGCATTTCCTGTAGTTTCATAATATATGACTTAACCTTATGCGGGAAGGCGAAATATGGGAGGCCTTCGATAATGAAGACCATTCCCAAGACACATAAGAAATATTCCATTATGAAGATGATTCCTTTAACTTCGATTCATTCCACAGATCATTCATCTCTTCGAGTGAAACGCCGGCAGGTTCCTTGCCCTTTTCTGCAAGTTTTTGTTCTATGTAGGAGAATCTGTTGATAAATTTCGTAAGGGACGCAGTGAGAGAGTCCTCGGCGTCTACATTGACAAATCTTGATAGATTTACAAGTGAAAACAGAAGATCGCCCATTTCTTCTTTGATGCAGTTGGTATCATTGGCTGCCAGGGAGGACTTGAACTCATTGAGCTCCTCTTCGATCTTTTCTAGAACCTCTTCTTTTTTCCCCCAGTCAAAGCCGACAGAGGAGGCTTTCTCAGTCACTTTTTGCGCTCTCTTGAGAGCAGGCATGGAACGTGGAATACCATTAAAAAGTCCGCGCGCGCTTTCATTTCTCTTTTCAATATTCCTCTTGATGTCCAACCAATTAATCTTGATTTCATCAATGTCCTTGACTTCTACATTGCCAAAGACATGGGGATGCCGTCTTATCATCTTGTCAGTCACGTCTTTCATTATATCGGGGATCTCAATTTCACCAGCCTCTTCTGAAATACTGGCCAAAAAGAAGACCTGGAATAGAAGATCCCCCATTTCTTCTTTGACAGCATCCGACGAACAGCTATTAATAGCATCAATAAGTTCGTATGTTTCTTCCAATATATATTTTGCCATATCCTCTTTTTTCTGCTCTCTATCCCAGGGACACCCATCTTTGGATCGCAACTTTTTAATAATTTTGAGAAGCCGCTCAAGGCTTGCTTCCTCTTGGGAAGATCTTTCATTCATTTTACTTACTTCGCAGATTCAACTTGTGTTTATTGTTAGCATATTAACCTCGATACCACAATGAGAGAAATACTCTTCATTATCGTGCGAGGGTTGCTGAAATTTATCCGCTGAAGGAAGCTTATCTTGAATGACCAAGAAAAAAACCCTTTTTTCTGAAGCACAAGTCTCCAAAAATTTATCCCGTCTTATCATTTTGTTGTTGCATGTTCGCTGTTAATCTGTATAAAATTTACTAAGAAAGAATCATCATTTATCGCTTGTGCGGATGTTTAAACGTGAATGTCTCCAGGTATGCCATAATCTGGCTGGAATTAATGGACGTTTAGGATAAGGAGGTTCGCATATGTCAAACAGGGTTGATGATTTCATCAAAGGATTGCTCGTTGGGGGCTTGATTGGTGCAGCAATTGGCATTCTCTATGCCCCTAAGAGTGGTAAAGAAACACGGGAGGACCTCAGCAGGAAGACTGAGGAATTGATACAGAAGGCCAAAGAGGAATACGAACTGGCGTTGGAGAGAAGTAAGAAGGCTTATGACGCCGCCGTCTTGCGCCTGAAACAGCTGGAATCTTCGGCGAAGGAAAAAGTTGGAGAAATGGAACTGAAGGTTGAAGAGCTGGCTGACCGGGGGAAAGATACAGTTCTGGAAACGAAGGGGCGCTTGAAGAAAGCAATAGATGCAGGAGTTGAAGCCTTCAAGGAACAAAAAGAGAAAGCATAATAGGGAGAGCTAAGGATGGGAAGCAGGAGATGAATATGTTTCTCGAAATCATGGCTGTAATTGTGAGCTTAGTATTTCTTCTTGCTGCTATTTTTTCTATTCCTTTTCTGTTGCAGCTTTGGCGGACTGCAAAAAGCATGGCCGCGACCATGCAGATGCTTAATGAAAGCTTACCCGGTATCCTGAAGAACTTGGAAGAAATTACCACGAGCATCAACAAAGCGACGCATGCAGTAAATGAACAGATTGAGGGATTGTCTCTCGTTGCCAGACGCATTCAAGGGTTGTTGGGCATTGTATCGGACATCGAAGATGTCTTGCATGTTGGAGCTCGTCTTCCTGTTTTCAAAGCTTTCAGAAATGCCTTCGCAGTTCTAAGGGGGGTAAAAGTATTTCTCAAGGTATTTCTGGCTTCAGGAAAATGCGAGTAGCTGCCGTATAGAGACAGATCGCATATTCTGTTCGGATCATGGAGGTATGTATTATGCCCCGCGTCACCTATGGAAGAAAAGGGGGGCGTGTCCGTACGATAACAGTTAAAGATAAACCACAAGATGTTAGGTCTGTCGAAGACGTAGTCCGGGATTTGAAAAGGGAACGGCAGAAACTTCCCGGTGAAGATTATCGAGAAAAATCAATCGCTCTTCATGGTCTTGTCTGCGCTCGATGCGGAAGGGAGTTTAACGAGTCGACGCGGAATCTTCTGACCGTCCATCATAAAGATGGCAATCATAACAACAACCCGACGGATGGCAGTAATTGGGAAAATCTCTGCGTGTATTGCCATGAGGATGTTCATAGCCGGGGAATCCTCGGCGAATATCTGGAAGGAGCCTCAAGCGAATCAGACGGCAATCTTGCTCATGAGTATTTTACCGCGGGGGAAACCTCTCCAGTTAAGATGGGTTCTCTTGGTGACAAATTCAAGAAGGCCATGGAGCGGAAGGTAAAACACTAGCACCTGTCATTTAATTATCCTAAGGTTATCTTTCTGGGTGACAATCTTATCTCCCACTGAAGTGCCGCAAAAAACACACGTATAATCATACTTGTCACCGTTAGAAAGCACCAACAAAAGCCTCTTTCTTACCGGGACTGCCCTCTTACAATTGGGGCAGAGAAGCTCTGTGGCATCAAAGTCCTTGTAGGATTCCCGTTTCACCTTATTTAATCATCCTTTTCAGGTATGAATTTCGCATTTTCTAGCCATACAGTGGCTTCGCTATCGCTTGGCGCACGATAGTCTCCCCTGGGTGATAGAGACCCTCCGGATCCTACTTTCGGGCCGTTGGGTATGCATGAGCGTTTATACTGGCTCAACTTGAAGAAACGTTCCAGGTAGACAAGAAGCCAATGTTTTATTTCTCCGATTGTGTACTGGTTTCTCTTCTTCTTCGGCACATTGGGCCACTGGCCCTTGGCCTTGTCTCTCCAAGCGCAGTAGGCAATGAATGCAACCTTTGTGGGGAGATAGCCAAACCTTGTTATAAAGAAATTGTTAAAGTCTTGTAAAGCGTATGGACCTATCACGGATTCGGTCCTCTGAGCCGGCTGGTTGCCGTCTGTTCCCGGAACCAATTCAGGGCTGATTTCCGTTTCCAGGATATCGAGCAGGATTTCGGAAATTTCCTCTGTGAATAGCGAGGAAAGAGCGACCCAACGTATCAGATGCTGGATAAGGGTTTTAGGTACACTGGCGTTTACGCTGTAGTGGGACATGTGGTCACCCACACCGTAAGTGCACCAGCCTAGGGCCAGCTCGCTGAGGTCTCCCGTACCGACAACCAGGGCGTTTTTCATATTGGCTATTCTAAACAGGTGTGAAGTACGTTCTCCGGCCTGGATATTTTCGAAAGTAATGTCGTACAGTTTTTCTCCTTGTGCAAAGGGGTGGCCGATGTCTTTAAGCATCTGCATGCAACTCGGTTTTATATCAATCTCATTGGCCTCCACGCCGATGGCCTTCATCAGCTTAAGAGCGTTGGTGTATGTTTTTTTTGAAGTTGCAAACCCGGGCATGGTAAAGGCTTTAACGTTGGAACGGGGCAGGCCCAAGAGATCCATGGTCCTTGCTGCGACAATCAAAGCATGGGTGGAATCAAGACCGCCTGAGATGCCGATCACCACGTTCTCGATGCCCGATGATCTTAAACGTTGGGCAAGTCCATGCACCTGTATATTATATGCCTCATAACATCGCTGATCGCGCTTTCCAGGATCAGCAGGTATGTATGGGAACCGTGGGTATTCCCTGTCGAGCAGTATTCGTTTTTCGACAGGCGCGACAGAAAATGAGACCTTCCGGAATCTTTCCAGCCGCTCCTTGTGATTACGGCCATTCTGGCCGAAGGTGTTGATGCGCATTCTGTCCTGGGTCAACCTGTCCAGATCCACGTCGCCATAAATCAATTGGGGTTTCAGGGAGAAGCGTTCTGATTCTGCCAACAGATTACCGTTTTCATAAATCATGGCATGTCCATCCCATGCCAGGTCTGTGGTGGATTCTCCGGGGCCAGCTGCTGCATAGAGATATGCAGATACGCAACGTGCCGACTGATTCGATGCGAGAGATTGTCGGTATTCCGATTTACCTACGGTTATATTGGATGCGGAGAGGTTACCTATGACAGTTGCCCCGGCCATGGCAGCATAGCTTGATGGTGGGATAGGTACCCAGAGATCTTCACAGATTTCAATGTAGAAACTGAAATTATTTATATTCTTGATATCGAACAGGATGTCAGCACCGAAGGGAACGTTTTCCTGCCCGCAGATGTTTACCACCTTTGATTGCGTGCCCTCAGCTGGACTGAATTGGCGGGCCTCGTAAAACTCACGATAATTGGGCAGATAAGATTTTACTGCAATGCCAAGGATGCAACCTCGATAAAGGGCGATGCCGCAGTTAAAGAGACGAAAATCAACGCGCAGGGGGGCGCCAACGACTAAGATTATATTCAGGTCTCTTGTAGCATGGAGAATATCTTTGACCCCCTCCGTCACGCCCATGAGTAGGGCATCCTGGTGAAAGAGATCCTCGTTTGAATAGGCCGAGATGCCGAGTTCGGGGAAGAGAGCAAGAATTGCATCATTAGCTGCCGCTTGTTTGGCCAGATTGATCGTGCTTGCCACGTTGGACGGTACATCTGCTACCTTAACCTCTGGTGTGCAGACGGCGACCCTGATGAATCCATGATTGTATAAATTGAAAAATTGGCGTTTGTCACTTGATTCCATGCAAGCAACTTCCTCTTCTACGGCTATCTATAAACCGGATATTTCCGAAAACATATTTGAAATCGATATTATATTTGTGCCTCTTAAATTTTGTAAATGATTAGGGAAGTTTTGTCAAAGGAAAATGACAAATGACACTGCCTCCGCACACCGTCAAATAGTTTTTTCCACATATGCATAAGCGCTGTGATTGTGGATACTCTCGAAATTTTCTGCATCCACGCTGTACCAGGTGAAATTATCATTCTTGTTTAGCGCCTGGGCCACATTTCTTACCACATCTTCGACGAACATAGGGTTTTCATGTGCTCTTTCTGTGACAAATTTTTCATCAACCCTCTTGAGAAGAGAATATACTTCGCCGCTGGCCGAGTCTTCAACCAGCCTGATAAGTTCCTCGATCCAAAAAAATTTCTTGAACCTCACTTTCACAGTCACCATACTTCTCTGGTTATGAGCGCCAAAATTGCTGATCTCTTTCGAACAGGGACATACCGTAGTGACAGGTACGATAACTGACACCAGAAAATCTGTCATGCCGATACTGTTTTGTCCGCTGAATGCACACGTGTATTCCATGAGACTTTTCGCGCCAGACACGGGAGCCGTTTTTTCTATAAAGTAGGGAAATTCAATTTCCATGTGCGCCGATTCGGCATGAAGTTTTTCTTTGATCTTTTGGAGAATCTTATGAAACGTCTTAATGTTTATCTGGCCTCTGAATTCATTCAGTATTTCCACAAAACGGCTCATGTGCGTTCCCTTGAAGCGATGAGGCAGATCGACGTAGATGTTGATGGTTGCATTTACATGTTGAGTGCCGTTCATGCGATCCAGAACCACAATGGGGTATTTAATTCCCTTAACGCCTACTTTTTGTATATCTATATTCCTGTTATCTTTTTGATTTTGAATATCCTGCATAACCATTTCCGTAGTAAGAAACCCGTGCATCCTCTGACTCCCATACGGTGACTCGGGATACGCCGAGGTTTTTTTCTTTTGTCTTTTCGGAGATCCTGTCGTAAATTAACTTGGCGATATTTTCTGATGATGGGCTCACACTTGTAAAATCACTGATTTCATTGAGATATTTGTGATCAAAATCCTTCAATACTTCATCCACCTTTTGCTTTAATATCCTGAAATCAATTAGTATGCCAGCGTCGGCGATTGCGATGGAGCATACGGAGACTTCGACAATGAAATTATGACCATGGAGTTTCTCACATGTGCAGTCTACATCCTTCAACATGTGAGCAGCAGAAAAGGATCGCTTTATCGTAACTTCGTACACCAGATTTCCCATCTAAATTTTGATTCGACAATATAGTGGCAATAAACCGCCGGTGTCAAGGCAAGAAATATCTCATAAAAATGGATAATTTGATTATTAATAATTAAAAAAGTGGTGAAAATAACAAGCCAATAGGCGAAAATCACTGATTCAGATTTAAAAATAATTAAACATGCAATATTATTTTCTGCGGATAGCCACATCTAAGTAATTGATAAACAAAGACAAAAGGGCTGTATTCTCTGTGAATAACGACTTGGTATGGTAATTGCTAAATAATCCGCCAATAGTGTGTTCTATATTTTGCCAACGAAATATATAATTTTCTGACAAGGGAGGTGGTTGCACAAATCAATTTACGTGATGCAGATTAAATTGTTTAAAGAAGTGAAATTGACGCATTAAAATATTTATGCTAAGCGCAACTTGAAAGGAGAGATTAAGATGTTACGTGCATTTTACAAAAAAAGAGGGCAGAAGGGTTTTACGCTGATCGAGTTAATGATTGTTATCGCCATCATAGGTATACTGGCAGCCATTGCCATCCCGCAGTTCGTGGCATACAGGCAAAGAGGTTTCTCAGCACAGACAAACTCGGCGGTGAGAAATGCGTTTACGGCATCTCAAGCCTTTTTCAGCGATTCACCAAGTGGAGCCGTTGCCGACGAGACTACTTTAAGTTCCTACGGTTATAGAATTGACGCCAACATACCTTTAACAATTGGTGGCGGCGGAACGATAAACAGTATTACAATAACGGGATTAAATAACCTTGGCGGCTCAACCTTTGCAATTGATGCAACGGGCGCTTGGACAAGAAGTTAATTTTTGACAGCCTTTACATCCAGTGGGGGTGGGGGTTTTTACCTCACCCCTTTTTTGTGATTTGTAATCTATGCAAACTGCAATCCAGGATAGAGATTTTACTCTAAGCATTAACTGGAAATTGAGGGATGCAAGGAGACACGTTGTTTCTTCTCTTTTGCTCTTTGTCATACTCATACTGGTCTACATGAACAGTTTTAATTGTTCATGGCATTTTGATGATTATATAAATATTGTTGAGAATCCAGGCATTCAAATAAAGAATCTATCCTGGCAGGGGATAGAGAATGGCCTTCACGGTATTGCTGGTACTGCCAGG
>DASRZZ010000079.1:0-25713 GCA_035685925.1 Syntrophales bacterium | reverse complement strand
GATGCTGATGCGTTAACGCTGGGAAGGAGTCTGGCTCTGGCAATGAGGGAGTCCGATTCTGCGATGGCCTCATCCTGACGGGCAACCTTGACGACATGACTTTCAGAGGTCACGACCTTCAATCCTTCCGCAAGCGTCACTTTTGTTGAGTCGTGCGTCATTTTATCTGCAGCGGTATTATTTTTCTGAATTGATCCGGCTGGAGTGTCCGAGGCAGCAGGGGTGATGGAGAAAATCCAAATAATCCCGCAGGCAAGCAGAATAAGCACATATTTCTTATCCATAATCCTCATCTTTCTAAAGTATATGTTTAAGATGTCAGGTTGACTGGAATGAGGAGTAAATCAAAAACCAGATGATCTTGACATACTCTGTTCCCATGCGCCTGTAGTCGGACAGCATCAAAGCTTGATGCGCTGCTGGCTCAACTCGAATAGGCACAAAGACTATTCTCACAGGCTGCTCATGAAAGATTTTCTTTGAGATAATCTTTATGCGACGCATGTGATCGGGTGAACTGACGAAAATGGCAGAATTTAATCTGTAGTGCTGCATCATGCGTTTTGCCTCAAGTATCTCGACATGGGTATTTTCAAAATATGGTCTTGGTTTTAGACCGGAAATAATCAATTTCGGGTTTGCTTTCTTTGCCCCTGCCGTAAATGACGAAGATGAGGCCTCCATTATTCTTCCATAGGCAGGGATGAATAGGTAGCGCGCATAACCATCGTGCATCAGGCGATTTGCGTCTTCCTGCCTGGTCTTGTTATCGGGCCCCAAAAAGAGAACTACGGCGTCTGACATTAACGGCTCATCGGCGTACATCAGATATCTGGGGCCGTAATTGAGTGCAACAAAAAAAAAGGCCAACAATAGAAGAACGAGAAAATATGTCAGCATCTTTTTTCTTGAAGACATGGCATTAAATAAATATGCTAATTATGGTTCTTTCCTGAGTTGCTTGAGCTTCACTTCCCACTTCCAGGCCGTCCTTATAATGAACTCCAGATTGTCATAACGGGGCTGCCAACCGGTAAGGCTGTGCAACTTGGCGCTATCCGCCACTAACTGGGGCGGATCCCCTGCTCGCCTTGGCGCTTCTTCGACATTGAAGTTGATACCTGTGACTTTCTTTGCTGTTGCGATTACCTCTCTGACAGAGAATCCGTGGCCGTATCCGCAGTTCATGACATCGGATTGCTTTGTGTCCATCAGATATTCAAGGGTCAAAAGATGAGCATCGGCAAGGTCAGCAACGTGAATGTAGTCCCGGATACAGGTCCCATCAGGAGTCGGGTAGTCCGTCCCGAAAATGGACAAATTCTTAAAATCGCCCTGCGCTGTTTTTAATGCGCGGGTTATGAGATGGGTAGCATCCAAATAGGCCTGCCCGATTCTGGTCTCAGGGTCGGCCCCGGCAACGTTAAAGTAGCGTAGTGCGATGTAGTGAAGGTCGCTGGTCTTAGCTATATCACTAAGGACTGTCTCGACCATGGCCTTAGAGGCGCCGTACGGGTTGATCGGGTGCAGAGGCGCTGACTCGTCCACAGGTAATTTGTCCGGAACCCCGTATACGGCTGCACTCGAGGAGTAAATGAAATTCCGTACACCATTGCAGTCCATGGCACGCAGGAGGTTCAGAGTATTGGCTATATTATTGCGGTAGTATTTGAGAGGCTCTCGGACCGATTCTTCAACCTGAATCGAAGCGGCAAAGTGGATGACTGCATCCGGACGGAATGCCTTTATGACATCGTTCAAGTGAGAGCCGTCTTCAAGATCTCCTACTTCCAGCTTTCCGCAAAGAACAGCCCACTCATGACCTGTCGACAGATTGTCGAATACAACTATGTCATGACCATTTTCGCCAAGAGCATTTACGGTATGACTGCCGATATAGCCGGCCCCACCGGTCACAAAGATCTTCATTTCCCTCTTTCCCTGTTCAAACTAAATCCATATCCAGGTAGAGATTAATCCTCTCCACTCCTTACCAGCGAAAACACTGTCGAAACATTTCTCTTGGCGATCTTGCCAGGCCAAGGATTTGAATTATTAACTCATAACAACGTAAAAATCAACGACAGATACCAAGTGTCTTGCGATTTCGGATTTCCCGGGATAAAGGTGAGCAGTTGCGATTACTCGAACAAAAGTTACAACTTAGCCTCCTTTTCTCAAGAAGCAGATTAAAATTCAATTTCGCCACAAGATGTGGTATTTTTCTTATGGCAATTGAGGACACAGACTTGCTTTGAGGGTAGGGATTGTTTGGAGACGATGAAGATTATAGCAACGGGCGACGTCCATTATGACCTGATACGAAGCTCGGAGGAGCGCGAAAAATTCGCGACTTTCATAAGGAGACTGAGGAGTGAAGAACCCGACGTGCTCGTATTGACAGGTGATATGGTGGGGCTTGGTTCTGCAAAATTGGAAGAATGTTTGAATGCTTTCAAAGAAGTGGCGCCCATCAGGCTCACGGTATTTGGAAACCATGATTACTGGAGCACCGAGGGTGATACATTCGGTCATCTTGATATGCTGAAATCAAGAATCCATAATTGCGAATTCATGCTTCTGGACGAGAAGCCGGTAATTGTCCACGGTATTGGTTTTGCGGGCAATTGTCTGTGGTATGATTATTCGTTTTCTCCAGAAAAGGCGTTGCAGCAATCGTCCTATGAAAAAAAGATATTCGGCGGTCACGTAATCTGGAATGATGCCCACTTCGTAAACCTTGGTAAATCGGATGTGGACTACACCCGCGAACTAAATGAAAAGCTAATGAAGGACATACAGCGCCTGGAGGGCAACGTTGAGCAGATTGTGGCTGTTACGCATCACGTCGGCTTCATCGAAATGTTGACCATGAGAGAAGGGTTCCCCGGGTTGAATTTCTGTAATGCCTATATGGGAAGCAGTAGACTGGGAGAGATGCTTCTCAATCATTCAAAGGTCAGATACCATATATGCGGTCATACGCACGACCAGAAGGTGGTGAGAAAGGGATCTTTGACATCGATGAATCCGGGTTCCACATATGATGAGAAAAAGTACGTGTCATTGGTCTTCCACGAAGACGGTTCCAATGCGTCGATAGAGTTCGGTGGTGTGGAGGTCTAATCGTGATTTATCATCCTGAGGACCTTGCCATTTATGATGATCTCATGAGGTCCCTTTGTAAGCAGGGTGAAAGAGCGAGACCAGCGGGTGAGTTGATGCTGGACGTGGGAAGGTATTTTCTGGGCTTTCCATACGTGGAAAATACGCTCGAGAGGCAAGGGCGGGAAACCCTCGTCATAAATTTAAGAGGATTTGACTGTTTTACCTTTGTAGAAAACGTCGTCGCCCTGGCTGGGATGATTCAAAAGGGGAAATCCCATTTCAGGGGCTACGCCGCGCAACTGAAAAAGATCCGTTACCGTCATGGCATATTGAAAGGATATACGTCGCGTCTCCACTATTTTTCCGACTGGCTTTATGACAACGAGCAAAAGGGGATATTGAAAAATGTCACCCGCGCGTCTGGCGGGGTACCATTTAGAAAGAATTTCAATTTTATGACCAGGCATCGGGCAGAATATCCCGCCTTGAGCATGGAGAAATCTTATCGGGAAATGATGGCTATTGAAAAGCGGCTGTCAAGACGAATACTGGGTCATATTCCTAAAGCTGTGTTAGGAAGGTTCGAGAAGCTGGTCGGCAACGGTGACCTGATCGCGATTACTACAGACATGGAGGGATTGGACGTAATACACGTCGGTCTTGCCCTGCGCCTGGGAGGCAGGATTCATCTCCTGCATGCATCGGAAGCAGAGAAAAGGGTTGTTGTATCTGATATTACCCTGCATCAGTACCTTTCGAGACGGAAGATGATGACGGGTACCACGACTGGGCGCGCTATCCCGTCTTGTCAAAATGATGATAGTCTTTCTTTGGTTTGAAATGCCCTCCCCAGCGCCATCCACGAATCAGGAATTCCTGCACCACGGGATTGGATTCCTTTAGAGTTCCTGCACCTGCGGGGATATAGCTGGCTCCTGGAGGGTCAATCCGGCCGTCCTCATCGATCACAGGGTTCAAATAGGGGTTAATGTCGACAGCCCTTCCAAATGCGTGGTTTGATAATCTATCCGTGCCCTGAACCAGCCGGTAGTTAAATGCAGATGTATTATTGTCTGCCATTGACAGATCATCAGACCAGTCGTACTTCACGATCGGCACGACCTGAAAAACGGGGAACGCCGTCCGCTCGATGAGCCTAAAAATTTCTATAATGTCGCCTTTCACCTCTTCATGGATGACGAGTTGTCCCTGGTGTAATAGGCCATCGAACGCCCGGTAGCGCACTTCGATGAGGCATAATTTGTCAATTATCTCCCGGGGCGCCCCCGTCCGGAAGGTTGCCTCTTCAAATGACATCCTGCTGTCGACAATGGCGGTATTGTCCATAAGCGTCAAATGGATATGGCATCCAGTATTTTTTGCATGGTTTCTTCGTTAACTGAGACTTCCTTGTAAATTTCCGTGATCAGATCTTCGTTGACTATGTCAAAATCTTTTCCTATCGGCGTCACAATGATACCTCCCATTTCCACTAGTCCCGGTGAGATCAATATCCTTTCGTTGCCCGGCAAAAAATAGACGGAAGGGCGGTGCCTCTGGCGAGGGAATATTACGATTCGCCACATATTTCCCGAATATGAACCTAAGATATTCAGTCTGGGCTCCGCCGGTGAAGAGAGGACAATTCTCATGGCTGAGACGATGCCCGTCAGGGTGTCGCCTACTGCATCGCAGTCCTCACCTTCGATAATGATTGCTTCCCTCCCCAGATTTTTCGTCCTAAAAACAGGAATGGCATGAATGCATTTTACAAATAATAGTCTTGCCCTGTTTGTGATTTCTTTTTCGATTGGCAGTATTCCTCGAGCCGTCGCCTGAAAGTGCAGATGGTCCGGTGCAGATGCACCGCTTTTCGGACCGTTATAAAATACGCTGAAATCCGGGCCGAAATCCTTCACCATTTTGAGAAATATCGAATCCATTCCTTCAAACGACTGGGGCTCATGTACAATATGCGTAATAGTATAGTGCTGCGGACAGATGGGAAAAGGATTGCAGAGCACAATAAAATCATCCCTATACAAGATGCCGCGCTGAGGTTCAGGCAGGTTTTCGAGACAGAGAAAGCAAGGTCTCTTATCTATGGATTTTTGATCAATCGGGGCAGTAGTGCTCTTGATCCTGCCGGGATTATGATGGAGCCTCACGGAGAAGCCGTTGCAACGGAGTTCCTTCACACGCACACTTTCCAGAGCTTCATATCCCAAAGAGAGATCAGGCCATGAGGCTTTTTGCTGTGCAAGGAGATTGCGGCAGAGCGTCGCGAGAGATGGTCCAGGACTTTTTCCCTCAAATGACGCTGATCTTTTTTGCAAGAGCAGATCCATATCCGTTATCTCATTTTGCGGTCAGCTTCCGGCGCGCCATGATTTCAATAGTGCGAATTTTGTCTTTAAAAGCATCGTAGCGATTACACTTTTCAATGGAGATGTGAGCATCCGTATTACCCTCCCACCGCCGGCAGAGATAGATGCTCTCGTAAATCCTGCCTATTCGATATTCTCTTGATAATCTGAGGGCCATTGCATAGTCTTCTCCATAACCCACATTGAGAAAGCCAGTTTTGCGAAGAAGTCCCGTATCAAAGGCGCGCGGCGCCCCTAGTCCGTTGACGCGCAGTGCATTGTTGTGTCCGTTGTCATCCGTCCATTCCCTGTGGTCTATTATACCGGGGGGAATTTCCTCCAGTGACTCGTTGACGAGTGTGTAAGAACCGATGACCATGGCAAATTTTCCAGTTCTCATTACGTCGATTATCTTCTGTAATGTCCCAGGGCTCTTATAGAGGTCATCTGAATCCAATTGAACGGCATAGCGGCCGCAGACCTCCGAAAAGATCGCCTCGTTCCAGCACCCGCCGATAGTTAGGTCAACTCTTGAGGGGATCATATGTTTCACAGCCGGGTTACGTCGGGTAAGTTTAGTCAAGATCGAAGTAGTTCCGTCGGTGGAATGGTTATCCACAACGATCACGTTGAACAGAAAGTTTGTATCCTGCGACAAGGCGCTATGCACTGCATCTGTGATCGTCCTCGCCCGGTTCCGCACAGGGATTATGACACTTGCCTCAGCGGGGAAATTATACCGGGACCGACGTATGTTTTTAGAGCGCGGTTTCAGGAAAGCACCGATATTTTTTAAATGCTCTGTGGCAACGAGTTCCAGTTCCCTTTGTTCGGTCTGGTTGCGGCGATCGACGTAATTAAACTGGCTTTCACGATTTGATCCTTCTTTATCAAGGTCACCTCTTGATCCTCTCCTCGTGTAGAGATATTCCTGGATATGGAAGAGACAGTGGTTGACAGAAACCTTCAAGCGCAGGTCATAGAACCCCGCATGGAGAACGGAAGGAATCGGGCCATATTTTTTTAGTGCGCTTCTGATGGCGCCGACAGAAAATAGGATCAAGTATCCGAAATCGAATTCGTCACGGATGCTTCCCAGTTGATAGTCGTTGACGGGATGTTCAACGAGGTTATCCTGCTCCTTTTCCAGGTAGTCGGAGTAGACCATGCCTGAATCCATAGATTTCGCAACCTCGATGAAGCGTTCGAGCGTGCCCGGTGGAATCTCAACATCTCCCGGCATTGTGACTATGAGGAGGAACTCCGTCCTGATTCTTTCTGTGATTTCGTTCCATACCTGACCGGAGGTAATGGATGCGGTCTTCATGGCATGACACTTTGGAGATGTTCGCGCAAATCCGCCGTCATTGAGAAAAATCACCTCCTCAACCAGAGGTGATTGAATGAAGATTTCTAACGTCCTCTCGGACCCTGGCTCAAGACTGAACGGCATGACGACGGTCAGATTGTTCATAGTTTGCCCTCTGAGAGAAACTATCGTGATTACCATTCACAAAAAACAAAAAATATATATCCCGCAACGGCCCCTATTGCAAGTACTGGAGCCATTGACAAAAGGGGCCACGGGCAGCAATTCGCTCCAGATGTCTCATGGCGGATTTTTTAGCATAGATATCAACCAATACAAAGATAAATATCTATATCTCATGTCCTCTGTATAATAGGTCCATTAACATTCAATAGCGGCAATCCTGCGAATTCCTGCGACTTGCATGGACTGAGGGCGGGTAATAGGTGAGCCCAAAAAAGATCCACGGAGATCGCCGCAAGACTATCTAAATGCCTAATTTAGTAAGTTTACAGTGTTTCCGCCGGAGCAACAAGGGCATTGACAGCCAGCCTTCCGTGTTTTATATTATAGTTGTAGGTGGATTAAAGGGAAATTACTGGTGTGAAGTTTAAGGGGTTGTATGCCGAAATATCGTGATCCTGATTCAATGGATGATAGAGATGTCAAGTTAGATCCCGATGCGGTCCTGCAAGAACCAAAGATGTATCGGGTCATACTTCATAATGATCACTATACGACAATGGAATTTGTGGTCGAGGTTCTGATACTTGTGTTCCATAAGCCTGCGGCGGAAGCGACCAAAATCATGCTCGACGTTCACAAGAAGGGTGCCGGTGCATGTGGCGTGTATACATATGATATTGCCGCTACAAAGGCAGCCCAGGTTCATACGATGGCAAGGCACAGGGAATTCCCTCTTAAATGTTCCTTAGAAGAGGCCTGATCGACAGGGGAATATAATGAAGATAAGTGAGAATCTGAACCAAGTCATCATGGCTGCGTATGCTGAGGCCAATACGCGGTCTCATGAATTTGTAACGCCGGAGCACCTCCTATATGCCGCGCTTTTTTTTGACGATGGAGCTGAAATCATCCACAGATGCGGAGGCGATCCGGAGCATCTAAAAAGAGTGTTGGCAAAGCATCTCCGCGCGGGCAATCCTGTTGTGGAAGGAGCTCAGTCCGTCCAGTCACTGGGTTTTCAAAATGTCTTGGAGAGGGCTGTATGGCATACGACCTCTGCACAGAAAGATATTGTCGAATTAGGAGACGTCCTGGTTTCAATTCTTGATGAAAAGGGATCTTATGCCTCGTTTTTTCTCAAGAAGGAAGGCATCACACGACTTTCCTTACTGAATTATATTTCTCACGGAGTCTCTGCCATTCCTGACACTACAGAAGTGCAAAGACGAGTTAAAAAAAGGGAGGAAAGTGAACCTGAACTGGAGTCTGGGGAAAAAGAGTCTGAGCAGAATAAAATACTGAAGTCATTTACGACAGAACTGACAGCCAAGGCGAAAGCGGGGGAGATCGATCCCATCATAGGGCGGGAGGACATTCTGGAGAGGACCATCCAGGTACTTTGCCGGCGATTCAAGAATAACCCCGTCCATGTCGGCGAGCCTGGGGTGGGGAAAACAGCCATAACAGAAGGGCTGGCGCAACTCATTGCTGACGGTAAGGTCCCAAAACGCCTGAAGGATTCGAAGATTTATGCCCTGGATATGGGTGCCATTATAGCGGGCACCAGGTTCAGAGGTGACTTTGAAGAGCGCATGAAGCGCGTAATTGCTGAACTTCAGAGGCAGGAAAAAATAATCCTCTTCATCGACGAGATTCATAACATAGTAGGCGCCGGGGCTGTGTCAGGCGGTTCCCTTGATGCCTCTAATATCCTGAAGCCGGCGCTCGCTTCAGGCAAGCTCAGGTGTATTGGCTCTACCACATACGACGAATACCGTAAATATTTTGAGAAGGATGGGGCTCTTTCCCGCAGATTCCAGAAGATCGAGATAACGGAGCCGACAACAGACGACACAGTGAAGATTCTTGACGGTATCAAGAAAAGGTATGAAGAATATCATTGCGTATCGTATACTGAAGAGGCCGTTCGGGCCGCCGCAGAATTATCCTATAAATATATAAATGACCGAAGGCTTCCCGATAAGGCTATTGACGTAATCGATGAAGCCGGCGCTCTTGCTAATATGAAGGATGGAGATGAAGGTGTAGAGAAGGTAGTCGGCCTTGATAATATCGAAGCGGTAATAGCAAAAATAGCAAGAATTCCGGAAAAAAGTGTTTCTTCATCTGAGTTGGACAAGCTCAAGGATCTTGATACAAGCCTCAAAAGCAGGATCTTTGGTCAGGATAAGGCGATTGAGTTGGTCGTAGACGCCATAAAGCGCTCACGCGTGGGATTCCGTGAACCCCAGAAACCTGTGGCCTCCCTCTTGTTCGTGGGGCCAACGGGCGTGGGAAAGACCGAACTTGCGCGCCAGCTGGCCCTGACTCTTGGTGTACCCATGAACCGTTATGATATGAGTGAATATCAGGAAAAGCACACTGTTGCAAAGTTTGTGGGAGCGCCACCGGGCTATGTGGGTTATGAGGAAGGTGGACTGCTCACTGAAGCGATCAGGAAGAATCCGCATTCAGTCCTGCTCCTTGATGAAATCGAAAAGGCCCATGCTGATATTTTCAATACATTACTGCAGGTAATGGATTACGCGACACTAACGGACAACAACGGAAAGAAGGCAGACTTTCGTAACGTTGTAATACTCATGACATCTAATGCCGGTGCGCGGGAGATTGGTAGACAGTCTATCGGGTTCGAGGCCAAGAATGTCAACAGTGACGCAGTGTTCACAGCGGTCGAGCGGATATTTTCCCCTGAATTCAGGAACCGCCTTGATGGGGTTGTCAATTTTAATGGCCTCACCCATGAAGTAGTACTCATGATCGTGAAAAAGGCAATCGACGAATTCTCAGTTCAATTGGACGAGAAGAGCGTGAATCTTCAGGTTACTGACCAATGCTACGAATGGCTTGCCCGTAAAGGCTACTCGGAAGAATTCGGGGCAAGAGAGATTGGCCGTTTGATCCAAGACAAGGTAAAGCGCTTCTTTGTGGACGAGGTGCTTTTCGGAAAGCTGCAAAAAGGAGGCATCGCGCTTGCTGATATCGAAGGCGGTGATGTTACCGTGCGCGTCCTTGAAGAATAGATCCAGGTCAGTTGGCTTAGAACGAGCCCGGATTCTCTTTTGTCAAGACCTCAATGTCATGGATTAATCCCGTCAGTACCCAGCCGCCCATTGGAGTTTGGTACTAAATACCTCATGCCGATTTTTCGACTCGGTGACGAAATAACCTTCCCTCCCGTGCATCTCACGTCGGGAAACGGTATCCTTGCCATTGGTGGTGACCTATCGCCTGACAGGCTTCTCACGGCGTACCGCCAGGGCATTTTCCCTTGGTATTCAGAAGGCGATCCCATCATCTGGTGGTCTCCCGATCCGCGATTTGTATTGTTCTTGGAAGAACTCAGGGTCTCGCGAAGCATGATGAAGGTGCTGCGGCGGCGGACGTTTAGTATCACGTACGATCATAAATTCCGTGAAGTCATAATGTCTTGTCAGAAGGCGCGGCGGAAGCATGATGGCACCTGGATTACGGATGACATGCTTGAGGCATACTGCACACTGCATAACCTTGGAATGGCCCATTCCACGGAGGCCTGGCATGAAGGCAAACTTGTCGGCGGCATCTACGGTGTATCGCTGGGGCGCTGCTTTTTCGGTGAGTCAATGTTTTCGCTTATGAGCAATGCATCAAAGGCGGCGTTGATAGATCTCGTCTATAGATTAAAGGAGCTCAAGTTTAGGTTCCTGGATTGCCAGGTTTATACGGCCCATCTAGAGAGATTGGGGGCTCGGTACATTTCCCGTAAAGAGTTCATCGAGCTTCTAAATGCGGGATTGCAATGTGAGACCCTGCCGGGCAACTGGCAGTTCATGCCGGAGAGTGCAGCTGACAATGAGCTTCGTAAGAAGCGCCGCGGCTGATTTATGGCTTCCTACTCCGTGAAACTCAAGCTCCTCGTGGGGATTCCATCATTGGCGTTGTTCTTGAATTCTTGCTGCTTCCCTCAGAGGTACTGAACCGTCGAGATCATTCTTCAGCCAATCTTCTATTATCCTTTTGCAGTCGTCGCCGGCATTATCATAGAGACCTATGATCTTTCTTTCACGGATGGCATTTTCGATGGAGTCGGATGCATGTGCTGCATTCTGCACAATATTCTGGCCGAAATCAGAACGGATGGTGCCTTCTGCGGCTATTGCTGGATCAGTCACGCCCAAGCGTTCGCGAATTGTTTCGACTGCCGCAGGACCGCGATAAAGAAGCGCCAGCGCGCGGTGTTTTCCCGGCGTATCACGGTCCGAAGCTGGCACCGTTGTCGGATCAACACCGGTCATGTATTTTACAATCTGGCAGAACTCGTAAAGAGAATTTTTTTCATTGATGATTTCCGCCATGGCATCATATTCTTTATCTGTTATCTCAAAATTGAAAAGGCCCTGTATTCCTTGCTTGAGCCGGGCCACGATCCGCGGTTTTAATTTCTTTTTGAAGACATCGCGCAGGAATCCGTAGAACTCCTCACCCTGAGCGGCACTCATCCGGATCATTCGGGCACCGACAATCCGAAGACCAGTCTTGGAGAACATGTCGATCATATTCCCTGGCCGAACGGAATGCTTGAAAAAATTGTCGGGTTTCAGGATGACGAGTGTTGTTTCCCCTTCGGAGCATTCTTCATAAATGCCGGAGTCCTTGAATCCAAGCTCGGCGAAGAGTTCCAGATTATTCTTTGCATATTGAAGGTTCGTCGGCAGCAACACAGCTGGCTCGAAATACCGGACCGTCCCGTCGGGGGTGGTGATGTAATCGCTATAAGTTCCGCGAATGGTGCCGCGAATGGCTTCTGATTCCGAGGCCGTCGCGAGTTCACCAACTACATCGTAAATGCGTTCCACAGCGTCGCTGCCTTCGAAAAGAAGAAATAGACACCGATTATCCTGTTTGTGGATGTTTTCATGCCGAAGGTTCTGATCGATATAATCGACGAGGGCCTTACATAAGTTGGCAGGAATGTTCAGGCTCTTCACGCGCCTTGTATATTCATCCACAAAAGAATCGGATGGCCGCATCATGCGAATACCGACTAGGTCGCAGCCGGAAAGAGACATGAGTCGCGCTATGATATTGCCGGTTCTCGATTTAATGAGGCTATATGGTGTGATAAGTACGTATGTCAATTCGGTCGGCATATATTATTAATTTTCTGTATACTGATACGAAGTGAGGTTTTTTATATTTTTTGACTATAGAACGACTTCAAGCAGATGTCAACGGCAAAGAATTCGACCTGCGAAGAATTCGACCCCTATCGATGCTCATTCAGTAACATTTTATTATGAGGCAACAGGTCGAAACGACTGCGATGCATGATTAGAAAGTCTGCATCGGAAACAGAATCGGAAGGCTGTTGAGAACATTTTCATGATTTGCCGTAGAGAGACTGCTGACATTTCAGGGCCAGATTTTTCAGCAACGGCAGCCGGTTCGCGCGGGTAGAGACGTCAACAAGGTTTACGATGCCGCTGGGGATATGGGCGAGAAATTCCGAAAGACCGCCCTTCAGCCCGAGAAATCCATAAGCGCCGAGCGCTTGCATAAGCCGTTGTGCCGACGCGTCCCAAAATCTGTCCTGAAATTCCGTCCAGTTTGTGTGCCTCATATCAGCCTTCCCCTGCGAGACCTTGATGATCTTATAGACTGAAGATGTAGCATCTCGGACAGAGTCTTCGCTGTGGCCAGCAGGAAGATGGTAGTAATAAAAGAGCAGCTCCACCCGTTCCTCCTCCGGCAGGAGAACATAAGGATCATAGAGCAGTGATCCCAGGTCGTAAAACAAATTACCCACGCGCATGCCTTGAAAGTCTATCAATACCGGCTGGCCCTTGCTTATCATCACATTCTGCGACTGCAGATCCCTGTGCACGAGGCTGTGCCCAGCATCCTCAAGCCGCACTGATAGGCGCTTCAACTCTTCCTCTAAATCTTTTGCATCGCGTGGTTTAAGATTAATGTCACAGACGGCGTGAACAAAATTCTCCATGAAGTAATTTCTCTCCCACCGGTAAAGGTCGAGACTGAATCCTCTCATTAAGGCGACTTTATCGAAAGGGAAACCCTCAATCGGAAAGGTATGGAGTCTATGCACGATGGAGAGGGTCGCCCGGTAATATGAGCTTCTTCTTACCCAGGGTTCATCCCTGTAGGACCAGAGGTCTCTATCTCCAAGGTCTTCCATGACTATGAAGCCTTTCAGAGGATCGTGTGCTAGAACCCGGGGGACGGGTATATGGATCTTCGAGAGAAAATCGGCAATAGCGGCATAGTAATTGTTCTCTTCGCGAACACGGTCATAACACATAAGAACGACCGAGCCGTGATGATCATATCTGATGCGATGAAACGATCGGCTTGATCCACGTTTGGCCAAGGGTATGCTCGTCAGGGCATCTGATCTTTTAAGCCGTAGTGCCCGGCGCACGAATTGAAACAACTCCTCTCTTTGATGTGCCATTCTTCTCCATAAAATGCGTTGAGAGATATTATCAGTCTAAACGTCCCTTGTCGCAGGCACCGGCATGACGAAGGCAAAATCTCAGCGGGTATTGAGTTTAGGACACTGTAGATTGCCGTTGCAAGTAAAGGTCGCTCCTACACCCGTCCCGCGAGCAATGCGTTTATTTTTTCATATTCCGCTACAGATCCAATGTCGTACCACTTGCCTTCATCGATGATTACTCCCGCAACCGACCCGGGCTCTTTCCTGATCATAGCTATGAGGACGGGAACAATTGATTCTTTGCGGCCCGCTGAGAGGCGTCGAAGAAAGGTTTTTCCCACAATATAGATCCCCGTAAAAAGACAGCTTCTTACGCCGCTATCCCCCAGCGTATGCCGCAGGTCACATATTTCTCCCTGGGCATTTAGATTAACGTTCAAAAGAGGGCCGCTGCTTCTGAGGGCCAGGGTAACTTCCTTACCCTTCGCGTAGTGAGCTTTGATGAGATTATGGAGTGGCAGGTTTGTAATGGTGTCGCCATTGTAAACAAGGATCGCCTCGTCGCCATCAATGAGATCTTCGATGTTCTTTATACCCCCCGCTGTATCCAGAAGCTCGGGTTCGTAACGGAAGATTATGGGGATACCCCTCCATTGCCGATTCGGAAATGCCTTATGGTATGCCTCTGCAAAGTAATGAGTATTGATGATGATGCGTTCTATTCCGGCGGTTATAAGATGATCCATTACATGGGTAATAATCGGGCGTCCACCGGCTGGTAAGAGCGGTTTCGGACAGTTATCAGTCAAGGGACGCAGGCGCATTCCCAGCCCGGCGCCGAGAATAAAAGAGGTTTTGATAGATGGTTTTCGCATATCTTTTTTTCAATACATTCTCTGGAGTTTCGCACCACGAAAGTAGTGTTTCAAAATGGACTCTGCCGTGGAGCCTTTTAGAGCCATTATGGCTGCTCCGATCTGGCACATCCCGACGCCGTGCCCCCATCCGGCACCTCTAAGGAGAAAACTGACGGGTGGCCCCAACCCATCGGTTTCCGGACAAACGACGAAGGCGCTGCTATACAGGTGACTTCGGGAGAGCCAACGACGGATCTCGAGTTCCTTCCCTATGGTTAGGGTTCTTTTCGTTCCTGTGATTTGCAGCCTCACTATGCGACCGGAAGGACCCCGCTCAAGAGGAGTAAGACTGAGAAGATTGCCGAAATCTAACCCTGATTTTTCCCGAATAATTTCCTCCAGCTCTGGGCGTGTATAGATCACCTTCCAGCGGAAAAAATCCATCGTTTCCCGGTCGAAGGACGGGAGAATCCGACGCAGGGTGTTATTGTCCTTAGCGTTGCAGTAAGCCTCGGGATCTCCCACAATCCATTGCCGGGCAGCTTCTTCGGTGAGGATCGGATCGTGCGGGATAGCAGAATCCGAAACCGACGTCAGATATGGGACAGTAACATTATCCCACGTATTCGCAAAATTATCCGTCAGGCCGCCGCAGGCCTTATGATAGCGCGCATCGCAGATCTTGTTATTGTACACGAGGAACAGGCCTACCGTTCTGTTAACGGCTTGCCTGGCATTTTCTGCGATTAGCCGGGTGATGCCCTGATACCGCTGGCAATGATCGTCCGCACATACGTCAAAAAGAGTGTGGTCAACCCTGTCGTAATATCTGATAAACTCTTCAGCCTTAGCCTGCGTGGTTGGTTCAGGTGATACATTGTCGCGATGTGTTGCTTTACCACCCATCCCCAACATGGACATAAGCCAGCTACGTGACGCAATTGCATGCGCCTTGAGAAATTCCGGCGGTGCTTCGGCGTTCATTTCTGAGGAAATGACGCTCGTTAAATATTCTTCTAGAGGTATCCTGTTGACGGCAGCCAATGTATCATTTTCGTCTAGGATGAGCATCAGTTCTCCGCGAAATGTTTGCTCCTGTTTTCTTTCCCAGTGGAAATGGACGCCTATCGTTACTTCATGGAGCGTGAAGGTTGAATTATCAAGGGGAGTGCAGCGTACCTCCTTTTGATAGAGTATCTCTTGTCCGGCAGCATCGTGAAGAAGTATGCGGCTTTCTTTCACAGACACGCTGAACCTTCCACTCAGCCTGCGGGCATCATTGATCAGGAATGGGCCATTTAGCCTCCCCGCCACCTTACTGTGTGCCTGTAGAATGCCTACTCTGAGTGTTGGTTCTTCCATCATAGCGTGATCAATAGCTGGATAGCAGTCAACCTATCAAAGGCATTATTGTCTGTCTGCCTCAATTCTATCCCCGGCAAAGGGGAAATCAGGAAAATGACATAAAGAAGTATAATATGCGCCCATACCAGAAAAAGGGCGATTATTCAATTCTTATCCCTTGGTTTGCCTCGTGAAGGTAACAGGCTTCAACCAAAATGTTAGTAATACCAAAGCTAGAAATATGATTGTCGCATAGCCAATTTTCTCAAGAGTCAAGTCTTCAACATAGATCAGCTTTTCAATTGCATCAATGGTGAACTGGCCCGGGTAGACCCGATTCCATTCACCTTTAGATTTGAGATAAACTTCGAGGTATGTCAGGGGACAGATAGTCCTAGTCAATTGCATGACGACCGTAGCGACCAAGGCAAGTAAATGAAACACCCTCCATCTGGAGAAATTGAGATAAAGGAATATGGGGAAACCGACGATGATAAAGGCGATCCAGAGAAAATGGAGGAAGATCACCAAATCGGCCGCTATTGTGTAAAACATGTGGTCTCCACAGCAGGTAACTCCCCTTGAGAAATTCTTTAGGTCATCCCTGTGCTGATGCGAATCAAAAATTGAGCGAACGCTATCCGCGCATGAGCTACGCCTCTTCCCAGCGTGCAATTGCATATGCTGCGAGGGCGCGGCCATGATTATAGCCCTCCTCAAGGATAGGACGGTTTTGGCAAAGCCGCGATACACGGAACTTCGCGGGCGGGCATATTTCAATGATAGTTACGCCGTCCGGAGGCTTGCGAATCAGATTTATAGACTCCTCGTAACGGGAAACACGCTTAATCATGGCCTGTTGCAGTAGAGGGCGATGCCGCAAGTGCCAGCGTATCAAGTAGTCGAGGGGATTGTGGTGCTTCACGTAGTCTCGATGGCGGGAACGAATTACCATGATGTGGCGAGCCCCCAAAAGGATGGCCTGACCTACCGGAAGCGCATCTGCTACTCCTCCATCCGTCATCGGCAGGGTGTCGACAATCGGGTAGGAACGGTAGAGAAGAGGCATAGCGCTAGAAGCTTTGAGAACGTGCTCAAGATCCTGTGCACCCGTGTACTTATATACCGCCTCGCCAGTTTGGACATTTGTAAGGACGACTATGAAAGGTTTCTGTTTTGTATAGATCGTCTGCAGGTCGAGCCGCATCTCCCGTACTGTCGTATTCCAGAGCCAGTCGAGATCCATCAGATGACCTCCACGGAAAAATCTGGCAAAATCGATAAACTCGGGCCGCAGCGAATAGCCGATATATATTTTCTTGTTACGACCGACCATTTCGGCCAGGTAGGCAGCAAGGTTGGATGCACCCGAGGAAACGCCTATATAGAAATCAAAAGGATTAAATCGCCTCTCAACAAACACATCCAGGATCCCTGTTGAGAAGATACCGCGTAGAGCACCTCCCTCAACGACAAGAGCCGCATTCATGGGTCGGTTTGTCGACTTCTCGGTCCGGTTCCTTCCCGAATCTAGTGACGGCGTCATTTCGCAGATACCCCCCGGAAGCGGGTCACTGATCGCGTCATGCAAAAAATATGATCAAGTCGCATCCACGCCCTTTTCGTTCAGGGAATATTCTCGGAGGGATGCCTCCAATATTTCGCTCAGTCGTTTTGCTTTTCATATTGAACTCATATGCTAATCCGTTTCTTATACAAAATAAAGAAGTTTAACGGCATGATACCCGCCGGGGTTATCGTTATTGCATTTTTCCGGTGGGTCTGTTACAATAAATATAACCCAATAGCAATGAAAATCCCGGAAAGATAATGGTGCGGGGTAGCAGGAGCCTTAGAAGATTATGGAGGTACTTCCATGAAGAAACTAAAAGTAACGATACTTATTGCCATCTGCATGATAATGACTTCGACACCGGCCTTCGGGTACGATGAAGGCTTAGAGGCTACCGTGGATATTCTGGCTGTTAGACCGGCGAGTCTGGTTGCAACGATAGTCGGCTCGGCTCTTTTCATCGTCTCATTGCCGTTTTCAATCCCGAGCCAAAGTGTCGGTTCCACGGCACAAACACTTATCGTTGAACCCTTCAATTATACCTTTACGAGACCCGTTGGAATGTTCAATGATGGGCAGAAGAGCAGTAAAACCGCAGCGGGAGAAGTGCAATCGCCGGCCGGGGGAAAAGCTACTGAGAACGGCGGTCCCGCCGACTAGTGACAAACAGAGACAGAAACTTTCCGACTCTAATCCGCGGGCTATCTCGTCAAACCTTCGGTTAAACACGTGAACGTGACATCGGTTTTAGATAGGCTTGTTGATACACCCTTTAATTATTCCAGTTGATATCTAAAAGCCTGTCACGTGCACGCCTTTAATTTCCCGCCAGTGTTTAATAATTTCTAGTCTTCTATATAACCCCGGCAATTTTTGACCTCGGTTTTATGAGGGAAAAATCTGCACATAGACACCCATATGTTTTTATGATAAAAAACTCGCAATTCGGGAATTGTCCCCAAGGTGTTTTCATGAGCATAAAAAAGATCGGTATCATTGCAAATATCGAAAAAGAACAATCTAGGGACTGTGCTGTCGAGCTGAGAGATTGGGCAGTCAAAAGGGGAATTGCTGTCTATTTAGAAGAGGGAATTGCGCAGAAGGTCGGAGCGGGCGAGGGTCTGGACAGAAGAAAACTGGCGTCACAGGTCGATCTCTTGGTTGTTCTGGGTGGTGACGGGACGATACTGAGGACGGTACGTTTTGTAAGTGAGTATGACATCCCCATCGTAGGCATCAACCTCGGAGAGTTTGGATATCTGACAGAAGTTAATTTGAGCGAGATGCTGAGCGCGCTGGAATTGATTATCAAAGGTGATTACCAGACGGAAAAGAGGATGATGCTGGATATTACCATGTATCTGGGAAGAGCAACGATTAGGCAACAGAGCATCTTGAACGACGTTGTGATTACTCGGGGGAATCTTTCACGCATCCTCAATCTGGAAACGATGATAAATAATAGGTATCTAACCACGTTCAGGGCCGATGGCATAATCATATCCACACCGACGGGCTCGACTGCATATTCCCTCTCCGCGGGAGGTCCTATAGTTTTTCCCGAACAGGATTCCTTCATCATAAATCCAATATGTCCTTTTACACTGACAAATCGTCCGATCATTATCCCGAATAATGCCATAATAAAGGTAATCATGTGGACGAAGGGTGAAGGTGCGACTGTAGCCCTCGATGGACAGGTTTCGCATACTATGGGATCAGGCGATAGTATAGTTATTAGGAAGTCTCCGTATGTGACTAATCTCGTATCATCACCTCACAGGGACTATATGGAGATCCTGCGAACAAAGCTGGGATGGGGCGGATCGACCACGGGGACAAGTAATCTGTGACATGTTAACGGAACTTAGCATCAGAAATTTTGCCATCATTGATGAAATGAGGGTCTCTTTTACCGGTGGTCTCAATGTAATTACGGGAGAGACGGGGGCAGGGAAGTCTATCATCGTAGGGGCCGTCAGTCTCCTTCTAGGGGAACGGTCATCTGCCGATATGATCAGATCTTTCGAGGAATCGGCGACGGTTGAAGCGCTCTTCGACATTGGTGAGAAAGGGGATCTGAAGAAGAGAATACGACAAATGGGGTTCCATGTGGGCAAGGAACTGATTCTCAAAAGGATCATTTCGCGTACAGGGAAGAACAGAGTGTATATCGACGGGCAATTGGCCACTCTGGGCATGCTTTCTGACATCACCGAATCTCTGATCAATATCTGCGGCCAGCATGAGCACCAGGTGATTTTAAACGCAGATAATCACATCGATATTCTGGATGAATTTGGCGATCTTCTTCCAGTCAGACTCGAATATTCTGATATGTATAGGAAATATATATCTTTAAAAGAAAAAATCAAAGAGTCTCTGTCTGTTAAGAAAACCAGAGGGGAGCGCGAAGATCATCTCCGGTTTCAATCTAAGGAGATTGGGGATGCTGGGGTTCGCGTGGGGGAAGATGCCGCCCTCCTTGAGGAAAAGAAGATTCTAAACAACATGCAGAGATTGATGGACCACGCCACTAGTGCTCATGACGTACTTTACGGAAGGGCTGGTTCAGTCCTCGGAGAGCTTCGTGCAGCGGTTGCCAACATAAGGGAAATCAGGAAAATTGATGTAGGGTTGAGACTGTCTGATGGAGATTTGGATAATATTTATTATCAACTTGAAGAAACCGCTTTAGTGCTCAGGGACTATATGAAAAAGCTATCCTATGATCCAGCGAGGCTTGAGGTTATCGATGATCGCCTGGAGCTTCTCAGCAGGCTGAAACGAAAGTACGGTCGGACTTTAGAAGAGGTTTTACAGAAGAGGCTGCAAATCGAGGAAGAGTTGGCGGCCATTGCGTCCGTTGAGGATGAAATTGAGAAGATGTCGAAGGATCTTGAAGCGCTCAGTCCAAGATTACTCGAGAAGGCAAGCGAGCTATCAAAGAGGCGCAGGCATACTGCATCAATTCTGAAGAAGGCAATTGAAGGGGAGATTCGTTCCCTGAGAATGGACAATGCCGCGTTTGATGTTTCCCTTAAGACGGCGGATGATCATCAAGGATCAGATTCATTTAATGATAAAGGGATCGATGAAGTTGAGTTTTTTCTTTCCACGAATGTGGGTGAGCCATTGAAACCGCTAAACAGAATTGCGTCCGGAGGGGAGCTTTCGCGCATTATGCTCGCTCTAAAAAATGTTCTAGCGAAGACCGGTTCGGTTGGAACGATAATTTTTGATGAGGTAGACAGCGGCATTGGTGGTGCGACGGCGGAGGACGTGGGCAAGAAGCTAAAGGGTGTAGCGAGGCATCACCAGATCCTGTGTATAACGCATCTTCCGCAGATTGCTTGCTACGGTGACAGGCATTACCGCGTTGCAAAAACCGTTTCCAGTGAAAGGACAATCGCCTCCGTCGATGTCCTGTCCGACAAAGAAAGGCTGGATGAAATTGCGAGGATGCTTGGTGGTACAGAGCTCACAAAGAAGACCAAGGAACATGCCCGCGAGATGTTGGAACTCTCGCGCAGGTAAAAGGTGACATATGCTGCAGAAGGCCCGTGTAGGCGATGTGAAGACGATTCACAGGATGATTAATCTGTCATCAGGCAAAGGGGAAATACTCCCCCGGTCCCTGATGGACATCTACGGCAGCCTCAGGGATTTCATTATTTATTTTGACGAAAAAGAGAAGACCATAGCGGGCATCTGTGCCATGAATATTATATGGGAAAATCTGGCGGAAATCCGTTCTCTGTATGTGGAAGAAGCATATAGAGGGCAAGGAATCGCGAAAAAACTTGTTGAGGGCTGTATCTCCGAGGCCATTACACTGGGTTTCTACAGAATGTTTACGCTGACAAACAGGCCGGATTTTTTTAAACGTCTCGGATTCAAAGAGGTTGATCGGTCGGCCCTTTCCGAGAAGATCTGGTCGGACTGCTTCAGATGTTCCAAATATCCGGACTACTGCGACGAAGTGGCGATGATCGTTGAACTTTGAGGTGCACGTGGGATCCTTTCGTATTCTTTGTCTTCTGCTGATCTTTTTCTTTGCGGCTGGCTGCGCAGCCGGAATTGGAACACCTCGCGAGAAGATTTTACCCACCCTCGTATTGATTCCTGCTGATAAAATTCCCCCTTTAGTAGATGATCTAGATGGTGATTTGCTGGGAACGGCAATTGATAGAAGTCTCGAATACTATGAAAAAATTGCCGGGAATAATATGCACAGCATCGGCGACGAACGTATTACAGCCAGGGAACTTAAGGAGTCGCTCCTGGCTTTTAGAGAAATCCTGAGCGGTTCTGATTCGGAAGAGGTCAAACGGGGAAAAATATTGAATACATTTGATTTATACAGAGCCGCTGGACTTGATAATCAGGGGAGAGTGCTTTTCACAGGATATTTCGAGTCGATCTTAAAAGGTTCAATGGTAAGATCGGATGAGTACAAGTATCCGATTTACAAGACTCCTGATGACATCGTAGTTGCTAATTTGGGAAAATTTAGCGAGAAATACAAAAATGAAAAAATTGTAGGTAGATTGAAGGGCAGCGAACTGGTCCCTTATTTTAATAGGGCCGATATCGAAGAAGCTGGAGTTCTCAAAGGAAGGAACCTTGAGCTTATCTGGGTAAACGATCCCGTTGACCTATTTTTCATGCATATGCAGGGCTCGGGGAAAATAAAATTGACAGATGGGCGGTCCGTGCAGGTTAGTTACGCTCAAACAAATGGCCGACCGAACCGGATGGCAAGATACCTTCTAGATAAAGGCAAGCTCTCTAAAAGTGAGATGACGCATGTGTATATAAAAAAATACATGCGGGAACATCCCGAAGAACTCTCCGATATTTTCAACTACAACGAGAGCTATGTGTTTTTTCGCGTCGTCGAAAATGGCCCCGTAGGTGCCCTTGGTCTTACCCTTACCCCGGGCAGGTCAATCGCGACAGACCTTGATTTATTTCCGAGAGGTGCTCTTGCCTTTATTAGGCTCCGGAAGCCTGTATTTGAACAGGACGGAAATATCAAGTCATGGAGGACTTTCTCCCGCTTCGTTCTCAATCAGGACACGGGGGGAGTTATTAAGGGCCCGGGACGGGTTGATCTATTCTGTGGGACGGGCGGCGCTGCGGAGATGTTGGCAGGCAGCCTTAAGGAGGCCGGAGAGCTCTATTTCCTGGTCAAAAAGAAAGAAACCAGGCCAGACATGAATCCCGTCACCGAAGCGGGCAGAAACTAAAGGACTCGAACATAGCGGAAGATAAAATTGAAGATGATAATGCGGGACATTTTGCAATTGAGGCCTCCTCTTTCCCTATATAGGGTGTTTTAATGAGTTTGTGATATCATGACACGTTGACAGAAACTTTTCTTTTTGTTATGAACGCCATCGAAAATGAGAGATGCTTTAAAGACCTCTCTTACGCTGAGACGAAAACATGTGAGCCGGAGCGGAGCAAAAGCGCGGCTAATCTGAGGGATATAAATTGGCGATGAAGAGAATATTGAGTGGAATGCGGCCAACAGGAAACCTGCATCTGGGAAATCTTCATGGGGCGCTCAAGAACTGGGTGGAACTCCAGAACAGTGGTGATTATGATTGTTTTTATTTTATAGCAGACTGGCACGCGCTGACCAGCGAGTACAATAATACGAGTATGATTAGAGAATATATTCTTAACATGATTATTGACTGGCTCAGTGTAGGCTTGGATCCCGAAAAGAGCACTTTGTTTATTCAGTCTTATATAAAAGAGCATGCTGAACTTTTTGTAATCCTTTCCATGGTAACTCCTCTACCTTGGCTCGAAAGAAATCCTACTTACAAGGAAATGAAAGAGGAGCTCTCTGAAAAAGACCTATCTACTTTCGGGTTTTTAGGTTATCCCGTGCTCCAGGCAGCGGATATTATCATGTACAAGGCCTATGGAGTGCCTGTGGGGGTAGATCAGCTTCCGCACGTGGAACTTACCAGAGAGATTGCCCGGCGCTTCAATTTTCTCTACAGAGATATTTTTCCTATTCCTGTGCCATTGCTGGCAGAGGTTCCTAAACTCCTGGGCATCGATGGGAGAAAGATGAGCAAGTCTTACAATAATGCCATTTACATCAGTGATCGGGGAGCTGAATTGAGGGCAAAGATTGAAGCCATGTTTACTGATCCTCAGCGCATGAGAAAAAAGGATCCCGGCAGGCCCGAACTTTGCAATGTTTTTACCTTTCATGAGATCTATTCATCAGCCGAGTCCGTGAAGGAATTATCAGTAGAATGTGCGAGAGCGGGCATAGGCTGTACGGAATGCAAGAGGCGTCTTGCCGACCGGATAGTGGAAGGTCTGCGGCCTATCCACGAACGACAGGATTATTTCCGACGGCATATCGATGAAGTCAAGAACATTATCGCGGACGGAAACCTCAGGGCAGCAAGAGTTGCCCGTGTGACAATGGACGAAGTCAGGGAAGCGATAAAAATTTGACAATCTCCTCCTCTATCGTTCGGGGCTCCGTTTGTAACACGGAGTAAGGTTTTATGCCACTGAATCTCTCTCCAGACAGTATTGTGGAAATCAACACCTCCTCTATTCTCCAATTATGTGAATATCAATAATATGTATAAGTGTCATTATGGAATACGAAGTCAAACTCGACATATTTGAGGGACCCCTCGATCTGTTACTCTATCTCATCAAGAAGAATGAGATAGATATTTATGACATCCCTATTGCTCTTATTACAGAACAATATCTTCAACACGTTGAAATGATGAAATATCTCAATCTGGATGTAGCCGGAGACTATTTGGTCTTGGCTGCTACACTGATACATATAAAATCGAAAATGCTTCTTCCCGTTGAAGAGGGTGAGTCGGGAGAGGCTGAAGATGAGATTGATCCCCGTGCGGAACTTGTTAAACAATTACTTGACTATCAGGTCTTCAAGGAAGCAGCGGCGCAACTGGATCAAAGGCCTCTTTTAGAAAGGGACATCTTTAAGCGAAAACACCCTGCTGAGAACGAAAGTGCGGCAGGAGCCGGGGATGAGTTGGATTTGGAAATCAGCGTCTTTGCACTCGTAGACGCTTTTTACAGAATCATCGCCTCGATGGAAAAGCCAGAATTCATGGAGATTGACGTCGAAAAGCTCTCTCTCACTGACAGGATAAACGAGATTATGGGACAGCTTGCGGAGAAGAAGAAAGTTACGTTTGGCGAATTGCTGAGCGATTCTTCAGACAAGAGAATGATTCTTTACACGTTTCTGGCTATTTTAGAACTTATAAAATTGAGAATGATCAAGGTCTATCAGGCCAGTTCCTTTGGCGTGATCAGAGTAGTTCTTGCCGCGGACTCATAGATGCGGATATATGAGATGTTCACGTCAGGGCGAAGTGCAGAGTAGCTTCAGTTGCCCTTCATACTCGGATGTTGGATGCCGTAGGATGTCTTAATTTACAGGTTATGTTTACGGCGCTTTTTTATGAAGCGCTATGCTCAAAGACTGTTTGTTACTTTTGAAAGGTCATTGAAGATGGAAGAAACAAAGGCAATAATAGAAGCTATCGTCTTCGCGTCAGAATCGCCACTCGCCATAGACAAGATTAGAGAAATCCTGAATGAAGTTGATCGGAGTGAAATAGCCCGCCTCGTGCAAGACCTGATTAATGAATACGAAGAAAGACAAGGCGGTTTTCTCCTCCAGGAGGTCGCGGGGGGCCTTCACTTCAGGACTCGGTCAGGTTTAAGCTTCTGGATTAATAAATTAATGAAGGCGAAACAGTCAATGCTGACGAATGCCGCTATGGAGACCCTTGCCGTAGTTGCATACAAGCAGCCGGTGGTGAAATCGGAAATAGACAGAATCCGTGGCGTGGACGTTGGCAGCTCTTTGAGGGGGTTAATGGAGAAAAAGCTCGTGAAGATCATGGGACGCAAGGATGTTCCGGGCAAACCCATCATCTACGGTACGACAAAAAAATTTCTTGAAATGTTCAGCCTGAAAGACCTCTCAGAATTGCCAACTCTGAGGGAGTTGAAGGATTTGGATGGTGTTAAAGAAGTTCCTGGCACAGAAACCTAAGAGCAAGGATGCGGGAATCTCAATATCCGAAACCTCATGATCTTTGATATGTTCGTTTCGGACTTGTTCAGGATTTGAATGAAAGAGCGTCTTCAAAAGATTATAGCCGCCTCGGGTGTTGCGTCGAGGCGAGGAGCGGAAAAAATTATCGTCCAGGGCAGGGTAACTGTAAATGATGCCGTTGTAAGGCAGCTTGGCGCTAAAGCCGATGTTGATGCAGATCAGATTCGAGTTGACGGCAAGTTGATATTGCGGGAAGCGTCTAAAATCTACCTGATACTCCATAAACCCAGTGGTTATGTGACGACACTTAATGACCCCGAAGGGCGGGCAGTCGTTACAGACTTGCCTTCCGGTATATCGGAAAGGGTTTTTCCTGTTGGAAGGCTGGACTATGATTCTGAAGGCCTTTTGTTATTGA
>DASRZZ010000078.1:0-3737 GCA_035685925.1 Syntrophales bacterium | reverse complement strand
TACGAAGGTGACCACTGCCCGTCCAGTTTCTATATGGCTGAGGCAGTACAAGAAGTGATGGGGACTTACGATGATTTTATCGAATGCACCAAATTGGAATTCAAGAGGAACAAGGAGCATTCGGCACGGTTTCGGGAACTTTCAGTCAGCCTTTACGGTGATGACGCCGTCCGCATGAACATGCGGCTTGCCCCTGTTCCTTCTCTTTTTATCAATGGGGAACTGGTCTTTGACGTTATACCCATCAGGGATGACCTTATAGAGGCGATCGAAGGTTTTTTGTCGAGGTGTGGCAGAAGTTCGCGATGAGCACTCAAGGGCATCATGGCGCGAAAGTCGTTATTGTTGAGGTGATTTACGAAGGAGATCATTGCGTACCGTGCGTGTACATGGCTGAAACGGTCGAGGAAGCAGTCAAGAAGTTTGGCGCCCGGGTGCATTGGGAGAAAGTAGTGCTAAAGAGGCCTAAAGGCGCCCAAAGGTATGCCGAGCTGTCGCTGAAAGCCGGCAAAGTGGCGCCTATTCCATCCATTTTTATCGAGGGTACTCTTGTGTTCGACATCATACCTCCGGTTGAAACGTTGGAAAAGTATATTGAAGAACTGCTCAAATGATCTGGGCTGCCGGCTACACTGGCCGTCATCCGAAAGGAGTCGGGATGTGAACAAAGTAATTGTAGAAGTGTTGCTAACGGATTTTCGCCAGTGAGCTGCCTGCGTCTATATGGCGGAATCGGTACAGGCGTTACCGGCGGATATTCAGGAAATCATCGAAGCCAGGGAGTGGGACCTCCGCACCCTTGAAGGCATTCAGCGCTTCAGGCAACTCAAAGCAAAATCGCTGCCCAGTATAGCGCTTAACGAAGAGTTGGTCTTTGAGGCAATTATCCCTGCGCAGGAGGAGCTAGTTCAGGCTATTCAGGATCGACATGGACGGTTAAAATAAGTTGTATTCGGGTCGGGAAATGATGAACAAGCGGTTCGCAACGGCTGTAATCGTCAGCCATCTGGAGAACGTTATGGCAAATACGCCCAAGATTATTATTGATATTATTTTGAACGATCAATGAGCGTGCGGACCTTGCATGGTCGAATCGGTGAAGGTTTTGCCGAAGGAGATTCAGGACGTAATTGAAGTCTACACGTGGGATGTGAAGAAACTGGAAGGAATTAAAAAAAAGATGGAACTGCGGGCCAGGACAGTTCCCTCCATCGCAGTGAACGGAGAAGTTCTATTCCAGTGCGTTATTCCGCAGCAAGATGAATTGTTAGCGGCAATTCTCGAACGGCTTCCCAGGTGATATACTTTAGATTGGGCAAAATCGTGGAGACTCACGGATCGAGAAAGGATCTGACATGAAGATCGAGGTGTTAGGATCTGGTTGCCAAAGATGCGATCAACTCTACTCCAATGCGTTGTCGGCCTTATCGAGTTTTGGCGCTTCGAGCGGAATTGAAGTGAAGAAGATTAAGGAAATGGACTACTTCATGAAGATGGGCGTATTCGTAACCCCTGCACTCGTTGTGGACGGCAGAGTTATTTCGGTTGGCAAGGTCCTCAGTGTTCAGGAGATTGAAGATATCATCAGGGAGAACACTTAGATTATGTCTGCTATTACGTTAGTTTACCTCATTACGGGTTTCCTTGGCAGCGGTAAGACTACCTTTCTGAACCGCATCATAAAGCAGTTCCCTAAAGACAAGAAGCTCATGATCCTTATGAATGAGTTTGGTGAGATAGGTGTCGATGGGACTTTGATAGAAAATGAAGATCTCGAAATAATGGAGATCAGCAAGGGGTCTATCTTTTGCGTTTGTGTCAAAACCGACTTCATCAAGGGATTGTATCAGATTGCCCAGACTGTTGCTCCGGATGTGCTTATTATAGAATCGACCGGCGTGGCCAACCCGTCTGATTTGAAGCGGGACCTGATGCTCCCCCTTTTCAAGTCCCGCTTCCAGTTCAAAGACCAGTTCTGTATCATCGACAGCCGCAACTTCATGGACGCCTACGAGACATACACGGCCATAGAAAAACAGATTGCCTCCTCTACGTGTTTTTTGATCAATAAGGTGGATCAGGCCACGCCGGAAATGATCGAGAATGTCAAAAGAGTGGTCCACAACTTTCATCCTGATCCTGAGTCTTATGAGACTACCTATGCGGATATGCCCCTGCATAAGTTCTTTTTCCAGAATACAGGAGCAGTTGAATCCGGCAAAACTGTCCCAATCGCCAGCGATGAAGTGCCACAGCTCACACTTGACCAGATCGATGGCTATCTCAACGAGATGATGGATGTCATCACTGCTGAGATGACGCCACCGGACTGCCTTATGTCGGCCGTTTACAGATGGACGGGGCAAGATATCAAAGAGGTCGAGGAACTCGCAGCCCTTATGCCGTCTTCTATCCTGCGGTCAAAAGGTTTCTTGATCGACGGCGCCCTGAGTTACCTCTTCAGTTATGTCATGGGTGATTGGAGTGTTGAGAAATGCGAGATTTCGTCGGAACGCATCCAGCACAAGAACATACTTGTCTTTATAGGTCCGCCTGAATCCATCACGTCACTCGATGTAATTGCAGAAACCGGTAACTGGACGAAGGTGAGCACATACACGCCTCCGGTATAAGGGCCATTGCTCGCTGCCCCTGAAGTCTGAGGTATGCTCATATGGCGGATTACTTTGACCTGATCGTTATAGGCACAGGCCCTGCCGGGCTGACGGCAGCCATTTACGCACAGCGGCTTGGAATGCGGGTTGCGGTTTTTGGAGATACTCCAGGTGGAAACATTGTAAAGATTGAGCACGTTGCAAACTATCCCGGTTTCATAGGCGGCATCTTCGGTGCGCAGCTTGGTACTGCTCTTTTTGCCCAGGCTCAATCCGAGGGAGCATTTCTACCCATGATTCGCCTCGACAGGCTTCTGCCTCATGAGAACGGATTTCTCGGGATTGCGCAGACGGGAGAAGAGTACCTGGCGCCCGCAGCCGTTGCAGCGTTCGGAGTTGTCCCTCGAAAGCTCGACATACCCAATTCGGACAAGAAGGGCATCTATTACTGCTCCTTATGCGATGGCCCTCTTTTTCGAGACAAAAGCGCCACACTGGCTGTTCTGGGAGGCGGCAACATGGCGACTCATGAAGCGCTGTCTCTTTCGGTCTTTGCCGAGCGTGTCATAATCGTCAACCTGGCGTCCAGTCTCATGGCCGAAGACGCTCTGGTTCGCCAGATCGAAGAAAAGGGCAATATCGAGGTCCTGCTCAATGCTGATATCGAGGCATTCCATGCCGGTGGAGGATCTATTGACGGAATCACTGTCTCCGTAAGCGGGTCCGAGAAAATATATATTGCGGTAAGTGGTGTATTTATGGCCATCGGATGGAGCGCAGACCTTGGAGTGATCCAAATTCCGGTGGAGACTACGCAGGATGGTTTTCTTAAAACTGACGCGCAACTCATGACTTCGACGCCGGGGCTTTTTGCGGCGGGCGATGTTCGCGACACTGATATGCGCCAGATCGTAACTGCATGTGCAGATGGCGCAAGGGTTGCCCGCTACGCTTTTGAATACGTGAGCGGGAAAAAACGTTAATAGGCGATCTACTCCGACAGAGGCGATGACGAAAGATGCATTATATCAGCGTGGAAGACAGGACCCCATGGAAGACGCAACTACTGGAAAAAACTTGAAGGCTGCTAAAGGCACGGATTGGGAGCGTTTGCGCGGCAAG
>DASRZZ010000077.1:0-79672 GCA_035685925.1 Syntrophales bacterium | reverse complement strand
TTGAATGTGCCTGCCGTTGGTGTTCTTCTATCAGTTATTTGTTGCTTTGTGGGTGCCGTTTATCTCCTTTCCATGCTCCCCAATGCCATCAAATACCAGGTCATGGAAAAACAACTTCTTGAATATTCAAGAAAGGTGGCGGATTTCGAGGCCACACTATTGTCTTTGAAAAAAGCAGAGAAGGATCTCCATCAATTGATCTCCCTAGGATCCAAAGAGAAGATATTTGAAAAGGTTGACACGTCAGATATGGGCACCTTCGACATCAATCAGATTCAGCAGCAAATTGAATCTTCAATGCAGACCATAGATGGTATCAAGGATTATTTGCGATCCCAGAAGAACCTTTATAATGCCACCCCTAAGGACTTGCCTGTCCATGGGGCAATCACTTCTCCCTATGGCATTAGAATCAATCCGATTACTGGGATTTCTGAATTTCACAGGGGCCTTGACGTCTCAGCCGATGCGGGTACGCCCATTATGGCAACTGCGGACGGGATTGTCGTCTTTTCTGGTTGGAACGGAGGCGGAGGTAATGTCGTCGTGATCGCTCACGGCCATGGTTATTCCACTTATTATGCACATAATAAGATGAATGCTGTACAGGTGGGTCAGAAAGTGAAGCGCGGAGATGTTGTTGGTTATGTTGGTTCCACTGGTTCTGCTACGGGAAGCCATGTCCATTATGAGATCTGGCGCAACGGCAGGAGTGAAAATCCAATTCAGTATGCAGAGGGGAGGTCCTGATGTTTAACAGGAAATCGGACAAACTCGACCTGATTATAGGGAAAAATTCAAAGATCACGGGAGAGGTTGAATCTGCAGGAACAATCCTCATTGAAGGAACCGTCGTCGGTAATTTGCAGGGAGAAAAAGTTATCCTTGGCAAGAAATCGTACGTGGAAGGCAACATCTCAGCTAACAGTATCTCAATCGCCGGCAAGATTAAAGGCTGCTTGAAGGCAAGGGAAGTCGTCGAAGTCAAGGAAACGGGATGTATTTCCGGGAATATCATGACAAGACTGATGTCCGTGATGAAGGGCGCGATTTTTAACGGCACGTCCTATATGGACGATGCCCATCAAGGTCAAATCGAAGAGACTGAGAAGAAGGTTGTTGAGTTTGTAGTCAAGGAACGTTAATCTCTCTTCTGTGAGGATGGGACTTGTAAATTCCCTCCACCGGAAAATTCATAATAGGAAGTCATATTTCATGTTTCCTGTTCTAGCAAAAACAAATGTTCTGCCTTGAGCCTTGGATTCCAATCAGCAAGCCACAATTAAATTTCTTGCAGTACCAAGAAGACCAAAAACAACGTTTTATTATCACATTTCCTTGACACACAAGCATCTCCCATTTATAGTCGCAGCAAGAAAACAGTAAGGACGCTTGGCTATATCGCCTGACATCTTACCCGAAGGATTATATGAAGAAGAACAATAAAAACAGGAAACCCTTCATCATGTTCCTGTTTGCGTGTTTGATCGGGTTTTTCATCCTTTCTATTATTGAAGTGCTGCGTTCTTCTTTTATACCCACAAGTCCCGGACCTGACGTCCAAACCACGTCAGCAGTTTCTCCAGTTGACGTTGCCAACGTCCCCTATTCCTTTTCAGATCTGGTAGAACGCTCAAAACCGACTGTTGTCAACATCAGCACCACGAAAACCATCCGCGGCGGTATAAGGAGATCTCCCTTAGACAGATATTTCGGAGACGAAGACTTTTTCGAGCGATTCTTTGGAGATGTCCCTCAAAGGGGATTCAAACAAAGAAGCCTGGGATCAGGTTTTATCATCAGCCCCGACGGTTACATTTTTACCAATAATCATGTCGTTGAACGGGCTGACAGGATCCTGGTGAAACTCTCTGACGGAAGCGCATACACAGCAAATGTGGTTGCCACGGATGAAAAAACGGATGTCGCCCTCATCAAAATCAAACCCGATAAAAAACTTCCCGTTGCGGATATCGGCGACTCGGAAAAACTGAGAGTTGGCGAAAGGGTCATTGCCATCGGAAATCCCTTCGGTCTTGAGCATACGGTGACAACCGGAATTATCAGTGCCAAGGGCCGGGTTATCGGGGCAGGTCCTTATGACAATTTCATTCAAACGGATGCATCTCTCAATCCTGGCAACAGCGGAGGACCCCTTATTAATATGGAAGGCAAGGTAATCGCTATTAGTACGGCGATCGTCGCCCAGGGAAAAGGGATCAGTTTTGCCATCCCGATCAGCATGGTTAAGAGTATTCTGCCAAAGCTCAAATCCAAGGGGTAGACTACACGGGGATGAACGGGCATTTCTGTTGGCAGGTAAGGAGGCTCCTGGTAGCTGTTCCGTTAAAAGTACCCGCGTTTGCCGTGCTGAGCTGGGCCTGAAGGGTTGCGCCACTGTTGACACCCGGAGCAAAGCCGACACCCAGGTAACCGCTTGCGGCAAGTAGGGAACTGCCTCTGGAAAACGAGCCCGTCAGAACATCGCTGATTACAGCGGAACTGGCCGTGTTGGTCACGGCGAGCGATTTGGGAGATACAGTTTCCTCCTTGCGGACTGTGCCAAAGTCAATGGTAGTTGAATCAATCGAGGCGACCGCCGGTTGGTAAACCTTACCAGAGACTGATAAGAGTCTTATTAACCAAAGAGAGATCAGTCATGCCGCCGTTATGGCGCGCGAGGCTCAGGTTGGCGCTCCCGGTGTATGCACCCGCCGTTCCCATGCCGAGCGTGGCATACAGGCTTGAGCCGCTGTTCTCTCCCTGAGCGAGGCCGCTGTCCGACAACCCCCCTACCCTTTGGGCATACCGCAGATTTGAATTGCTGCAGCTTACCTAAATCTCGATGTGAAAAACTGGTGTTGAAAAAAAGGGCGCACGTTGATATGTATACGCTCGCTTTGGGCCGATGCGGCCTTCTCTTGCTTTTCTGGAGGGTAAAATAATTTGCAGGATGCAGTAGCAAAATGTCGAGCATAGTTCTGAAAGAGTGTCCCAAGGTTTATATCCTGGAGACACACCGGTCTAAAACACCGGACTCCACGCTTCAATTTATCCAAAGCATCAAAGAACTGGTGAGCATGATTGACTTCCGGGAAGCATCGGATCTAGACAGGATCGGGATTCCGGTCTTCATCTGCCATCGTATAAGGCCGGACAGTTCAAAAACAAGCCACACAGGTAAGGGAGTATCTCAAGTCCAGGCACAGGTTTCACTGACCATGGAGTCGATCGAACGCTATTCGTCAGAATTCAAGGACGAATACAAAAGTAAACTGGTCAGTGGCAGCTATAATCAGTTGAAGCGGAAGCTCAACATTCTTGATCCTCACGAGATGATCCTTTCGAAGATCAGCGATTACAATCATGATCGGGATATTCACTGGGCATGGGGGTGCGATTTGGCGCGGGATGAGGATATCCTGGTCCCTGCCTGCGCAGTCTACCACCCCTACCATCTGGACGACGCCATCCTTATTGCCACTAATACGAACGGCATTGCTGCAGGCAACACCATGGAAGAAGCGGTTGTGCATGGTCTTGCCGAGGTCATCGAGCGCGACGCATGGAGCATCGCACGGTACGAGGGTAATTACAACGACGCCCTTTTTATCGAGGATGAACCCGCCAACCAGTTCATTGTCAATATTTTTAGCAAATTCGAAGACGCCAATATAGAGGTTGTCGCCAAAGACATTACTTCAGATATCGGGGTTCCCGTGATTGCCGCCTTTTCCCGCGACATGGTTTATCCCACCATGAAACCTGTAGACGGTTTTGGCGCCCATCTCGACCCCCGTGTCGCTATGATTCGGTCCCTTCTCGAGATTGTGACGACCAGAGCTCTGTTCATTCAGAAGTTTGGAATCGAAGGAATGTGCGAACCCGTAACGGCCTATCTTGGTGAGCAGGAAAGTGCCGGTGATCCACGCATTTATGCATATAACAAGAAGGGCCTTCGGGATATTGAAGCGAGTTACGGTAATGATATCCTCCAGGATGTCAGGACCATAATCGGGAAGCTGCAGGCACGGGGTTTGGCACGGGTGATAGCAGTAAATCTGACAAGACCGGACACGGGCATTCCAACTGTCCGCATGATCGTTCCCGGACTTGAGACATACTGCTTCGACAGGATGAGAATAGGAGCGCGCATCCTGAAAGGCTAAATGGAAGACTGAAGGCGGGCAAGGATCAGATAGAATAATGAAAGAAACATCAATCCTCAAAGAAGTGGAAAGAGTCGAGATCCTGACGCTTCAGGATAATTTCATCGAGATCACAGCGACCGACAATAGTGCGATCATTTCGCGAGCCCGCTATCTCATGCATGGGGAGATGAAGATTTCCATACGGGCGGAACATGGCTTTTCTGCCGTAGTAACAACTACAACGGCCGGTCGAACCAGAACGCTACTGTTTGATTTCGGATTTTCCAGGGACGGTGCAGCCGCAAATGCCAAGGCAGTGGGCGTTGATATGGGCAAGGTTGAAGTGATGGTCCTCTCTCACGGCCATAGCGACCATTTCGGAGGCTTTAACAAATTAGTCAAGATGATCGGCCGACACGGACTCGAATTGTTTCTCCATCCCGCGGCTTTTAAACAGGAACGGTACCTAAAGTTTGGCCGTGACTTCAAGACCCGGTTTCCCAAATGGACAAGAAATAAAATAGAAAAAACCGGTGTCCGGTTAAGGGAGTCAACGGAACCATTACTGCTCCTGGATGGATCCGTCCTGTATCTCGGCGAGATTCCTCGCAAGACCGGGTTTGAGAAGGGGATGCCCAATGCCTTCTTCATGGATAAGGGCGTCGAGACCCGGGATGCCATCGAGGAAGATACGGGCATCGCCATGAATCTTAAGGGAAAAGGTTTGGTTGTTATTACGGGATGTGCGCACTCCGGCGTCGTCAATACAGTCAACTATGCGAGGACTGTAACGGGCATTAATCCCGTCCATGTCATCATGGGCGGGTTTCACCTTGCCGGCCCGGCCTTCGAGCCCATCGTGGGAAAGACGATCGAGGAGCTAAAAAAAATAAACCCTACCTATGTCGTGCCTACGCATTGTACGGGAAGGAAATCGATTATGGAAATTGAGAAGGCAATGCCGGAGCAATTCATCCTGAACATGGCAGGAACAGCACTGACGTTTTCGTCCTGAAACATTTATACTTGGAGAGACAATACAATTTTCCGTATATTTTGAGAGTCAGCAGGAATTTGATCCTGCCAATGCAGCGCACCTGAAGGTACGCACTACATCTTTTATCAGAGATTCTTGACGCGACAATTTAGACTTATATTTTATAGGGCTTCACAAAATTAGAGGTTTGGAAAGAGGGTTTTAACGAATCGGATTTTATCACATTGATCAGTTTTGACTGCGGTCAATGCAATGGCGAGAATGCTGATATGAGCAATAGTGCAATGATTACGGACGGCGTTGAGGCCTATAACAGAAGGTGTTTGCATACTCAAAGAGAGGAGGCGCGAGAATATTCTTTCAGAGCTAACCCTGAGCTTATAAATTATTCAACTATGGACATATGGATAAACCCGTTTTAAGAAGGGACATACAACTCATTACCACAATCATTAAAGGCAAGCGCATGATCGCCTTTCATGATCCCTACCGCTTGACCGGTGATGGTATTGCCCTTGATATCAACACACTTCCCATTCTGCAGCTACTCGATGGATTTCATGACCTGAGGGACATTCAGGCCATGCTTATGAGAAGGCACGGCGGTCGCATAGTTTATGTCTCACAGATAGAATCTTTTATTGAGTCCCTCGACAGGGAATGTCTCTTAGAAAGTCCATCCTTCGACCAGAAGATGTGTGGCCTCCGCAGCGAATTCAGCAAACGGCAGACAAGGATGCCCGTCCATGCGGGAAAATCCTATGCGTCAGAACCGGATCAGCTCACTAAGTTTATAGAGAATATGGAAAATAATGCCGGCCAGGAATATGTGAAGAGTATCCCGGAGAATATTACAGGTATCCTCGCTCCACATATTGACATCAATATAGGCAGAGACATCTATGTAAATACTTACCGCTCTTTAAAGGGGAGAAACTACGATACCGTGGTAATCTTGGGGATCAACCATCACGTGCAGGACGGGCTTTATTGCATCTCCGAAAAAACTTTTTTGACTCCTTTCGGTGAAATCAAATCCGACAAAAACTTTATCGTAAAATTAAAGGAGAGGGTTCCTGAAGGAACATTCGCACCGGATGATTTCGGCCACATGACAGAACATTCCGTTGAGTTTCAAACGGTCTTCTTGCACCACTATCTCGCGGGCCCCTTTACCATCGTGCCCATTCTGTGCGGGGGCGTCCACGAGTTCATCCAGCATGGCACGGATATACTGACCGATGAGAGGTTCCGGGGAATGGTGTCCGTAATGAAAGAGCTACTGGTGAGCGGAAAGGGGCGCATGCTGCTTGTGGCGGGCGTCGACCTTTCACACGTGGGACGGAAATTCGGCGATCAGGTGCCTGCGGATGCCGTTCTTCCCCAGGCCATAGCCCATGATAAGAAAATGCTTTCTTTCCTTAGCCGGGGAGAGCCGGATAAAATTTTCCGGGCAGCCCTTGAGACCAAGGACAGATATCATGTTTGCGGTCTCCCTGCCATCCTACTTTTCGCCAGCCTGCTTGCAGAAAACCGCGCAGAAGTCCTTTGCTTTGATACGTACCACGAACACGAGACGGAAAGCGCCGTAAACTACGCCTCATTGATTTCTACAATGGCATAGTGATCTTCATCCCAGGCGAGGAGGACGAGTCAGCAAGTGTTGCATATGGGCGATATTTATGAATACGATTGACATCACCGATAATTTGGAATATTTTTTATGGTAAAGATTAGCAAACTCAGGAGGTCGAAGGATGGCTGCTTATAAATTGCGCGGATTGATACCGGCGGCATCCTTAATACTGGTAGTCTTTATATGGATTGCAGCCGCAGGCGAAGCTCAGGGGCAAACACTTTACGAGTACACCGACAAAGACGGCTCTATCATCATTACCGATAGCCCACCGCCCGGAGTCAATGCCAGGAAATTAGAATCGTTACCTGAACCGACAGAAGCGCAAAAAGCGGCCGCGGACAAAGAAGCCAATGAAAAATCGCAGGATTATCGCGAGGCCGAGAAAAAAAGGAAAGAAAGGGAAGAGAATATCAGAGTCGCCAGAGAAGAATTGGAGAAGGCAAAAATGGACGAACAAAACTACAGGTCCAATATGAACCAGGCTTCCGGTTATTCGCAGAGATACCACTGGCGCACGCTGGTAGACGAACAACTAAAAGTAATTGAAGAAAAGCAGAAGAAACTTGACGAACTGGAAAGCAGTCCATGACTCAATGTCCGGGACATGACCCAATTTCACCAGAAAATCGTATTGTGCCCCAGACAAACAGATAAAAAATTAAAAACATCCCTGTAAATATTTTTTGGCTATCTCTTCGGCAAGGGTAGAAGGATCCGATTCTTTCTTCATAATCTTATCGACCATAAGGTCGAGTTCACCCGTCTTGACGAGCATCCCTAATACAGGTTCGAGGATGCTGGACCGCAGGGCCTCGTTCAGTTCATGCAGCCGCTTGCGCCTCTGCCTGTCACCGATAAGGTTACTTGTTACGAGAAAGTCATAGTGTTCGAGAACCTTGACCGATAATGTTCTAAGGTCCTCTTCAAACTCTTCCGGCTTAAAGGAATTCCTGATTGTAACGACAGGCGGCTTCCAACCCCCGGGCGTAATAGGCGACATTTCGATCATGGTCATCAGTTCCCGCTGCAGTTTCGCCGCTCCGTCGCGATCGGCCTTATTGACAACGAATATGTCGGCGATCTCCATGATGCCCGCCTTGATCGCCTGGATTTCATCACCCATACCAGGCACAAGAACAACGACTACCGTATGGGCATAGTGGATAATTTCCACCTCCTGTTGACCCGTACCTACGGTTTCTACAAATATTACATCTTTCCCCATCGCATCCATAACATGGATGGCATCACCAACTGCCTTTGAGAGCCCGCCCAGGGAACCACGAGTGGCGAGGCTCCGTATGAAGACCCCTGTATCCTCCGCGTGTCGCTGCATACGGATCCTGTCACCGAGGGTTGCTCCTCCCGTAAAGGGACTCGTCGGATCAACGGCGAGAACCCCTACCGTTTTTTCCATCTTACGGCTTGTCTCAATGAGACCGTCAACAATGGTGCTCTTCCCCGCTCCCGGCGAACCGGTAATCCCGACGACCTGGGCCTTACCCGTATATGGGAAGATATGTTTTATGGTCAGTCTTGCTTCGGGGATACTATCCTCTATGTCTCTTATAAGGCGGGAGGCAGTCCGTATGTCACCCGCCTTAATCCTATTACCTCTCTCCATTATTTCCTTTCCACTGGCATCACATTATTATTAACCCACGTCACGATTGTATCAAGGGTCGTTCCCGGGACGAAAATCGCCTTGATGCCTGCGTCATAGAGTTTCTGAAAATCCTGCTCGGGGATGATCCCCCCGCCGATAACCGTGATATCGCCTGCACCTTTCTCCTGTAAAAGATTAACTACCTGGGGGAATAAATACCTGTGCGCTCCCGATAGACAGCTCAAGCCTACGAGATCCACGTCTTCCTGGATCGCCGAGGCGGCGATTTGCGCTGGTGTCTGATGACACCCAGTATATATTACTTCAAAACCAGCATCCCGGAAACACCTCGCTAAAACCCTGGCGCCCCGGTCATGACCGTCAAGACCTGGTTTTGCTACCATAACTCGAATCTTTCTCTTAGCCATTACCATCTCCTCCTTCAATCAGTCCTAATAGAGTCCCGGATCACGGTACTCGCCATAGAGCTCACGATAGACGTCGCATATTTCCTGAATACTGGCAAAATTCTTCACGGCCTCGATGCAGTGGGGCATGACATTCTCTCCCTTCTTGCACGCGTTCTTAATATCTTCGAGACTCTTCTTCACTGCCTTATTGTCTCTTTTCCTGCGAACTGCATTCAACCGCGCGATCTGATCCTCTTCAACTTTATCATCAATCTCCAAAAGAGGGATGGGTATCTCTTCATCGGTAACATATTTGTTGACGCCGACCATAATCTTTTCGTGAGAGTCTATCTGCCTCTGGTACTTGTAGGCAGCATCGGCTATCTCCAACTGCGGAAACCCCTTATCTATTGCGGCAACCATACCGCCCATCTCATCAATCTTATTGATATAGTCCCATGCCTGCTCTTCCATTTCATTCGTCAGCGTTTCCACGAAGTATGAACCTGCCAGTGGATCGATCGTGCTGGCTGCGCCCGTCTCCTCAGCAATGATCTGCTGCGTTCTGAGGGCGATCTGCACGGCGTTATCCGAAGGAAGACACATAACCTCGTCGAGTGAATTGGTATGCAGGGACTGGGTACCGCCAAGGACAGCGGCAAGGGCTTCGGTGGCTGTCCGCACTACGTTGTTGTAGGGCTGCTGAGCCGTAAGCGAACACCCGGCTGTCTGAGTATGGAAGCGCATCCACCATGATCTCGGATCCTTTGCCTTATAACGATCCCGCATCACTTTTGCCCAGATCCGCCTGGCAGCACGCATCTTACATATCTCCTCAAAGAAATCGATGTGGGAATTAAAGAAAAACGAAAACCTGGGAGCAAATTCATCGACATTTAACCCCTTCCTGTTTACGACATCCTCTACATACTCCATGCCGTCACGAAGGGTAAAGGCAAGCTCTTGAACCGCTGTGGAACCGGCTTCCCTGATATGGTACCCGCTGATGCTGATGGTATTCCATCGGGGAACATGCTTCGTTCCGAACTCGACGGTGTCGCTGATGAGCCGGACCGACGGCTCCGGGGGACACATGAAGGTCTTCTGTGCGATGAATTCCTTCAGCATGTCATTCTGGATCGTGCCGCCTATCTTGGAAAGCGGTATACCCTTGATCTGCGCCGCCGCACAGTACATGGCCCATAGGACCGTTGCCGGCGGATTGATGGTCATGGAAGTTGTTACCTCGTCCATGGGAATCCCGTCCACCAATTGCAGAAAATCCTCTAGGGTGTCTATGGCGACCCCGCACTTCCCGCACTCGCCGCGAGCCTTGGGCGCATCCGTATCATAGCCCATAAGAGTCGGGAAATCGAAGGCTGTGCTGAGTCCGGTCTGTCCCTCCTTGAGAAGCATGTGCCAACGCTGGTTAGTGTCCTTGGCGCTTCCCATGCCGGAAAACATCCTGAACGTCCAGTATCGCCCGCGATAACCCGTCACCTGATTGCCACGTAAGAATGGGAACTGGCCCGGGTATCCAATGTCCCGGACAAAGTCCATATCCTTTATGTCCTCAGGACCGTAGAGTCTCCTGATTTCGAGGTCTGAAACGGTGGACCATCGTTCCCTCTGGTCAGGAACCTTATTGACCACCTTCCGGACCTCATCTTCCCATTTTTTTCTGAGTTCGCTGGATTGACTCAGCACCTCTTTTGCAAAATACATATTACCGCCTCCTTCCAAATAAATCTGGTATAATTGCTGATTATTAATCAGGACCCGCCTGTCGAATCCATGAATTATCTCCCCTTCATGCAGGTTTGTCAAAGACAAAAGGCTGCCCGCAATGCACCGCTATCAATAAATGGACAATAATCCCAAGTTGTGCTATGCAGTCTCCGGCTACGAAACAGTGCGAAATCTGGAGGTACAGTGATGGAAATAAGAATGCCTATAAAATTTCACGGCAATTACCGGGTCACCATACGCCAGGGTACATGGGAAGCCCGCGAACGATGCCAAAAACTCATCATCAGAGAACTTACACCAGCTGAAAAAGAGCAATACTACAAACAAATGGATGAGAAGGATGTGCCTACCCACCAGGTAAACTTTTTCGATTTCGGATGCCGCCGCATTATAGAAGGCAAACTCACAGTAAACGAAGATGACAGGGTGGCTTTCGCCGTCGAGGAAAAAGAGTATGAGTTCTCACCCTTCAGAATCGAAAAGTAACTTTCATCCACTCTTCTACTAAAAGAAGAAAGCCTTCTTACGAATCTCTATTTTCCCTCTTAAATGAGACGAGCTTTGTGTGATGGACAGCTTTATCTCATGCTCAAAAGTTTTCTTGAGATAACCACCCTCTGAATCTCGTTCGTCCCTTCATAGATCTGGCAGATCTTCGCATCCCGCATGTGCCTTTCGGCCGGATACTCTTTCGTGTAGCCGTAACCGCCGAATATCTGAACGCATTCAACGGCAGCCTTCATTGCCACATCGGACGCATAACACTTGGCCATGGCCGATTCCTTCTCAAAATCAAGATGGTTGTCTTCCATCCAGGCGGCGCGAAGGAGCATCAATTCCGCTGCATCAAGCTCCATTGCCATATCGGCGAGCTTGAACTGGATCGCCTGGAATGTCGCGATCGGCTTACCGAACTGCACCCTCTCTTTTGCATAAGCCAAGGCGTCTTCCAGAGCGGCCTTGCCTATACCGCAAGCCTGGGAACCAATGCCGATTCTCCCCGCGTCCAGCCCCATCATCATCTGCTTAAAACCCTGTCCCGGCTTACCCAGGAGGTTTGCCGCCGGTACCTCGGCGTCCTCGAAGACAAGCTCAGCCGTGCCTGACGCGAGGATTCCCATCTTTTCCTCGATCTTCCCTACTTTAAAACCAGGGGTGTTCTTCATGTCAACGATGAGATTGATGACACCCTTGTATCCTAACGCGGGATCGGTCGTGACAGCTAGAACGCAGTAATGCGCCACATTACCGTTTGTTATGAAGATTTTGGTCCCGTTAACGATATATTTGTCGCCTTTCAATACGGCCCGGCACTTCAGTGCTGCCGCATCCGACCCGGCGCTTGGCTCTGTTAACCCATAGCAGCCTTCGACCTTCCCGCCGGCCACGGGTGGTAAATACTTTTTCTTCTGCTCTTCCGACCCGAAGGCCAGTACCGGGTACCCGTACAGGGAATTGTTGACCGACACAATAACACCGCAACTTGCACAGGCCTTGGAAATCGCGATCAGGCTGTGGACGTACGTCACCGTATCCATGCCCGCACCGCCGTATTCCTGAGGCACGGCAATGCCCATGATGCCCATTTCGCCAAGCTTGCGGCAGATCTCTTCCGGATGCCTGTGAGTCTTGTCCAACTCTGCGGCAATAGGTTTAATCTCCTGCTCTGCAAATTTTGTTACCATCTCTTTTACGTCACGTTGATCTTCTGTTAAACCAAAATTCATGGCTCATAACCCCCCTTACAATAATGTTTAATTAAAGCAGTATAAAACGACTAATCACTTACCAGTGTAAACAGGTTTTCTCTTTTCAAGGAATGCCTTCATTCCTTCTTTCTGATCATCCGTGCTGAAGCACTGGGCGCAGCATTCCATTTCAAGTCTGATTCCGTTATCAAGCGCAAGATCATAACCATAATTGATCGAATGTTTGGCCATCTTCAGGGCAAATCCGGGCATGCGTACAAGTTTCAGCGCGAATTTCTTTGTTTCCGCAAGAAGCTGATCCAGGGGAAACACCCTGTTAACCAGGCCAATTTCGAAGGCCCTTTTCGCATCAATCTGTTCACCACCCATGATGAGCTCCTTGGCCCTTCCCATTCCTATTAAACGCGAAAGCCTCTGAGTTCCTCCCCATCCAGGTATCAATCCGATCAGTATTTCCGGCTGGCCGAAACGGGCTGTCTCCGCTGCAAATCTCATATCGCAGGACATGGCGATCTCCGTGCCGCCGCCCAGGGCAAAACCATTCACAGCGGCTATGGAAGGCTTTGGCAGCGTTTCAATCAATCGCAGGGTCTCATTACCAAGCTCCATAAAGGCAAGGGCCTCTTTAGGACGCAGGTTCTGCATCCCTGATATATCGGCGCCCGCTACAAAGGCCTTGTCTCCCGACCCGGTGAGGATGAGAACCTTTACGGTGTCATCATTTTTACAGAGTGTAACTGCATCCATAAGCTCCTTCATGGTTTCCGTATTCATCGCATTTAAGGCCTTGGGTCTGTTAAACGTTATTGTAGCGACATCGTCCTCAACTGCAAACAAGAGGTTCTTGAATTCCATCAGATATACCCCCTTTTCCATTTCTTCTCGCTCTCGGACAGGTTTCCGAGAGCCTATTTTTTCAACTAAACTTCGGGCTTCTCAGCCCAAATCTTATTTTCCCGCAATGAAGAAATTCGCTTCCCTGCAACCACTTTATCTTGCCGCCATCCCGGGTTGCGTTCCCTTCCGAAGCGAAATTCGCAATTTTTACTTGCTATAATCGTAGAATCCTTTTCCCGTTTTTCTCCCCATATAACCTGCATCCACATATTTTTTGAGAAGCGGACAGGGGCGGTACTTGGAATCACCAAATCCCTTGTATAGAACGTCCATTATGGCCCAGCACGTGTCGAGACCAATCAGGTCAGCCAGTGCCAGAGGACCCATAGGGTGATTCATGCCCAGCACCATAATGTCGTCAATGGCCTTGGGCGTTCCTACCCCTTCCATCAGGGCATAAACGGCCTCATTGATCATAGGCATAAGGATCCTGTTCGATATAAATCCGGGGAAGTCGTTGCATTCGACAGGAACTTTCCCAAATTGCTTGGACAAGGCCTCCGTCATATTGTAAGTTTCCTGAGAGGTAGCAAGGCCTCTGATAATCTCCACGAGCCTCATCACCGGGACGGGATTCATGAAATGCATCCCGATGACCAGGGCAGGTCTCTTTGTCGCCCCCGCTATCCTCGTGATGGGAATCGAAGATGTATTCGTAGCGAGAATTACGCCCGGCTTGCAGACTTCATCAAGCTTCCTGAATATCCCCAGTTTCAAATCTTCCCTCTCCACAGCCGCCTCTACAACGAAGTCGGCATCCTTCATGTCTTCCAGCTTCGTGCTCTTCTTGATGCGGCCCATGATTTCTTTCTTCTGGTCAGCGGTGAGCTTCTCCTTGGCGATGAGCCTGTCCAGGTTCTTTGAAATCGCATCGTATCCTTTATCAACGAACTGGTCCGCAATGTCATTCATGATTACATTGAGCCCTCCCGGGCTTGCAGCAACCTGGGCAATACCGTTTCCCATCTGACCGGCGCCCACTACACCAAATGTCTTGACTGCCATGACTACCTTCCTCCCGTCATTTTTTATTCTCAGAACCTATCTTCCCAAAAGTAAAATTCTTTCAAACACCGAAGAAAAGAACTTGAGCCTTAAGGAACGTAAATTTCTTATACTTTGATCAGCATCGCGTCGCCCTGGGCATGGCCCGAGCATATACCGCATATCCCGATCCCGCCGCCTCTTCGCCGCAGTTCATAGGCAAGAGTCATGACGATTCTCGCGCCTGTTGCACCTATAGGGTGGCCATATGCAATTGCGCTTCCATTAACATTGACTCTCTTAAACATATCTTCCTTGCTCATGCCCAGGATGTAACGGGCACTGACCAAGACAACGGCAGCAAATGCTTCATTGATCTCCAGAAGATCTACCTGATCTAGGGTCATGTCATTTTGTGCGAGGAGTTTTTTGATTGCCAGGCCCGGCACCGTCGCAATATCCTTCGGCGGCTGGGAAACCTCGGCGTAATCAAGTATCGTAAACAGGGGTTTCATGCCAAGCTTGTCGGCCATCTGTCTGCTCATCAACAAGCAGACATCCCCCCCGTCGTTGACTCCCGGTGCATTGCCCGCCGTAACGCTTCCGGGGCCTCCCGTGACCGGGCTCTTGTGGTTGAATACGGGCGGCAACTTAGCCAGCCCGTCCATCGTCGTTTCCGGCCTCGGCCCTTCGTCTTTATCGAATATGACTGCCTTCTTCCCCTGCTTGATTTCCACGGGGAATATTTCATCATCCAGTTTCCCGGTTTTCATGGCCTCAACCGCCGCCAGCTGGGAGTGAAGGGCCCATTCATCCTGATCCTGTCGCGTAACGCCGAATTCATCACCGACCTCAGAGCCGTGAATAGCCATGTGCCGGTTATAGAAGGCGTCCCAAAGCCCGTCGAAGACCACCAAATCGACGGCCGGTCGCGTCGGGAGTCCCATCCTTGTCCCCCACCTCATCTCAGGCAGGGCATACGGGCCATTGCTCATGCTCTCCTGGCCCCCGGCTATGCAGATCTCCGCTCTTCCCAGCTGGATCATCTGGGCAGCGAGATCGACCGGCTTAATACCTGAAGAACATACTTTATTGATTGTAATGGAGGGAATGGATTCAGGTAGACCTGCCAGGATGGTTGCCTGCCTGCTGGGTACCTGTCCACACCCTGCAGGAACCACCTGCCCCATGAAAACGTAATCCACATCGGACGGTTTGACCTTTCCATTTGTCCGCTTGATTACTTCCTTGATCGCCAAGGCCCCAAGTTCGGCTGCTGAGAAACCCTTCAGTGCTCCCCCGAATCTGCCATATGGCGTCCGGCATGCCTCAACAACGACAACCTCTCTGAAACTCTTGAACTGATTCTTTATTTTCCGCCCCATCGTTGAGAAATCAGGCTTTCTCTCTCCGAACTTCGAGATCGGTGCATTGGCATACATCTCTGCCCTGGTCTTCTCCAGCTTTTGTGGTACCTTTTCCATTACTACCCCCATTGTTTAGAAATATGTAAAATTATTCTGCCCCTGGAAAGCGGCAATACGAGACCCAGTTTCCGAAGGCAATTTTCAAAGCAATTTATGAAACTTGATGACCGAAGGTCACCTGTACGATCCTGCTTTGCCGGTGACGCAACTTCGCGGTGGCCGCCTATTTTGGCGCAATTCGCTCCCTGCTGTGCAAGCTTTATTTTGCTGCTGTTTCCGACCCTGACCGCCAAATGCACTTCAGCCTCGGATGGTTCACGCCGATTCTTTGAGGCTGTTCATAATATCCCTGGCAACTATCATCCGTTGTATCTGGTTGGTCCCTTCATAGATCAACGTAATCCGGACGTCTCTCGCATAACGTTCAACAGGGAATTCATTGGTGTATCCATAACCCCCGAGCATTTGAATGGCGTTGAAGCATGCCCTGTCTGCGGCTTCGGTCGCAAAATACTTTGCCATAGATGCCTCTCTAGCAAAGGGCTTGCCCTGCTCCTTCTTGAACGCTGCGTTCATAAGGAGGAGTCTTGCCGCCTCGAGCTCCGTATAGGACTCCGCAATCATCCACTGGATAGCTTGGAAATTCGTGATGGACTGATCGAACTGCTTTCTCTCCATTGCATATCGCGTGGCATAATCCATCGCTGCAAGTCCGATACCTAAAGCAAGGGATCCGATGCCTATGCGCCCACCAGCAAGTTCTCCCGTGGCTGTCTTGAAGCCGCCATTCAACTTCCCCATGAGGGCTGATTTCGGTATCCGGCAATCTTCAAAGATCAGTTCATTCGTTGAAGATGCATGCTGACCCATTTTGTGCTCTAGACGGCCAATCTTAAAACCGGGAGCGCCGTTTTCAACGAGAAATGTGCTTATACCGCTGCCCTTCTTCGCCTTTTTATCGGTAACCGCCCAAACAACGAACACGCCGGCGTATTCGGCGCTGGTAATAAATATCTTCGACCCATTGAGAACCCAGTGATCGCCGTCCAGAACAGCAGACGCCTGAAGCCCTGCTGCATCGGAGCCCGCCATGGTCTCAGTCAATGCAAACCCACCGGCAGGGTATTCGCCCGAACAGATCTTCGGAATATAAACCATCTTCTGCTCTTCCGAGCCAATCGCTTGGATTACCTCGCAGACCATGTTATTGACCGACATGGTCACCGCCGTAGAGGCGCAAGCCCTGGCGATTTCTGTGATCGCAAGACTGAAAGCGACCACACCTGCCTCAGAGCCTCCATATTCGCTCTTCACGTTGATGCCCATCAGACCGAGTTCGGCAAGTTTCTTCAAATTCCTAATGAAGGTGTCTCTGTCGCCCTCCTGGTCGAGCCGCGCCGCTACCGGTTCGAGTTCTGTTCTCGCAAAGCGACGGGCTGTATCCTGAATGATTGTTTGCTCTTCTATCAGATCTAAATTCGTATGCCGTCCTCCTTCTAATTATCCTGCCAGCCTGCCTAGGCGGCAGGTTGACAGGATCCAGTTATTAAAGTTGTTTTCTAACCAATAATTGACTTGATCGCAGGCGGATATTCCGTTTTCGCAGGCAGGAAGATCAATTCCGGGTCAACGAACTCTCTCAACACAAAGAGTTCCCTGTAAGTCGGGTTTGGCGTCTCACCCTTAATCTTTGAAACATTCAGATCAAAACCGCAATTCTCTTTGATCTTCTCCACGGTAATACCAGGGTGGCATGTTTCCAGGTAGATGATTCCCTTCTCATCAAACCTGTACACGCCCATATTCGTTACCACGCCACAGGGCCCGGAATCAGCATAAGGCGTGCCTTTCCAGACCTCCTTCTTAGGTTTCCACTCCCGTGTCTTGAAGTCCCAGCACCACCAGCCGGGCGTTGTGGTATAATCATTTCTCTCCAGGAATCTTCTTTTTTCCTGGAGGATGATGTAGGCAACCCTTTTCGACATGGTTCCTATGTCGGAATTCCCCCCAGACCCTGTGAAGCGGTGCGCAGGGGCATAGTAATCACCGATGGATGTTACATTTACGCCGCCGTATTTATCAATAGCGGCTCCACCGAGGAACCCTAAGGTCACAAAACCCTGCTGCAGATAATATCCAAAGGTATCCACCAGTCCACCAAGGGTGGAGGCTAGATTGGCGGCCCTCTGGTCAGCCACAGACATGGGCACATGCATGGTTTTCCCGTCGCATACCCCTGATTCATAAATCAACACGGCGTTGGGCGCGTTCAGCATGTTGGCGGCCATAATCCCAACCATGGGAAGCCCTGTACCGGCAAAGACAACGTCATCATTCAAAACTTCGTGAGCAATGGCGATCGCCATCAATTCGGGCAGGATAAATTCACCCGCTTTGGCTTTCTCCTCGGGTATCTTGTCGATCAACTCCATCAATTCTTCCATTGTTTTAGCCATTTTAATTCCCCCCTTTCCTTTAATAGCCACTGCGAGCAACAGATAAAGGCATCTTCATCCTCGGTGCCGGGTTCTTTCCTCGCATCATCTTGGTGCTGTATCCGGTAGTGCTGTCCGCCCTGAGAGACAACAGTTTCTGTGCACCGAGCTTCACGACGAAATCTTCCCAGTTCTTCGGACCAAATACCCAGTCATCGAGCCATTTTTTCAGGTCCTCGACGTTTCTTGATGCCTTATCCATCTCCCGCATAAAGGGCGCGTCATAATCATAATAGAACGGGACACCACTCGGGAAGGCTCCCCAAGGCACTTCCACAATGGCGTCAACAGTAAAGAAGGGAATCTGATTGGATTCCGGATCCTTCCTCATCTCTCCCTCAGGAACTACCTCTTCTGCAGTGATTACGACCTTGTCGCAGGCAAAGGCGATTTCTTTGTCAATCGTCCCAACGCCCCGCCATCTTGCCGTCCCCTTGTCGCCTACCTTGGATACGTGAATGACTGCGAGTTCCGGCCTTGCAGCGGGCAGGAGAACAACCTCTCCATCGCCAAAGAAGGGTTCTTCAATCTGGATGAATTTCTTCTTCGGAATCCTGGAATTTTTACCGCCTCTCTGGCCGGCTTTTCCCAATGCATCAAAGTCCGCATTGTAGAGGTCCGATCCCAGCGGCGCATAATAGGGAATGAAGGGCGCGCCGATGGCGCCGGCAAGGAATCTCATGGCCATTGCGCCGTGAGAATAGTCCTCAAGAATTATTTTTCCTGCCTTGTAAATCCGTTCCATATTGATGTCGAGTTTTCCCGCCATCTCACCCCAGCCCATCCAGTCAGTTTCATAAACCTTAATGGCACCGACGGTATTAAGGAGCCAGGTGCAGCAACTGCCATGCCTGTCTATGACATGCAGGTCCTTGTATTTTTGTCTTACGACTTCCCAGGCAAAGGCCATGGGGTTTCTGTTAAATCCCGTAAACCCGCTGAAGGCAATCTGGATGCCGTTGTGCATATATTTCTTAACCGCTTCTTCAAGCGTCATAATTTCAGCTTTCTTAGCTTTCCCGCGAATTCTCGCCATAACTTCCTCCTTTCAAAACCATAACTAATTTGCACAGCATTTACCAAAACAAACCCCTGTGCACGGGCAACATAGTTGACTGAGGTAAAGGGGCATCTCGCCCCTTTACCTCGACTTTGATCAATTAGTGATGTTCATCATGAACATAGAAAGGCCACTTGTGGAAGAACCATTCGTTCCATAGGAGGGGAATGATCCACCAGAAATTCCAGATAAGGGATTCGCCATTTAATAATCTTTCAGCAACATCATGCTCCATGTGGTGATTGCCGAGTCCCCAGTAACCGAAGTTGATGTAATAGTAGCAGATATACAGAACTGCGGCTAAAACAACCACCCCAAACGTTCTGAACCAGAATCCGCCCCAGGAATCCACATTCTTCGCCGGGGACATATCATCAAAATAGTGGTGCCACTGCAGGAAAGGAATCAGGGTCATGCCTGCGATCTCAGCCGAGTGGTACCAAAGGAACCGTATCGGATTCCCCTTATCTCCGGCCGGCAGATGGTGAATAATATCATCCATGTTCGCCCATAGTGGAATGATTTTCAGACAAATCAAAGCGCAAATGTATGCAAGCACTATGGTACCCACGAAAGATATGAGACCTTTCCAGGGCTGGGGAAGCGTGATGAGCGACCAGGGTTTCATGCGCCAGACATTGGCAGTCATGAACAGGACGATGACCGCCCATTCCCACCAGCCGAAGACCCAGTGCAGGTGGGGGGTGCCGCCTATAGCGCCCCACCAGGGAGTGTTCATGCCATATGCATTACCGAACATCTTCTCGAAGACCAAACCGAAGAAGGGAACGATAAGAACGACGTAGAAGAAAAGGACGAGCAAGCTGCAATAACCTATTTCAGCAATACCGGCTGCGGGCTGCTCCAGATTGCTGGGACGGATTGGCCACTTCCCAAAAAGGATTGTCACGAAGGGATACGCGTAGAATCCGATCAGAACGAATCCCACTCCTGCACTCTGCGCAAAATGTGCACCTTTCATCGCTTCATAGGTAAGAGATTTCCCGCACCCTTCGGGCATTACCGTAGCCCCAGCCGCCGCCAGTGCATTAAGATTGGTTTGACTTAAGAAATTGAATCCCAGACCAAAAACCCGATTAAAAATGACTTCGATAAGAAACCACACACCGATCAGGTTAACAATGGTCATCACAACCCCTCTGACGGGTGGCGATAACTTCTGGAACGGCCAGTCTCCCAAGAACATGTGCTGCCACAAACCCACCAGAATCATCCAGGCGAGTATAAGAACGAACGGATAAGGAAATAGACCCATGGGCCCACGGGGATCGCTGAATAGATACCAGGTAATCCATGCGATCAAAAAAAATGCTATGGTAGAAACTATGCCAGTTATGGGTTGACCCCAACGAGGCTTTAATTCTCCTGCCATAATGTCATCCTCCTTTTTTGATTCCAATTAAAGTTGTTAAAGTCTTCCAGAATTCATTCACCGGATCATAACTCTAATCTAAACCGACGACCACCTCCTTCCGTTATTAAAGAATCAATTATAATCTCCCCACGACGACTGCCAAATCTCCACATTATAATTATTCCTCTGCTTCTTTTAAGCATGAACCGCCTCGCCATTTTTCTATCGGTTTCATTCTCTGGAGCCCTTTAATGCAGGTCATAAGGGGTATGCCGTACTATTGGAATCTGCTATTGATATAAGTATCTAAAACTTAAAAGGAGAATTTGAGAACTTTACGCTGCGATCAGATTTAGTGCTTATATAGTCATAAAGGTTAAAAGACAATATTAAAAGATTCATAATTAATATTAAAAAATATTTAACTTTTACAAAAATGAGGCAATTCCCCAGTTAGATTGCACTTAGTTCTTTGATAAATAGCTGAAATAATGTAGAGATCAGCTATGAAAAGTTGTTCTCGCTGCGGCGGCAAGAAATTTTGGAATTTGTCAACAGGTCAGAAGCGCTGCAGTCAGTATGGTCTGACCCGGAAATTTGATAAGACGTTATGGTATTCAATGAAGATTTCTCCGTATTGGAAAGGAAGGCTTCTAAATTTTTTCTGTTTAGGTGTTCCAGCCTATCGTCTTCGTTTCCAGGTGCCTTTAGATCCTAAGACAGTTCAGAGATGGTTCAGAATTTTAAGAGAGGCCCTATACGATTAAGCGATGAAAGAGCTTTCTGAGCTTTCCGGCGAGATCGAGATGGATGAAACCATGTTTGGCGGCAAAGTTCCTGGCAAGCGCGGCTGGGGTGCCGCCGGCAAACGGATGGTTTTCGGTCTCTATCAAAGGAATGGCAAGGTTTTAGCCTTTCCCATCACCAGCAGAGGAAAAAGAGAACTCATCCCTTTGATGACCGGTCATACAAAGGCAGGGAGCCTTCATTATACTGATGACTGGCATGCTTATACGTTCCTGGACATTCGTGGCAATCATGTGGTCATCAAGAAGGACAAAGGGAAACCCAAAGGTAGAGACTACCTCGATGGCATTGAAGGATTTTGGTCTTATGCCAAACATTGGCTTTACCATTACCGTGGAGTGCCAAAGAAAAACTTTAATCTCTATTTGAAAGAGATAGAATGGCGGTTTAACCACCGGAGTGAAAATTTAGTGACTTTACTCCGTAAACTCTTGTCTCAGCGAGTTGTCAAAGAAAAAATTTAGTGCAACTCTGATGGTGTATTACCTAAAATTATGTCGATAAATAGGAACGAAGATTGTGTTTTTTGGTGAGACTGAGTTTGCGTCGGATGTGATAACGATAAACATTGACTGCACTTTCAGATACATTAAGAAGTGCTGCTATCTCTTTGGTTGTTTTGTCTTCTTTTATAAGATTGGCAATCTGGACCTCTCTATTGGTAAGATTCAAATATTTGACTGACAATTTTTGCGCAAAGGGGGACACTATTTCTTTCAGATTTGATTCGAGCACTTTGACGTAAGAAGATTCTTTCGAGTCTATCCGGCTTTTCAATTTCTCTATATATGGCAGTATAAGAAGCTTCACATTTGACAGCACTTTTTGTTCGAGCTCATTCTTATCCTCTTCTCTCTGCTTAAGCAAAACCCTTAGGGCCGCATTTAGGTCCTCAAGTTCGTTTGTCTTTGCCTCAAGCTCAATCTCTCTCTTTTCCAGCATTTCTTCCGCCTGCTTGCGCTCCGTGATATCCCGAATGGATTCGATGGCGCCTACTATCCGCCCCTTACTGTCGTAAAGAGGACTTGCCTTTGCCCAAAGGAAGGCCTTCTTGTCTTTTAAGGCAGGGACCCACGTCTCCACTATCAGGTTATTCTCCTCTTTCTTGAAGACAGAATAATAACTACTCTCAACTTTTTTGTCCGGTTTCATCAAGACAAGATCAATCAATATAGGCCTTCGAACTCCATAGAACGGCAAGGCATACTCAAAATCACCCTTCCCCACCATGTCAACAGCTTTAACCCCTGTCATTTCCTCTATGGCACGATTCCATGCGATTACTTTCCCTTTCCGGTTAATCGCAAGTGTGGCGTCCGGCAAGAAATCAATAATGTCCGACAATCGCCTTTCCGATTCTCGCAGGGCCTCTTCCGCCCGTTTGCGTTTGGTAATGTCCTTGGAAACTACCGTTACAGCTATTGTGCTCCCGTCAGAATCTTTGACGGGGCTCAATGACCTGAGAAAGTATTTGTCATCTCTTTGACTTCTATGTTCATGCTGGACCGATTGGCCCGTCTTGAAGATGCCGTTGATGATTTCCCTGAATTCTCTGGCATCCTCTGCAGAATGGAAGTCGTCATATGATCTTCCTTCCACATCGCCCAAGGTGAGGCCGCGCCTCGACAGGAATCCCTCATTCATGAACTGATACCTGCAATCTTTGTCAACGAGATACATCACGTCAATGCTGGATGCGAGGGATCGGTACTTTTCCTCCGATTCCTGAAGCATTCTTTCGGCCTCTTTGCGCGCCGTAATGTCCCTGATCGATTCAATGGCACCTACGATGTCACCTTTGCTATCATAAAGGGGACTGGCCTTTGCCCAGAGGAAGGCCTTTTTCCACTTCAAGAAGGGGACCCATGTCTCCACGATCAGGAGATCTTTATTTTTTTCGAGAATGGAATAGTAGCTCCGTTCAATTTTCTTGTCCGGCTTGAGGACCAAATCAACCAAGATGGGCCTGCGGATGCCGTAAAACGGCAATGCATACTCATAGTCACCTTTCCCTAATATGTCGGCGGCTTTGACATCTGTCATTTCCTCTATGGCACGATTCCACGCAATGATCTTCCCTTCTAAGTCAATTGCGAGTGTTGCATCCGGCAGAAAATCAATAATATCAGCTAACCTTCTCTCCGATTCTCTTAGAGCATCCTCCGCCCATTTGCGCTCAGTGACATCTATGGCATTTCCCAGGATTGCCGGCTTGCCATTATGCTGGATAGGGGCGACTATCTGAATTACGCATCTTATTGCACCCTGTTTGGTTACAGTTCTGAATTCATAGGGTGCCGATTCTTTGCCCTGAAGCATCTCGCGGGCCTTCTTCTTTGCCATTTCTCTATCGTCCGGATGTACGATGATACCCGAATCTTTGCCTATGAGCTCTTCAGCCGTATATCCGGCATAAGCAATAGCGCTCGTATTGATGTAACGGAATTTTCCCTCCTGCACTATAAAGGCGGCGGCAAAGGACTTTTCAGTAAGGCTCCTGAAGAGCTGCTCAGCCTCGAGTACTGTTTCACCTGGTTCCCAGTGCCCTGAAAGTTTTCCGTCCGCCCTTGATACATCAAGTATCGGATCATTATTGATTATCTTTTTAGACATTCATGGTTCTCCATTTTCTGGTTTCCGCGACGCCTTGAAAAGAAGATATCTATAACGCAACTCCTTGTCACAAGGATAAAAGAGGTGCTTGCGGGATCGAGCATGGACTATCAACTCATAAGAGAACATTGCGAACGAATACTCAATCTCGCGCCCTTATATCACGAAGCAGAACGAAAAACAATGTGTCTATCGGCATGACAACTGCGAGAATAACATTACGATACGATATACCTTCCCCGCTTACGGAAAAACATAGATTCTTATCCGTTACTTGCAATTTTCCCCAGCGCAATTTACTTAAGTAAGCAGTGAGCAGGTTTGTCATTGACAATGCCCTGTCGTTCTTCTATAGTCTAACGGTTTGCAGGAGTCTTGCACACATGGAACGCCGGAAAATTCATGGAGACGGAAATTTCAGGATAGATCGACACGGATATGATACGGATGATCCCTTAGCACGTGAAGAGAGGGTTGATGTATCGCCGGCCGGTACGGAAGGTATCTTTATTGATATAGAACAACCTCATTGCGATGGTGAAAAGGGATAAAGCGATTTAAAACCTAAGCAACCGCGAAACCCCGGACGGTAAGGTCTCTGGGGTATTTTTTTGAGTTGCAATTCTAATAAAGAGGAAGACAAATTTGAAAGTGGTATTTTTAGGAACAAACGGATGGTATGACACGCAAACTGGAAATACCATCTGCATTCTTATAAGAACAACAGATTATGAAATTATCCTCGATGCCGGAAACGGCCTTTATAAACTGGACCGATATATAAATGAAGGGAATGGGAAACCCGTCTGCCTTTTCCTAAGTCATTTTCATCTTGATCACATTATAGGATTGCATACACTGAACAAATTTAATTTTCAACATGGTCTTAATATCTGCGGACCCGCTGGAACGAGGGAGACTATAAGAATATTTGTCAATGACCCTTTCACGGCACCCGTCTCGCAACTTCCATATTCTGTCAATATTTATGAATTACCAAAAGAGGCCGGCAAACTTCCTTTCACAGTTGAAGCCAAAGAGCTCAATCACCAGTCACTGACCTTGGGATACAGGTTTGAGTTAGAAGGAAAGGTAATAAGCTATTGCCCAGACACGGGTTTCTGTGAGAATGCCATCCACCTAGCCAGATCATCAGATCTCCTCATTGCTGAATGTGCGTATAAAAGCGGCCAGTCGTGCGAAAGCTGGCCGCATCTGAACCCGGAAACCGCTGCAAAAATTGCCAGGGGCGCCGGCGTAAAAAGCTTGGCCCTCGTTCATTTCGACGCCGAAATATATCAGACATTAAGAGAAAGAAAAGAATCAGAAGGTGTGGCCCGAAAAATATTCGATAATGCCTTTATGACTGCCGACGACATGGAAATAGACTTATTGTAAGATCTGCCTATTGATGATTTCGGAAGTGTCTTTAATCTTCAGTCTTCGACCTGATTCTACGCGTGACAAGGAGGGATCAGGACACTGATTGTATTCAAACCATTCTCACTGCTTATGTCGAAGCAGGCGCCCCATTTCCTTAACAGTGAAAAGGCGCATAGAAGTCCCCCTTCTCCGGTTCCTGCCAGAGAAGAGGCATCCACTTGCGCTTCATCAAGCAATAGTCTTTTCAGATCGGCGGAAATGGGCAGCCCTCGATTCTGAATCTTCACACATATCTGTCCCTTTTCAAGTTGTGTTGAAATATAGAGTTCCTTTGGGATACTGTCTTTCATAGCGACTGCCGCATATTTGATAATTGTAGAAAAGGCCAAGGAATAGTCAGTAGGGGCTCCTTTGGTTTTCGGCAGTTCTCTATCAAGTCGCAAAGTTTTTTTGACGCTATGCTTGAAATCCAGATAAAAATCGAAGAACTTCATCTCCATGTCTATAAGCTCGGATAGATTCAGTTTATTTGCAGTCCGATCACCGAGCGCACAAAACTTCCCCGCCACGGTTTGAAGAATGTCAGAAAGTCTATCAGCCTCGTGCGCTATGGAGTCAACGTCACGAACCAGTTTTTTATGATTTTCCTGATAAAATGTACCTTTTTCCGCATCCGCACTATCCATGATATCTGTTAATTTTCTCTGCAACAGCCTGGAGCGCCCCATGACGCCGTTTAACGGATTAGCAAAATTGTGAACGATGCCGGGCACAAGCTCTTCGACAAATGTGTTCTGAAACGCCTTCTCCAAGACACCGTGAATCCCTTGATAATACATATCATTATTATCTTCCCGATCAGCAATTGTCATTTTCCTTGCTCCTTGAGTCTACCTTCCTCAATTATAATTATATCGATATAAAATCAGCTAAGTTAGTTCGAATATGTCCCTGTAAACAAAAATTGACCAATAGTCAAATAGAATGTTACTAGTATGATATCCATTTATAATTGAGATTTTGTAGCAAGATATTGTGTGCAAATTTGCAAGAGATCCAAAGTAAAAAAAGCAGCCTCATGAAGACACATCAGCGGCTTGGCACGTAACTTTTTCGCCAAGGTATCGAGGAAGTTCCAACAGGCTATCAACGATAAAGCCGAGGGGCCATCTTCTATGCTGGCTCCAAACAATACCCTCTCCGGTTTTTTGAGCGATCCCATTGGAAATCTGCAAGTAATTCCGCGGTTTTAAGCATCCTTCGATGATCCATCGAAAATAGCCTGACCTTCCTCGGCTTCCAAGCCGAAAAAAAGGCTTTTTGCAGAGAAAGGCAAGCGTTACCGAGCGACGACTCAACAAAAGGTTTAAAGATAGAAAGAAAACCATACGGATATAGGATCACTTTTTCTCTTGCAATAGAGATTTTCATATGTTAGAAACTTCATGAAAATCATCGTGTACGTCAGAGGAAAGAATTGTAATACATAGTGGACAGGGGTGGAACGATGGCAATTTCGTCTTATCAGACTGAAAATGTTCTGAAGGCTTATAGAAAACAGAACAAGGGCAAGCGGGAAACACCCGGGCAACCCGATCCTACACAGGATGCAACGGATACCGACACGGTCACCCCGGACTCCTCGCATAAGACGGCTTACGATAAGATTTCAAGTAGCCTGATGGATTCTCTTCTGAAATCCAAGAATAACAATGACTAAGCCAGATCAGGCGCCCTTATCCACAGAAATCACTTAAGATTGATCATGCCTTTTTCAGTATGAATGATGTAAGTTCAGAAAAGAAATCCATACTGGTCGTGGATGACGACACCGCCACGAGATCGCTCGTTGTTGACGCCATATGCCAAGCTGGTAATTACGCAGTGGCAGAGGCGTCCGACGGCATTGAAGGGCTGGAAAAGCTGAGGCAAAATCATTTCGATTTGGTCATATGTGATGTCATGATGCCCGGCATGAACGGCATGGTTCTCTTAGACAAAATTAGGGAAATCAAGCCGACAACACACGTGATTATCGTTACAGCCTACCCCTCAATCGGGCTGTCAGTCTCTGCAATGAAGACCGGTGCAGTAGACTTTCTGACAAAACCGTTCAATATTGATGACCTCCTCTATAAGGTTGATGTCTATTTAAGGGCAAAAACCATTCTATCTCAATGTGAAGAGCAAATAACGTCCCCTTCTTTGACTACCAGGATAAGCGACTTATCTACACGCAGCTACATATATGACAAAATTGAACTCACAAAGAACAACGACGAAATCTTCCAGGGAATGGTTGATCTCGCGCTGAAGGTTGTCGGCGGCCAGGCCTGTTCTATACTTTTGTACGACAAAGATTATCAAGATTTTGACGCTGTTGCCGTCAAGGGGGTTTCACGAACTTTTTTTAACAGCGTTATAATGCCATCACTATATTCCATACTCAAAGATGCCGCGCACAGGAATGAGCCTTTGCTGCGTAACATCATCAAGGATACTGTATACTCATCTGTTATCTGTTCACCTTTGAAAATCAGAGAACAGGCCTTCGGTATCATAGCTCTTTCAGGGAAAAGCAACGAACATGTCTATACGGAAAGAGATCTCTACTATATACAGAGTATTGCCAACAGAGCCTCCCTCAACATTGAGAACAGACTCCTCTATGAAAGTCTTTATACAAATCTCTTGAGCACCTTTCAATCTCTTGTCGCTTCAATCCAGGCCCGTGATTACTACACGGAAGAGCACTCCATAAGGGTGATGAATACTGTAACAACAACCGCCGGAGCAATGAATTGTTCCCCCAGTGAAATAGAATCGCTAAAGATAGCGGCTACTCTACATGACATAGGAAAAATCTCCATACCTGACAACATCCTGCTGAAACCAGGTAGACTAACCGCCGACGAATTTGATATTATAAAAAAGCACCCATTGATAGGAGAAAATATCTTAAAGCCCCTCCCCATCTTGGACGCGGAAAGATCAATAATCCGCCATCACCACGAACGGTGGGATGGCGATGGTTATCCCGATGGCCTGCAGGGTTCAGATATTCCCTTGCTTTCCAGGATGCTGGCAGTTGCGGATACCTTCGATGCCATGACGAACAACCGGCCATACCGAAAGGCGATGGAGATAGATGTGGCTGTTGCCGAGTTGAGAAGAAACGTTAATCGTCAATTCGATGAACAAATCGTGGACTGCTTTATAGACATTATTCATCAACGACCCGCCGTTGCACCCCATGGTACTCCGCCTGATATGGGGCGGTTTGTCTAGCTCGTCTGTAAACGGCGGCCTATCCTTGCAACCTCAATGTGTCCCCCATCCCGAAAGAGTTGCGCGTCCGGCAGTATCACCCGTAATACTCCCGCGGCAGCGCATGCTCATTTTCCTGGGGATAAGATGAACTCAGGCACGGAGCAGAAGACGGGCAGTGCACCGGTTCCCTATGAACTGTGCCTGCCCTGCAACATAAAATTTATGGAAAATTAAATGAAAATAGTGTTATCCTAGATTTAATAGTTATCACATGCGAACTGTATCAATATCAGCAGCGGAGGATTGAATGAAAAACTTCTTGCATGACAAAATGTTCTTGTCTCTGTGCTTGGTTGCCTGCCTGCTTCTGTTCGGCCTTCAGCGAGATTCCCAAGTATCGGCGGCACTGGAGCGGAGCATTTACAAGAATCTCAAAACTTTCAATGAAGTACTCGACATTGTGCAGAAGAACTATGTCGAGGAAGTAGATTCAAAAAAGCTTTTGGAGGGGGCCATTAATGGGATGATGAAGTCCCTGGATCCCCACAGTGCCTATATGACCGCCGAAATGTACAAAGATCTTGAGGTGGAAACACGAGGGAGTTTCGGAGGCATCGGTATTGAAATCACTATAAAGAAAGATGTCCTGACGGTTGTTTCGCCCATTGAAGATACTCCGGCCTACAATGCAGGCATTAAAGCGGGCGACCATATTATACAGATTGACGGGAAATCGACGAAGGACATTACTATAATGGAGGCAGTCCAGAAACTTCGTGGGCCAAAGGATTCCAAGGTAACTGTCACCATTATGCGAGAGGACATGACCAAGCCGAAAGATTTTGTGATTACCCGTAGCATCATAAAGATAAAAAGCGTCAAATCCAAGATCTACGATGATCATATCGCTTATATTAGATTATCTTCATTTCAGGAAAGAACAGCCGATGACCTAAAAAAAGAACTCAGGGATATTCGAGCAAAAAGTGGTGTTCTTGAAGGCATCGTATTGGATCTCAGAAATAACCCTGGCGGTTTGCTGAATCAGGCAGTGGCGGTATCCGATGTTTTCCTCAAATCCGGGGTCATTGTCACAACCAGGGGAAGAACCGAAAACATGGAAACGAAATCGGTAGCGAAAGAGGACGGCGATGAGCCCACGTGTCCTATTGTTGCCATAGTCAATGAGGGTACTGCCAGCGCTGCCGAGATAGTAGCGGGGGCGCTACAAGATAATGGCAGGGCTTTGATACTCGGCACGCAGACCTTTGGAAAAGGATCAGTGCAGACTGTCATCCCCCTCGAAGACGGGTCTGCCCTGAAGCTCACCACTGCGAAATACTACACTCCAAGTGGGAGATCTATACAAGCCGAAGGAATAAAACCAGATATCACCGTAAAATATGCGAGACCTTCCGAGGATAAAGAAATGACGGATGATTTCATCAGGGAACGAGACCTCAAGGGTCACATAGAGCCGAAGAAAGAAAATGATACAAGCAAGGATAACAGTGCGAAGGAGGTGCAGGACATTTTAATGCGGGATAACCAACTAAAGAGCGCACTGGATATCATTAAAAGCTGGGATATAATGAAAAAGAATCTCAAGGGCTGATGTGTAGCTAAGCCCGGAGGAAGTTCATGGACCATGAGGCAAAAAGGCGGACGGACGTTACTTGTCATATCTTTAGCAGTCATACTCTCGGTTATGACGCTATACCTGTATCGTGCCGTGAACCAGGGCGTGAAGAATGAGGAACCTGCCCAAAAGGATGTTCTAAGGGAAAAGCCCGCACCCAGTATTCAGGGGAAGTATGAGGCGGATAGCACAATCCCTAAAGATAGAATTGGCCAATCGAGAAAAAAAATCGCCATAATCATAGATGACATTGGCTATGATCTTTCACCACTGAATGAACTTCTCGAGATTGATGCCTCCCTAACCTTTGCCATTCTCCCTCACTGTGCACATTCGGTCGATGCGGCGAATATTTTGTACAGTGCAAAGAGGGAAATCCTGCTCCATCTCCCGATGGAACCTCATACTTTCCCGGATGAAAACCCCGGTGTGGGCGCCCTCTTTGTGGGCATGAATGATCAGCAAATCAAGGATGAAGTTGACAAGGATCTCAGTGCAATTCCCCATCTATCGGGCGTAAACAATCATATGGGATCGAAGTTCATGGAGAATGAAGCAAAACTCGCCGTCGTATTCAGACAAATTAAGGAACGGAATCTTTTCTTTGTCGACAGCCGGACGACGCCGCTGTCTCAGGGTCCGGCAATTGCGAGGAAGTTAGGACTTCGATTTATCTCAAGAAACATATTTATCGACAATGATAACGATTACATCACAATTTTTCGAAATTTGACAAACCGGATCGACAGGGAGTTCGACCTTAAATCTGAATCGGTGGTAATGATAGGGCATCCCCACCAGAAAACGATTCAGGCCCTGAGAGAGGCAATACCCGTTTTACAATCTCGCGGCATTGATATTGTTCCTGTATCCACACTTGTCCGGTAAATCATAGAGCCGGCGACTCGCTCCTTTACAGTGACCTGAATTTTCCAGAGCCTTTTGAAATGGATTAAAATGCAAAAATATTTGAGCAACAGATTTCTCCTCGTCTTAATTTTATGCTGTTTTGCTGGCTGCGCGTCTTCACCGGCGACAGGCAAGGTTTTGCACATCTCAGAGGGGATTGAACAACCGTCATTCTGTTCGACATATCATTACTCCCTCGGCGTGTTGGACATTCTTAACGATAATTTAGAGGGCGCGATAAAAGAATATGAAAAGGCCATGGGCTTAGACCCTCAATCCTCTTATCTCAAGACGGAACTCATATCATTATATATAGAACATGGGGAGATGCAAAAGGCTATCACCCTCAGCAAGGAATATCTCGCAGAATATCCGGATAATGTCAACGCCCGCCTCCTCTTGGGCGGACTGTACCTGAACATGAAAGATTATGACGACGCCATAGGTGAATATGAAAGGGTAATTGAGATCGACCCGACAAATACATTTTCCCGTTTGTATCTCGGCACCATCTATGCGGAGAACAAGAACTACAAAAAGGCCTTGAAAACTTTCCAAGATCTCATAAAAACCAGTCCCGACCATCTCACTGCCAACTATTACCTGGCAAAAATATTGACGGACATGAATCGCTATGAAGAAGCCGAACAAGGTTTCAAGAAGACACTATCCATAAAACCTACTTTTGAACCGGCATTGATCGATTTGGGCCTCCTCTATGAAAAAGAAAATAAGAGCGATCAAGCGATAAAATTGTACAGGAGTTTCATCGAGCTCCATCCAACCAGCACAAACGTGAGGATAAAGTTGGGGGAAATCTTGCTCAGAGAACAAAAATTAGACGATGCAGAAAGGGAATTCAAGCGAGTCCTGGATTTCGATAATGGCAAAAGGGAAGCGCGCCTGGATCTCGGCCTCCTTTACCTCGAAAAGGGGAAGCCTGACGATGCCATTGGCGAGTTCACCATTTTGCTGGAAGGAAATCCAAATGACCAGAGGGTTAGATATTTGCTCGCGTCCGCGTATGAAGAGAAAAAGATGCACGGCAAGGCGCTTGAAGAATTTAAAAAGATCCCCCTGGATTCAGCGCTTTACGGAAATGCCCAGATTAATATCGGAATCATCCTCAAGAAGGAGGGCAAGATTGCCCAGGCCATAGACGTAATGAAAAAAGCCATTCTCAATAATCGAGATATGCCGGGTCTTTACGTTTACCTCTCCTCGCTTTACGAGGAAGATAAGAAACTTCCATCCGCGGAAGGAATTTTAAAAGAAGGTCTTCGTGCATTGCCAGACAGCATCGACCTTCATTTTAGTCTCGGTGTCCTTTATGAAAAGATAAACCGTTTCAACGAAAGCATAAATGAAATGGAGTTAGTCCTAAAAATTGATCCGACGAATGCAGACGCACTCAACTTTATAGGTTATACATATGCGGACAGGGGTATCCGTCTTGACGAAGCCGAGGATATGATCAAAAAGGCTCTAACCTTGAAGCCCGGGAACGCCTACATGATTGACAGCCTCGGCTGGGTATATTTCAGGAAAAACAGAATGGATCTGGCCATAAAATATCTTAAAGAGGCATCGGATGGCCTGCCTAATGATCCAATGATCGCTGAACATCTGGGTGACGCCTACACAAAGGCAGGAAGGATGAGCGAGGCCATCGAAATATACAAACAGGCGCTGAAATTAAACCCCGCCAATGGCGATCTGCAAAAAAAGCTCGATGAACTCATTAAAAGAAAGATGCCTTGATGCGGAAAAGATCACTCTCCATTTCCCTCATCCTTTCGCTCATTCTCATTTTTCCTGCATGCGCCTTCAAGAAAACACTAAACGTCGGTGAAGGCTCAAGAGAGGGTTTTTCCTCTCCCCTCGCTATTCTGGAGGAGATCGACTCAACCAGTCACTCCCCTGGTGGTATTAAAGCCATCGCGCGCATTGATGTTAATACTCCTGAGGGCCGGTTTCCTCTGAAAGTGGCGTTAGCTCTGCAGAGACCGTCCTCACTGAGATTGGAATCGGTACCACTCATAGGGCCTGCAGATTTTTTCTTGACCGTCCATGAAAATGTCCTGAAAGTCTTCGTTCCAAATAAAGGAAAATTCTATATAGGAGAGGCAACTAAAAGGAACTTGGCACATTTTCTTCCGATTGCTGCATCAGGGCCGGATATCGAAGGCATAACGTCCATCCTGATAGGTACTCATCCCGAAATAAGAGGAAAGTCGATTACTCTAGAAGGTTCACCCGACGGCATCCTCTACAGGCTTGATATACTTTCTGAAAACAGAAAAATTCAATCTCTCTGGGTGGATTCGGAAAAAAGACTCGTCAGGGTCGATTTATTTGCAGGCGACGACTCCCGGTTATACAGCGCCAAATTCACCGGTTGCACTTGCATCGAAAATGTGATTCTGCCTGAGAATGTTACAATTGTTTATGGAGACAATGACAAGCCCGATATCATCATCCGTTATGTCTATATCGAGCCCGCAAAGGGAATTGATGCGATGACCTTTGATCTCGAACCCCCTCCCGGAATCATACCTATTCCTCTTGATCAATGAAACGAATATGACGGTAAGGGATCTTTCTTTTACTTTGTCTCTACTTAATTTCTATCAGTTTTGCCCTTGCTATTGTTGCCTGGTTGGTGTCGGGATATTCCTTTATGATCTGCTGAAGAATCGGCCTGGCACTTGATTTGTCGCCTAGATTCAAAAAAGAGAAACCCTGCTTCAACAAAGCATACGGAACCTTGCTTCCTTTGGGATAGTTCTTGACCACCTTTTCGTATTCGGGTATGGCTTTTTCATAGTTCTTCTCGAAATAAAAACTTTCCCCTATCAAGAATTGGGCGCTGTCAGAATATTCCGAGTCAGGGTGCTGCTTCAGGAAATACTGAAACTCCCCTCTGGCCTTTTCATACTTTCCCTCCTTAAAAGTTTCATAGGCCAATGCATATACCGATTCCTTACCCGTTTTCCCTTTTGCGGCATTCTTTAAAGCGGCCTTCCCCGTTTTATCGGCCTCCGAATGGTTTTCTCTCCTTCCAATTTCCAGGAAGTCTTCCATAAAGTTTATCTTCAGAGATAAATTATCTATTCTCTCCCTTATTGACGCCATGTCCTTTCTTAATCCTTCAATTGCAACCCTCAGACCTTGGATGCCATCCCTCATATCCGTAATATCCACACGCATTTCTGCTTGGCTCTTTTGTAAAGACGCTTGCGTTTCTTGGATCTTGACAATATCTTTTCGGATGCCCGCATTTTCCTCTTTTAAAGCCAAGACTTGCCTATCAATATCCCCATGAACGCGCTGCAAATCTTTGGTCGATGCGCAACCTACGGTGCAGATCAGGGATGCGAGCAGGAGCGAAAAAATAAAACTCTTCAATTGATGGATCTCCCTATTACGACGTTACTATTTGACCATAACGACAAAGTGGTCTCTCCTGTTCTTTGCCAAGCTTTTTCATCATGCCACGGAACCAGGGGTCTTTCTTTGCCAATTATCCCAAGTATTACAAAGGCTTCTCTTCATAGTGCCCTCATCTTCTCTCCTCTTCGCCACTCTTAAGATAATTGGTCATCTCCCGATTCGGAATCTCTAAACCACAATCCACCCTAAAGGTCAACCACAAAAATTTCAAGTGGGGAACCAGCAGGTACGCACACCTTATTGACATGTCCTCTAATAACTTATTGTGGGGACTTTATTTTTGGCGACCAAGATGGGCTCATGCAGCCGCTCACATTTTCATAGAGGACACGCACATTTGACCCGTTAGCATTCATCACGCAAACTCTGTATTTGCCATTACTCCTTGTGCTGAAGGCCAAGTACCTGCCATCTGGGGACCAGGACGGCGATTCATGGTCAACATTATCAAAGGTAAGCTGTGAAGGATTGCTGCCATCCTCATTTATGTAGAATATCTGGAAACGTCCATTCACCCGTCCTTCATACGCTATCCTGTTGCCCCGTGGCGACCAGGATGGGGATGTATTGTAGTTTCCGTCGAAGGTTAGTCTTTTCACATTACTCCCATCAGCGTCCATCGTGAATATTTGCGGTGTGCCGGAGCGGTTTGAAACAAAAGCAATGCTTTTGTTATCCGGCGACCAAGAGGGCGATACATCAATGGCAAAATTATTGGTGAGGCGTTCAAGATTTCTGCTCTCCAGATCCATCTTATATATTTCCTCATTGCCGTCCTTGCTCAGGGTCACCAAGAGCTTCCTGCCGTCCCTCGACCACGATCCACCCAGATTGATACCATCAAAACTCGCAATTTTTTCCACCTTCGTACCGTTTACGGGCTTGATATAGAGATCGGGATTCCCGCTTCTGTAAGATGTAAAGGATATAAATTTTCCGTCTAGAGACCAGCGCGGCGCTAGAGTCAGTGACTGGAAGTTAGTAACTTGGAGCAACTCAGTTCCATCGAATTTGATTGTGTAAATATCCGAAATTTGCTTCTTCTTCAGCACAAAAGCTATCTCTGTCCTAAATACGCCGTCGTCTCCTGTCAGGGCAAGAAGAATTTCTCCCGCAAAGCGTCGAACCATTTCGATCTTATCTTCTATTTTTCCGCTGTACTGTTTTCCGACGATAACTTCTCCCTTCATGACATCGAAAAGATAAAATCGGGCAGTGACATCCTTACCATTAGACTGAAAAGCCCCCTTCACCAAATATTCAGCGCCAATTACAGCCCAGTCCTCAAACCTGATACTATCCACCGTTAAGCCAGCTTGTTTTTGATCTTCGAGAAAAGCCTTTTTGTTGATGATGTTAAAAAATCCTGTCATCTGCAAATATTTCGCCAGCGTATCTGAAAACCAACCTGACAGCTCTGCCGGATAGCTCTGTTGACTTATCTTCCTGAAATCAACAATGGCGATGGGAAATTTTTGGAAGGCGGGAGAATCGATGTCAATGTAGACCATGCCCGAGGCGCGATCAGGCATACACAAGACGGATAGCATGACCAGCATGGGCGCAACGAATTTTATAAGACGTCTCATAACATTGCAGTAGTTCATGACAAAGACCGTAGACCCTTCATCAAAGGATTAACCTATTCTATCTGAACTCCATTGAATGAAACCTTATGCCGATGGCGATATTGTTATCCCTTATAGAATCAGGCAGGGGTGGAAAGGGGCTTGCCTTTTTGATGGCCTTCATAGCCGACTCATCGAAATATGGATTGCCCGAGCGTTTCTCAAAACTCAAATTTACTACGGCACCGTTCTTTAATATCTTCGCCTGTATAATGGCCTCGATGTTCTCCCTTGGTAATATTCCCTGAGGGAGCGTCCATTTTCCCCTTATCCTGGACCAGATCAGGCTGTAATAGGCGTTCATCTTTGCATTGGATTCCGTACTATTTGTCTGGCCGGCAAGGTTCGGTTGATTTATTCCAGTATTCACTTTTTTTCTAATATCTTCAATCGCCCTGTCAACACCGCTAACCTGCTTTCTCTGGGAGTCCAACCTCTTGATGGGAACAGCCGGGACTGTATCGGGCCGCTTTTTTAGGACAGTAGAGTACTCACTGGGAATAGTCCGACCGACCTCCTTCGAAATTGCCGTTCGCTCCTTCTTGTCCTGGAGCACTTCAGATGAACTGACGAGATTAACGGAATAAACGGGGCCGAAAGTCCATCTTGGAGAGGGAAGGGATGGTACAAAGAAAATGACAGACAGCACTACAGTATGAATTAATAGAGATATAAAAATCATACTGTTGAAGCTTAAATCATTGTCACCTCGTTCCTTTTGCATTCTGCATCATCCTGCGGGACGTCACCTTGATTCCGCGGGCGCCTCCGTGATCATCCCCAGTCTATCGATACCAGCTTTTCTGACCTCGGACATCACTTCCACTACAAACCCATAAGGAACGTTCTTGTCAGCCCTCAGAAAGACTTCCCTATCGATCCTGTTGGCAAAGATGCTTTGCAGCTTCACACTCAGACCGGTAACGGGGACCTTATTCCTGTTTATAAATATTTCTTTGGCACTGTTAATTGTCAGCACAAGTTTTTCCTCTGTCACATCTATGCTCTTCGACTTAACCTGCGGCAGATTAACGTCTATGCCCATCTGCAGCATGGGGGCCGTAACCATGAAAATTATCAGCAAGACAAGCACGACGTCAACCAGCGGTGTCACGTTTATTTCCGCCAGAAGCTTCCCGCCGCTATTTCTTTTTCTCCCGGATTTCATAAGAAACTTTATTTTCTCACATAATTTCTTTCGACGATATTTAGTATTTCAGAAGCGAAGTTGTCCATTTCCACGGATATGTTTTTTACTACATTGAGATAATAGTTATAGAAAATGACGGCAGGTATGGCTGCAGCAAGGCCGGCTGCAGTAGCAATAAGTGCCTCTGAAATACCTGGCGCCACCACAGCAAGGGTTGCTGAGCCTCTTGTGCCTATACCTCTGAATGTATCCATAATGCCCCAAACCGTCCCGAACAACCCAATAAAAGGTGATGCACTCCCTGTTGTGGCGAGGAAGCCCAGTGTGCTTTCGAGCCTCGTTGCTTCAGAACTGCATGCTTTGTTCAGGGACCTTTCAACGTTGTCTATGCCCTTCAGCTCCAGTTGAGGCAGAGTCGATTCGTCGGACTCCCTGGGAGATGAGGACCCTCTTATAACCTTCGTGATCTTCACCAGTTCCGTGTAGCCCGCCTGAAATACCGCAGCCATTGTTGAATATTTGTATTTTTTCGCCTGGGGAAAAATATCGGAGAGCTTATTACTGTTCATATAGGCGTCCATGAACATGATGTTTTCCTTTTTTACCTTCTTAATGGTCCTGTATTTCACCAAAATGATGGCCCAGGACACGACAGAAAATAAAAGGAGCAACAGCAGGATAAATTGAACCAACAGTCCTGCATCAAGAATCATGTTGAGAACACTGCCGTGAAAATGTCCTCCAAAACCAACGGCTGCGGCAGAAGATATCTCTTTCACTTTTTTACTCCTGAATTACTTATTTGAGCAGTACTTGAGTCTGCGACTTGCTACGGGCCATAACGTGTAATGGAAAAAAAAGGCCTTGTCAACAGATTTAGAATAGCGGGTATTCAAAAACAGAATAAATTTATAAAAATTCACAAAAGCCCGCCAGTAGAATCATTATAAAATTCCGGTGCAAAAGATACAACTTCATCGATGGTAGACGAATCGCAAAAAATCATTGCCAACCTGTCCACGCCCAGGGCAATCCCCGCTGCCTGTGGCATGGAAGCCATGTCATCAAGAAACCGGTGCGGCACAGGGTAAATCGATTTACCTGTAGAATAACGATATCTGTTCATGCTCAGAACTCGTCGCCGATTTTCCTCGGGATCTGTAAGCTCAGAACATGCATTGGCGATTTCTTTCCCTCCTATATACAACTCAAAACGTTCAGCCAATGCGAAGTCCTCCTTCTTTTCCTTCGCCAGGGCCGATCCTGACATAGGATAATCATAGATGAAGGCGGGCCGCCCGAGACCCAAGCGAGGTTCGATATGGGATACCATAATTTCATCGAAGCGATTTTCCTTCAAAGATTTATCCATCGACATTGGCGCGTAGCATGCAAAAGCCTCTCTTACAGATATACTCTCCCATGGTCTTTCTAAACCTATTGCATTGCCCTGATAATCAATAACGTCGCCGCAACCGAGATTACGGGCGACAGAAACAATCAGTTCCTCACATTCTTTCATTAGCTCGCGATAGTCCATGCCTTGGCAGTACCATTCCAGCATCGTAAACTCGGGGAGATGACATTGACCTAGTTCACCATCACGGAAACACTTGCAGATTTGAAATATCTTCGGATAACCCGTTGCAAGAAGTCGCTTCATATGAAGCTCAGGAGATGTGTGTAAAAACCTGCTTCCACAGGAGACGGCATCAATATGGGCTTCAGGAATAACGGCTGGAATCAAGTGAGGGGTTTCCACCTCCAAATAGCTTCTACCTGCAAGAAAATCTCGGATCGCGTGGATCATCCTGGCGCGCTTGCATAAAGCTTCCCGTTTCTTTGCTAATCTCCCATCGTCTCCCATAGACATCAATCCTTGACCCTGGTTAGATATTCGCCACTCCGTGTATCAACTCTGATCTTCTCACCTTCTTCGATGAAAGGGGGGACCTGAATCTGATAACCCGTTTGCAGGGTCACCGGCTTGGTCTTGCCTGATACCGAATCACCCTTGGCCCATGGGTCAGCGTGTATGACGACGAGATCAACGAAATTCTGCAGGCTCACTTCGAGAGGCTTGTCTTCAAAAAAGAGGATCTCTACCTCCAGGTTATCAATAAGGAATTTTTTCGCCTCTCCAACTTGGTCGCCGGTGAGGAAAACCTGCTCGTAACTTTCGTTATCCATGAAGCAGTATTTTTCATGTTCTTGATACAGGTACTGCATTTTTTTCTGCTGAAGATCCGCTGATTCGAATGCATCTACGGAACGGAAGGTCCGCTCAAACTGCGCACCCGTGATCATGTTGCGTAATCTGCACCTATAAAGAGCCTGGCCTTTTCCAGGTTTTACGAAGTTGAACTCCGTGACGATATAAGGTTCATCGTCAATCTTGATCCGTAGACCTTTTTTCAAATCGCTCGCACTATACATGTAGCAGTCCTTCTCCTTTCATCCGAAATAAGGCACTTACTAATTCACTTTTCCTTCACTGTCAAAAATATCTTTCTGTCCTGTGGCTATGGCGCGAAAAGGAGAGCCAGGATAAAGAGGACATTTCCCTTTGCCACCCGGTAAATCAAATATATATTGCGGCACACAAAGTCCCGATATATTCCCCCACATTCTCTTCATGATCTTTATACCTCTCCGCACGTCAGTGCGAAAATGATCCGCACCTTTTACTGGATCACATTGAAACAGATAATAAGGCCTGACAGATATCCTTTGAAGGCCGTAGAAGAGTTCTCGCAAGATTTCGTAGTTGTCGTTGATGCCCCGAAGCAGGACAGTTTGATTTGATACGGGGATTCCCGCCTCAAGTATCATTTCGCAGGCATGCGCAGCCTCCGGCGTTATTTCATTCGGATGATTGAATTGGGTATTGAACCAGATTGGGCGGTGCTTGCGCAACATTTTACACAGTTCATGCGTGATCTTCATGGGCATAACTACGGGCATACGGCTCCCTATGCGCAGTACATCCACATGGGAAATGGAACGTAATGATCCAAGAAACCAATCCAGGATGCCGTCTTTCATAGTAAGGGGGTCACCCCCCGAAACAATGACCTCTCTAATTTGTTTTGTCTTAGCTACATAGTCAACCATGCGCTCCAGGTACCCCGTATTGTCCGCGATTCCTCCTTTCCTCCATCTTCGCTTCCGGTTGCAATGTCGACAATATGTTGCACACGTATTTGTGACGATTGCCACGCAGCGGTCGCTATAACGATGCACGAGACCTGAAACAGGCATGTCCCGTTCTTCTTCGAGAGGATCTGCCACACCACCCAGTGAAAAATCGGTTTCCCTTTCATCGGGCAAACTCTGGCGACGAAGAGGGTCATTTTCATCCGCCATATCCATCAGAGAAAGATAATACGGAGTGATGCCAAATGGGTAAACCTTGGCCACGGCTCCATATTTCTTGAGTGCCGCCGGTGTCTTCTTCAGGACTACAGCCAACTGACGGATAGTACGTACACGATTTCTGTATTGCCACTCCCAGTTATGCCAGTCCTTCGGTGAGACTCCTCGCCAGGGGCTTGTGGAGATGGTGCGGTTTTTAATTTCCATGTATAACAATGCTTCAATTGATAAGTAGCTTTTCATTCGATTTTATAGCATCAAAAATTGATTATTACAAATTGGATTCCCGACAGCTCTCATCCGGAGATACATTCTTGAGAATCAGTCCCTGAAAAATATTTCTTATTCTTGCATTATATCTTGAGGCAATGCATCAGAACATGGATTGTCGGAGAGTGCCCCGGCCGCTGAAACCGAATTACGGTTCAGTTTGAAAGGGCAATGATCCGGAATTTAATTATGTGCGGCTGCCTCAAAAATACGTCGTCAGAGATTATATCTGACGGGACGATCAACGGCCCCTCGGGCATCATGGAAGGACGATTTTATTGGCATTGCATATTAGTCAGAAATAGGTAATAATAATATTGATTGCGGCTATATATAGCACGGGCCATTCGGAAGCAATATGGGATGTATAGAAGCCGATGAAAAGGAGGAGATCGCAAGGCGAATGGTATTGTCCAAAGCGCTCGCAAGAGGCCGCAGAAGGTGAAAAAAAGAATATAACTGCATATGCAGACGCTGTTCAATATGATTATCCGAAGCATACGGACGAATTCACTAAACCGGCCAGTAATGCCATTTCTATGAGCAAGAAAAAATCAAAAGGGAAATAATCAAAAGATGCGCCTCTGTCAGCCCGATACATCTACCTGGGTACTGGCCTTGGTTTCTTTGTTCAAGACCTTGAACGGCGCGTAGGCGCCGAGGAGCGGTAGGTTAATGGGAAAATTCATGTTGTCTGTCTTCCGAGATTCCTTTGATCCAGCATGACAGGAAATATTTCTTAAAGGAGATCAATCTATGAAATCGTTATCGAAGGATGAACTGAAAATCTTGATGAGAAAACAGAAAGGTCCGTGCATCTCAATGTTCATGCCCGCCTATCGTGCTGGCGCTGAGATCCAGCAAAATCAAATCAGATTCAGAAATTTGCTTCGTGAAGCCGAGGAAAAATTGACAGCTGCCGGCTGCCGAGCCACGGAGGCGAAGGCACTACTCGAACCTGCACAGGTGCTTTCAGGCAATGTGCCTTTCTGGCGACAACAGAACTGCGGTCTCGCCATCTTCATATCCACAGATACATTTCGTCACTATTGCCTGCCGATAAATTTTGATGAATTAATCGTTGTCGCTGACCGTTTCCGCGTCAAACCTCTCCTGCCGGCGCTCACCGGCGATGGGCGCTACTACATTTTGACGCTTAGTCAAAAAGGGAGCAGACTCTATGAGGGAACAAAACAGAACATCGGAGAAATCCAGATTGAAACGATACCAAAAAATCTGGCAGAGGCCCTTCAGTATGACGAGTTGGAAAGGCAAATCCGCTTCCATAGGGGGACGCCACGGGGAGGAGAGCGCGGATCCATGATGTCAGGTGGGGGAGCTGAACTGGATGATGCGAAGGAAAACATTTCAAAATACTTCCGCCAGATCGACAAGGGATTACATGACCTGTTGAAAGGTGAGCGTGTGCCTCTTGTGCTCGCTGGCGTCGAATATCTATTCCCGATCTACAGGGAAGTAAACACATACCCTCATCTCATGGAAGATGGGATTCCTGGAAATCCCAAAGGAATAAGTACGGAACAATTGCACAGGTTGGCACTTGAGATCGTAGGGCCTTATTTTCAAAAAGCTGAAAATGACGCAATCGCCCAATATCGACAATCTTCCGGTACGGGATTGACTTCCAGCGACATTAAGGAAATTATCCATGCCGCCTGCGACGGGCGCGTTGGTTTACTGTTTATCGCCATGGGGCACCGTCAATGGGGCATTTTCGACATGGATTCCAAGGATGTGCAATTGCACGAAAAGATCGAAACCGGCAGTGAGGACCTATTAGATTTTTCTGCGATACAGACCCTGTTGAATGGCGGCACTGTTTACTCGCTTCCTCGGGAGAAGATGCCAGATGACAAACCAATCGCGGCTGTATTTCGTTATTGAAACGAATAATACAAACGCCTCCACTATTATCATGAACGCATTTCTCATATGGGTTTGCAGGATCGCAAGGTAAGTATTGCACGGCTTTCCGTGTTGTCAAATACGGCGCTTGTGGCCATGAAGATCGCTGTCGGACTCGTGATTGGATCGGTGTCTATCATGTCTGAAGCGATCCATTCCGGGGTAGATCTTCTGGCTTCCCTCATCACGATGTTCTCCGTTGGCAAATCCAGCATGCCTGCCGATGCCAAGCATCCATTCGGCCATGGAAAATTTGAAAACATATCCGGAACTATTGAGGCACTGCTGATTCTTCTGGCGGCCGTCTGGATCATCTACGAGGCGATCAAGAAACTTCTGAATCCGCAGCCTATTGAATACGTCAGTTGGGGCGTTGGGGTAATGTTAATTTCGGCTCTGGTTAATATAGCAGTATCGAAAAAGCTTTTCAAGGTCGCAAGAGAGACTGGGTCCATTGCTCTCGAGGCCGACGGCTGGCATTTGCGCACCGATGTGTACACGTCAGCGGGTGTGATGACAAGTCTTGCCATGATCTGGACGGGCCACCTTGCTTCCCCTGCCACCAATCTTTATTGGCTGGACCCAGTTGCAGCGATCGCGGTCGCGCTATTGATCATGAGCGCTGCTTACAGACTGACCGTACAGTCGGCGCAGGATCTTATGGATGTTAAACTTCCCGCAGAAGAGGAGGCTTGGATCCGCCAGTTGATAATGGCACACCGGCCTGTCATTCATGGCTTTCATCGATTACGCACCCGCAAGGCGGGAGACTACCGTTTCGTTGACTGCCATATTAAAGTTGATCCTGCCATGTCTGTCAAGGATTCTCACCGCATCACCGATGAATTATCCAGAAGCATAGAAGCTCACTTCCCCCATACCAGCGTCACGGTTCACATCGAACCCTGCGACGGCAGATGTGATGATGATTGTCTATCCGGATGCCTGCTACCTGAAAATGAACGGAAGGCTGTGACACAGAAGAGCCGCCAGTTTAACAGGACTAGACACACTCTTTCATAGATATAATCAACCCTTGTATATAAACCGCTCGAACAGTTTGTGGAAAGGTGTCCAGTGTGAATCGTCATCAGATTCCTGGATGAATTCCTGGAAGGCATTAACTTTGGCGTCAAGATCATCAATGAAATGCACTATCAATGCTTCCGGCGTCTTTGGACGCTTTGGCGAACCGAATTCCTGAGCGCCGTGATGACTCAATATTAGATGGCGGAGCTGCATGGCGAGCTGTGCGGGAAAGCCTTCCACGGCGCAAATCCTGGCATCCAGCATCTCCAGACCGATGACGATATGCCCAATCAGCCTGCCCTCATCACTGTAGTCAAACATTGTCTCATACCTGTATTCATAAATCTTGCCTATGTCATGGAGTATACCTCCGGTTATGAGGAGGTCCCTGTTAATTCCCTGGTAATGCTTAGTTATCTGATCGAGAATGCGTATGACTGAGAGGGTGTGTTCAAGAAGGCCCCCTATGTAAACATGATGAAAACTTTTCGCAGCGGGAGCCTTTTTGAATAATGTTGCCACCTCGCCATCGTCGAAAAACAAGTGTAACAGCTCCCTTAAGCAAGGTGTATCTATTTGCTCGACAAAGGTCATGAGATCGGCAAACATGACATCGATGTCCCCTTTTGCAGCAGGCAAATATTCGGCTATATCGACTGCAGATTCATCAACCTTCCTGACACCTGTTATGGAAAGTTGGACGGCGCTTCTGAAGCTGACTGCCCCGCCCTGCGCCTTAATTACATCCCCCTTACTGAAGAGTTTGTCCCACTCTATTGCGTTCTCCCAAATCTTTCCGTCAACCTCCCCTGTCTTATCCTTGAGACGAAGATTCAGATAAGGAGCCCCCTTCTGGGAAAAGGCGAGATTCTTCTCAGTCACAAGAAATAACTCGTTGACTCTCTCACCGGGTTTTATATCTTTGATATAAACATTCTTGCTCTTCATATTCATGCATCACCTGCCATCGTTAGTCGTTATTGTTCACTTCTCCCTCAAAATGCGATGATCACCTGCCCTGATAGTCAGCTTTGTTATATCAAAGTACTCCATTAACGGTATGATGAATTTTCTTGATAGGCCGGTCAACTCCTTCAAACTCGCCGGTGTAGCCTTCCCATCCCTCACCAGAAGGTTTTTATAATCTTCCCGGAGCATGGCTAAAACGTCTTTATGAAAGTAAAGCTCCTCATTTATCTTTACCAGGGATCCTTCCTTGAGCATCACATTGATGACGCTTTCTGCCAAGCCCTTTTGGCCCGCATATCTTTCCATAAGCCCTTTGATAGAAGGAGGGGCAAGTCCTGCGTCAATATAAGCCTGAGCAATCTTGCTTCGCAGGTCCTCCAGTTCTCCCTTCAGATCCACATGGTGCCCCGACAGGCGAATGTTCTCTCTCTCCGCGACTATGTCTCCTCTCTTTTCCATGTCCCGGACAGCCATGTTAAAGAGCCTTGGCCTTATGAACTGCCCTGCCGTACTCCGCAATTCCTCCTTTGAAATACCTTCCTTCAGCGGATATCTCCCATGATAGGCCCTCATTTCCATGAGAATCTTCCCCTGGAGATTCTCATAAACGGAGGAAGATATGACCCTGGATTCATCAACATCCAGAACTACAACCTGCTGCTTTGAAGAGAGGGATTTGAGAATGTCCTTAAGGATATTCTGATGCATTCCTGTCCTCATTCTAAGCTCCGATATATCGATACCCTCAATTCCCGACCGTTCAACAATAACCGCCACCTGCTCCGCGTCACGACCATTATGCAAAAGCTCAATTTCACGATTTATCTTTCCAGAATTCCTCTTATGTTTTTTGGGGAGAGGATCGACAATGTCCCCTCCTCCGATTGTCGTAACAGGCGAGTAGCTCCTGATGACAAACCTATCTTTTGCCATTGAGACGATGGGAGATTCAAGAACAACCTGTGCAGGAGCCTTAGCTCCAGGTTCCATGTCTTCGCGGTCCAGTAGTATCATCCTGCCTATGACTTCATTGGTCCCCACATGAAACCGCACGAGATTCCTGTTCTTCAACCTCCTATTGTTGTTTGATAAATACTGCACGTACACATCGAGGCGGCTCGACGGCTTAAGAGTCTGTGGTCTGGCCAAGACATGTCCTCTGACAATGGTATCCTTTTCAACCCCTTGAAGATTTATGGCCGTCCGCTGGCCTGCCTGAGCCATGGTTGCACTCTGGTTGTGAATCTGTATGCCACGCACCTTGGCAGTGATTCCAGCCGGCAGTATTTCCACCTCCTCGCCCAACCTTATATCTCCGGAAATCAAAGTTCCTGTTACGACTGTCCCGAATCCCTTCATGGTAAACGCCCTATCAACAGGTAACCGGAAAATGCCTGCGTCTGATCCTCCTTCTATCTCTGACGCTACCTTGACAAGCGCTTCCAGTAAGGCCTCAAGTCCTGCACCTGTAATGGAAGAAACAGGGATAACAGGAGATGACTCCAGGAAAGTGCCTTTCAAGAATTCATGGACATCGTCTTCCACAAGATCGAGCCATTCGTCCGTTACCATATCGATTTTGGTAAGGGCGACAAGACCTTTTTTGATGCCGAGAAGTGAGCAGATGTGAAGATGCTCCCTCGTCTGTGGCATGACACCTTCGTCTGCCGCGATTACCATAATCACCACATCGATACCCGAGGCTCCGGACACCATATTTCTTATGAATCTTTCATGCCCCGGAACATCCACAATACCGAAGGTCTGACCGTTTGGAAGAGTTAGACAAGCAAACCCCAACTCGATGCTTATACCCCTCTCCTTCTCCTCCTTTAGCCTGTCCGTATCGATTCCGGTGATGGCCTTGATGAGGGCTGTCTTGCCATGATCGACATGTCCGGCTGTGCCTAAAATGAAATGCTTCATGACACTTAAATAACAGACTACGTGGGGATTAACAATATCAAATAATCCCCTTCGTTTGGCTGGAAAAGCACAAACAAGGCGAACCAGAATGCCCAGCTAGGACTTTTATTGTGGAACCGTTTAAGTGGAAAAGGCGCCTGCCCAGGCAGCGCGCATCGTGAAATGCGAGAGAGGTTTATATGTCACTCTATACCGCCGCCCATCACCTTTCCGTTCTTGACGATGAAGTAACGGTGGTAATCGTTCCCACCCATGGGGTCGCGGACGCGGTAGACAAGCTTTTCCGCGCCATCCGGCTGCACTTCAACCCATTGGGGAAAGCCGAAGGTGTCCGTTACAGCCTTGACCGGGTCCAAGTTGTCCGCGTAGTAGAGCTTGTCCGGCGAACAGGCGGATACTCCACACCAGAGCATGATAAAGGCCCCTGTAAGTCCAAGTGCCCTTTTTTGCCAATATCTTTCCATAACTTGCCCTTTTGCAATTCCTGCTTTCGTAGGAATGCAATAAGACCTCTTTCCATGAGCTCGCAGAAAAGACGAAGACCGCTTCAAATTACCATACTGACTTGTCTCGCAAGCCCTATGATGAGATACTATTAAGTATTGAGTAACAAATCGCCGAACATTTGACAACAACAAACAATGCGACACCATGTGTCACGAGGAAAACAGCTTTACTATCTGCGTCGCCATACCGGTACAGTTACCTTGTCGACTTTTCAATCACATCTACGGAGAAAGCATGCTTTCCCCATAATCATTCATCCTTCAGGTTTCAAAGTCCGACCCTACCACTGAAACGTGAGGCGATAATTCTCTACTTGAAATGATCAGATTAGATTTGTTAGCATTCATTTTTTCATAAGAGGTCTCCCGGATTCTATTATGAGGATACTTGGTCTCGATTACGGCAGTAAAAGAATAGGCGTCGCCGTTTGTGATGAACTCGGCATGACGGCTCAAGGACTCGCCACCATTGCGCGAAAAAATCGAAGAAGCGATCTAGAAGAGATTGACAGATTCGTCAGGACCTATCATGTGGAGAGGATCGTGATCGGCTATCCCATAAGACTTGATGGCACTGAAGGCATACAGTGCGAAAAAGTCAGCAAATTCGCTTCTATCTTGGAATCCACGTTTTCTCTGCCTGTCATCAAGTGGGATGAAACGCTTTCAACAAAGGCGGCAGAAGAAGTGCTTGTTCTGGCTAACATAGCTAGAAAGAAGAGAAAAAATATAGTAGATAAGTTAGCTGCCAGTTTCATTCTCCAGGGATATCTGGATGCCCAGCGAAACCGCAACAGATCTTAGTGAGTATCAGGCGGGCCAATTGTATGAGAATCAGAACTACAATGCATAAACGCATAAAAATCCCCGCCATCTTCTTCATTGTTATAATCTCCTTTGTTCTGTTGGCGGGTCTTTACTATGCCTTGTATCCCATAGATGCCAGCAATAGGATCATCGTAGTTGATATTCCGAGAGGCACGAGCTTCCTCCGATCGGTTGACCTGCTTGAAGACGCGGGGCTTATAAAGAACAAATATCTGTTTTATGCGTTAGTGGTAGCACGAAACGCACAGGGCAACATCAGGGCAGGCGAATATGAGCTGTCAACATCTATGTCACCGCTGGATATCATCAGTAAGCTGGTCAAAGGCGATATTATTTCATATAGGGTTACCATCCCCGAAGACTTCACAGCCCTGGAGATTGCGGCCCGTCTGGCCTCTTACAAATTGGTCGACGAAAAAGCATTCCTGTCCCTCTCCGAAGATCAAAAGTTCATATCCTCTTTAGGCATAGAGGGGACAAGCGCCGAAGGCTATCTGTATCCCGATACATACATCTTTGACAAATCCATGGGGGCGAAAGACATAATCAGGGCCATGGTTAATCAATTCTGGAAAATATTCACCCATGCGATGCAAGAAAGGGCAGAAGAACTTGGTATGACGATACCCCAGGTTGTAACGCTTGCCTCCATGGTCGGCAAAGAATCGGGGTTTAAAGATGAAAAACCCTTAATATCAGCTGTTTTTCACAATAGACTCAAAAAAGGGATGAGACTGCAAAGCGATCCTACCGCTGTTTATGATCTGAAGTCCATTACAAAAGTTATAAAGAAAAGGGACCTTATCAGAAGAACGCCGTATAATACGTATATAATCGACGGATTGCCTCCCGGCCCGATCGCAAATCCGGCCATTGATTCATTGCAGGCAGCCCTCTATCCTGCCTCTGTAAATTACCTGTACTTTGTTTCCAATAATGACGGCACCCACAACTTCTCACCCAGCCTATCCGCTCACAATAGAGCAGTCACAAAATTACAAATAAACAGAAAAAAAGATTGATTTTTTTCTTGACAAACAAATTTTCCTTCCCTATAGTCAAGCCAAGTGGAGTAAAGTGGCTTATTGTGGAGGGAACCTACCGTGTCCGTCTTCAGGGGTCAGTATCATCATTCCATAGATGCCAAAGGCCGGATCATTTTCCCCGCAAAACTGCGGGAAGTCTTCGCCGAAAAATATGACAACAGGCTGGTTGTTACAAACTGGGACACCTACCTAATGGTCTTTCCCTATGATGAATGGCGGATTCTCGAGGAAAAGGTCAGCCATCAATCTCTATTCAGAAAAGAAGTCAGGGCCTTTCAGCGCTTCTTCATGTCCGGCGCCGTTGATTGCTACTTCGACAGTCAGGGCAGGGTTCTCATTCCTCCCAACCTCAGAGAATATGCGGGTCTTGAGAAAGATATAGTCCTTGCAGGAATGATTAAGGTCATAGAGATCTGGAGCAAAGAACGTTTCGACGATGAGGTGAAGAAAAGCGCCATCGATATCGACAGTTTCAGCAAATATATGGCGGACCTGGGAATATAGAGAAAGGTCCATGGAATGTGCTCCTTTCATATACCCGTCATGCAGAGAGAAGTTGTTGAGTCCCTCGGGTGCCATCCGGGAGGCATCTATGTTGATGGAACCGTGGGAGGAGGAGGACATGCCGGCGAGATTCTCCGACACACCGCACCGGACGGCTTGTTGATAGGCATAGATGTCGATGATGACGCTCTTCGGGAGTCGGAGGAGCGATTAAGTACCTTTGGCCCTAGAAAAATCCTCGTAAAGGGCAACTTCGCAGATATAGACGCAATTTTAGGATCTTTGAATATCGGACAAGTTGATGGCATCCTGCTCGACTTGGGGGTATCCGCCCATCAACTGAAAACAGCCCGCAGGGGCTTTAGCTTTTCTTTAAATGCCGCTCTCGACATGCGCATGGATCAAAGCAGGGGTCCCTCTGCTTACGATGTTATAAACACATTTTCTGCAAGAGAATTGGAGAGGATCATTAAGGATTTTGGCGAGGAGATAATGGCGGAAAGGATTGCAAAGATGATCTCCATGCGAAGAAAGTCATCTCCTATTAAGACAACGGCAGAGCTTGCCGATGTAATCCTGAGGGCATTACCCTCCCCATTCAAGACAGGAAAAATTCATCCCGCCACACGAACTTTCCAGGCAATCAGGATATACGTCAATAACGAACTTCTAAATCTTCATAATGCGATAAATCGCGGAGTGGACGTAATCAGGAAGTCAGGACGCTTTTCTATCATATCGTTTCACTCCCTGGAAGACAGGATCGTGAAAGACGGCTTTCGCTCATGGGAGAGGGAATGTATCTGCCCGCCATCCTTGCCCGTATGCGCCTGTCATACAAAGGCAAAGTTGAAAGTGGTGACCAGAAAACCGGTAAAACCAGCGGCTTCTGAAATCGAATCCAATCCGCAGGCAAGAAGTGCCAAGCTAAGAACGGCCGAGAGGATTTAGAAAATGCAGTCGGAACAAGTCATCCATGGAACTATCCCTGATGTAGAGAAGGTTTCCACTCGAATAAAATATTCGAACTTCATCGTTGTCACTTTAGTGCTCATGGCAGTCGCCCTTATCTACGTATGGTCACATATCCATATGACAGAGCTAGAGTATATGGTTGCAGCAGAAATGAGTATAAAGGAAAAACTTGTCGAGGAACAAACGAAGTTGAAGGTTGAGATCGCAACCCTGAAATCACCGCAGAGACTTGAGACAATAGCGAAAGAACAATTGCAGATGACGTATCCTACAAGAGATCAGGTCATCATCCTCAATAACGATGACAATACGGCAAGCGCGAATAAAACAGCGCCTGATAATCGGGAAGTGCAGCAATGACATGTGAATCAAAAAAATGGCTGAGATTCAGGATTGTTACGGTACTGTTTTTTTTCTTGGTACTTTTTATTGCTCTCATTTCGAGGGCGTTCCAGATTCAGGTGCTTTCCGGACAACTATTGAAAAACCTTGCAGAAAGACAACACATTAAGACGCTGCAGATTGAGCCGGAGAGGGGCATTATATTTGATCGCAACGGCGAGAAACTCGCCGCAAGCACTATGGTGAGCTCCGTGTTTGCTGATCCGGCAAAGATAAGCAATTCTTCTGAAGTCGCAGAATTGCTGGCCCCTATTCTCAATATAGATAGGGAAACTATTACAAAAAAACTGTCCGGCTCAAAAAATTTCTGCTGGCTAGCGAGAAAAATCCCTCCTGACCAGACGCGCAGGGTAGAAGCCTTGAACATCGAAAATGTCTTTTTGATCAAGGAACCGAAACGTTTCTACCCAAACGGGGAATTGGCCGGCCGCCTTATCGGCTTCGTAGGTTTAGACTATACAGGCCTCGAGGGACTAGAACTCAAATATGATAGCTACCTGAAGGCAACGCCGGAAAAACTAATCTGGGCGCGGGATGCAAGGGGAAACCGACTGTATCCTCGGATTGAAAAACCCGTCGTGCAACAGGAAGAAGGATATAATCTCATTTTGACGATTGACAGCCGCATCCAGCATATCGTCGAATCGAATCTGCAGGAAGCGATTGCAGCGAAAGGCGCAAAAGGGGGCTTCGTTGTCGTCATGGACCCCAGGACCGGCGAAATACTAGCTCTTGCCGATCAACCGGGCTTCGATCCGAACAAATTTTCCAGCTACAATCTCGGCAAAGGAAAAAACAAGGTTATTACCGACTGCTTCGATCCAGGCTCAACCTTCAAGCCGTTTCTCGCAGCGGGTGCCCTCGAGGAAGGCATAGTCAAGGAATCGGACAAATTTAACTGTGAAAATGGAACATATGTTGTATCAGACAGAAAAATCCATGAGGCAAAGAAGAAAAGGTACGGGATTCTCACATTTCACGATGTGCTGAAATATTCGAGCAATATCGGTTGCGTGAAAATATCTGAAAAGCTGACAAAAGAAAAATTCTACCACTATATTAAACAATTTGGCTTCGGCTCAAGGACGGGGATCGATCTTCCCGGCGAGGTCAGCGGACTCCTGAGGCCCCACCAAAACTGGACAAGGGTCGATACATCAACCATTGCCTTCGGCCAGGGCGTCTCCGTCACAGCCATTCAGCTTATAACTGCCCTTTCCGCCATAGCAAATGACGGCATGCTGATGCAACCTCATATAGTGCGTGCGGTTGTCGACAAGCAGGGACAAATTATCAAGAAAGTATCGCCCACACCTGTGAGGCAGGTCATATCATCAAAAACGGCAAAAAGACTCACGGCCATTCTGAAGGATGTGGTGGGGGCTGACGACGGAACCGGCAGGAAAGCTCAGATTCCAAACGTCTCCGTGGCAGGTAAGACAGGAACTTCCCAAAAGTTCGATTTTTCTCGGCACGTGTATTCTTCTGAAAGGGTCCGCACCTCGTTTATGGGATTCTTCCCCGCTGAAGATCCGCAGGTCGCCATTCTGGTGACACTCGACGAGCCGCAGAAGGATAAGTGGGGCGGCGTGGCTGCAGCTCCCGTTTTCAAGAATATTGGCGAACAGATCTTGACATGTTTCAAAACAGATATTAAAGAAATCCCTTTCCCTGTTCTTGAGGAGGAGAAAACGAACGATGTTAAATTAAAGCTCGTATCCGCACCTCAAATAATAAATCGGCAAGATGATAGGGAAAGTGACATGGATGAACCGTTCATGCCGGACTTCACCGGCATGACCATGAGAGATGTACTGAAGAAGGCAAGGGAAAAAGGCCTCGAAATAAAAGTGGCAGGAACGGGCTGGGCAGTGAGTCAGAATCCTATGCCCGGCATGCCCATACGTAATAATCAATCCTGCGCTGTTTCTTTTAGCACGGGCTATTGAGGAACCAATGTGCAAATACAGGCTGTGATAAAGGATATCGATATCATCGAGGTATCTGGAGTCCTTTCGGGAGAAGTCTCAGCCATTTGCTATGATTCTAGAAAATGTGAGAAAGACAGCCTGTTTGTAGCTGTAAGCGGGCTAAAGCTCGACGGTCATTTATACATAGAGGAAGCAGTTGACCGGGGCGCAAAATTTGTGGTTCACGAAAAGAATTATTCCCCGCCACCCGGAGTAACCTCTATCATGGTCCTCAATAGCCGCGCAATCCTCGGCGTCCTTGGAAAGAACTTTTATGACGACCCATCTTCCCGCCTCTGTCTTATAGGTGTCACGGGGACGAATGGAAAAACAACAGTGACCTACTTACTGGAAGCCATGCTTAAGGCCGCAGGCTTCTCTGTCGGCGTATTGGGAACGGTAAACTACCGATTTAATAATAGGGAAATGACTGCCCCGCATACGACACCAGAGTCATATGAACTGCAAAATATAATGAGAATTATGGTCGATCAAGGAGTCACCCATGTTGTTATGGAGGTTTCTTCGCACGCAGTTGATTTGAGAAGGGTCGATGAATGCTCTTTCGATATGGGCATCTTTACTAACCTCTCGCAGGACCATCTGGATTATCATAAGACTTTGGAGAGTTATTTCCAGGCGAAGAAACGCTTCTTTGCGGAGATCCTTCCGGCAGGTAAAAAGACTTATGCACACAGGATGATCCTTAACGGTGACGACCCTTGGGGGCGGAGAATTGCTGATGAGGTAGGTCCTGTAGTCCCTTACCGCACATTCTGCATTGAAAAGAGATGTGATATGACTGCCGAGAGATATGCATTTTCCCTGGAAGGGACGAGAGCTGATATAAATACAGGCGGCAGCCGTTTTGCCATATTTTCCCCTCTCATCGGGAAGTTCAATCTGTATAATATACTCGCTTCTGTAACAGCAGCTTCATTAGTTGGCGTACCTGAAAGATTCATCCGCAGTGGTTTGGAAAATCTAAGAAACGTGCCCGGCCGGCTTGAAAAAGTGAGCGTTACCGGCGAACCCGAAGTCTTTGTCGATTATGCGCACACTGAAGATGCGCTGAAACGGGTGTTGCAGAATCTGGCCCCGTTCAAAAAAGGGCGCATCATCACCGTATTCGGCTGCGGCGGCGACAGGGACCGTGGGAAAAGGCCACTCATGGGAAAGGCCGCCGTTACATGGAGTGATCTGGCCATATTGACATCGGACAATCCAAGAACGGAAGAACCCCTCTCAATTATTGAGCAAATAGAAAAGGGGATGGGCGGAAACTCGACCAGGAAACTTCTTCCCGGAAAGCTGAAAAAAAATGGAAATGAAAAAGGTTACGTAGTGATTCCCGATCGCAGGGAGGCGATCAAAAAGGCAATCGCCCTTGCCGACAGTTCAGATATTATCCTGATCGCCGGTAAGGGACATGAGGATTATCAGATCATCGGGGAAAAGAGGATCCCCTTTGACGACAGGCATGTTGCCAGGGAAGCCTTGAATAAACGGCGCAGGACAGAACATTGAAAGCTGAACTATCGATTCCCGAACTGCACGGCTATGATGTCTTAAATGCCACAGGGGGAATTTTGGCCGGCGGCACGGCAGAGGCGCTATTTACGGGAGTATCCACCGATTCAAGGCAGATATCTCAGGGAAGTTTGTTTATCCCCCTCATAGGAGAAAGATTTGATGGCCATGATTTTATCGCTGCTGCAGTGAAAGAAGGGGCTTCGGGTTTCCTGATACAGAAGGGATATGAAAATAAGATAAGAGAGAAATTCGCGGATGCAACCGCCATTAGTGTTGACGATACTCTGAATGCTCTCGGGGATATAGCCCACTTCTGGCGAAAGAAATTCAGAGTCGCCGTTGTGGCTATCACGGGCAGTTCCGGGAAAACAACAACAAAGGAAATGTTCGCGGGCATTTCCGGCCTGAAAAAAAAAATTATCAAAGCGCAGGGAAATTACAACAACCTTGTCGGCCTTCCCATGACCGTTCTTCAGATCAATGCCCAACATGAATTGGCCATCCTCGAGATGGGTGCAAACATAAGGGGAGAAATCGGCAGGTTGACCGATATCGCGGAACCTGACATCGGACTCATCACCAATATAGGCCCGGCACATCTCGAAGGTTTCGAATCAATAGAGACGGTGCGTGAAGAAAAACTGGATCTTTTTCGCAGGATGCCGGATGCCGGGGTTGCCATCATAAATCTCGATGACGAGAAACTGCTCGTAACTGACAAAGACTGGCGAGGGAAAAGAGTAACATTCGGCTTCAGAAAAAATGCCGACGTTTCGGCAGAAGGCATCGAGATGAAGGGAATGGAGGGGGTAGTTTTTACCATTAAAATGGATAGTTTCAGGCAGGAAATAACCCTGCCGATTGCAGGAAACCACAATGTCTATAATGCCCTTGCTGCCGCTGCATCTTCTTGGGCCCTGGGGATTGACTTCCATACGATCTGTCAAGGATTAACGGCATTTCAACCTATCTCCGGACGAATGGAGATACATCGGTTGAAAAATGGCGCGTTCATTATCAATGATACGTACAATGCCAACCCTGCATCGTTTGGAGAGGCCCTCAAGACTCTGAAAGACTTGAAGGGAAATCACAAGAGCACAGTAATTATGGGTGACATGCTTGAGCTAGGCGACCAGGCGGAAGTGATGCATGAAGGTATCGGGAGTCTTATGGCAGACACTGGGGTGCACACGATTTACCTCAGAGGAAGGCTCTCCCCGGCGACGGCAGCAGGGGCATTGAAAAGAAATATGCCTAAGGGCCGGATAATTTTTTTTGAAACGCCTGATGAAATCATGGACCGTCTTGCTTCTCATATGAAGAGAGGCGACTGGATCCTCGTTAAAGGATCAAGGCAGACAAGAATGGAACAGGCCGTAGAGAAGATTATTGAAGCCTTTGGCATCGAAGAAAGCGGAGGAAAGAAATGAGAGGAGCTGCAAAATGATCTATCATCTCTTATATCCTCTTCATGATAAATTCTCCTATTTCAATGTCTTTCGGTATATCACGTTTAGAACGATTTATGCTACCGTTACGGCGTTGTTGATCTGTTTTGTCATCGGCCCCTGGCTGATCAGGAAACTCCATGCCCTCCAAATCGGCCAGCCCATAAGGGATGACGGCCCGGACACACATCTTTCCAAAAAGGGCACTCCCACCATGGGAGGCATCCTTATCATTTTCTCTGTCGTCATTTCCACCCTCCTATGGGCCAACCTGACGGTCGACTACGTCTGGCTTGTTATCATGGTCATCGTCGGCTATGGTCTCATAGGGTTCATGGATGACTATAGAAAACTCACGCACCAAAACAGCCGCGGAATCTCAGGAAAGGTAAGACTTGCGGGAGAAATCGCCGTAGCGCTGTTTGTCAGCGTTATTCTATATATCAAACCGGGATTTACTTCTAATGTGACGATCCCATTTTTTAAAACGGCTCTCCCCGACCTTGGATGGGGGTATGTTGTACTGTCGACATTCATCATCGTGGGCGCCGCGAACGCCGTGAACCTGACGGACGGCCTTGACGGTCTTGCCATTGGTCCTACAATTACATGTTTCATGACGTATCTTCTGTTTGCCTACTTTGCCGGCAACGTAAGAATTGCAGGCTACCTGCAAATCCCCCACGTCGCGGGAACGGGGGAACTTGCCATAGTATGCGGCGCCACAGTGGGCGCCGGCCTTGGCTTTCTCTGGTACAACTCTTATCCCGCCCAGGTATTCATGGGAGACGTGGGTTCTCTCGCCCTGGGCGGCACCCTGGGCACACTCGCGATACTTACAAAACAGGAAATTCTTCTTGCCATCGTAGGTGGAATATTTGTCCTGGAAACCTTTTCCGTTATCTTTCAGGTTGGCTGGTTCAAGGTTTCTAACGGCAAGCGCATCTTCAAAATGGCGCCGCTGCACCATCACTTCGAGCTCAAAGGCTGGGCTGAACCGAAAGTCATCGTCCGTTTCTGGATTATTTCCATTCTTCTGGCCCTCTTGGCAATCAGTACCTTGAAATTGAGATGAGACAAATATTATGAACCTTAAAGAGCAAAGGATATTGGTCATAGGACTGGGAAAGACAGGAATCGCTTCAGTTCGGTTTCTTATGGGGCAAGGCGCTAAAGTAACGGCGACCGATGAGAAGCCCCAATCAGAGATGCTGGATGCCTTCCGTGAACTTGGCCGCCTGACTATGAATCTGGAATTTTGTAAGTACGACATAGGCGTCTTGTCTCGAGTAGATATGATAGTGCCCTCCCCCGGTGTACCGCCTTCCAATATTATTCTTTCCGAAGCGCAGAGGAGGAAGATACCGGTCATAAGTGAAATCGAACTCGCGTACAGGTTCTTAAAGCCGCCGCTGATCGCAATCACCGGCACGAACGGCAAGACAACCACGACCACTCTGATAGGGCATATCCTGGCGAAGGATGGGAAAAGGGTCTTTGTGGGAGGAAACATCGGAAACCCTTTGATCAGCTACGTTGACGGAAAACAGGACGACGATTATGCCGTCGTTGAGGTGAGCAGTTTCCAGCTGCAGTGGATTCAGTCTTTCCACCCCTTTGTATCTATCCTTCTAAATACAACCTGCGACCATGTCGATTATCACGGTTCCTTTGAGGCATACCGGGAAGCCAAAGAAAGAATATTTGAGAACCAGGGGAGCTCCGATCTTGCTATTCTGAATGCCGATGAATCGAGGTCCTTTATTCTGGCAAAAAAAATTGCCGCAAATGTCCAGTTTTTCAGCAGCAAAGCAGAGGTGGCAAGGGGCATCTTCCTTAAGGGCAGAACGATTGTTCATAATGCGGCTCACGGTGATTGCGAAGAGTATCCTCTCGACATGATAAAGATACCGGGCCTTCACAACATAGAAAACGTGATGGCCGCCATAATCGCCGGCAGGTACTGCGGCAGTTCGCCTGGGAGCATCATTAGGGCCGTCGCGGATTTCAAGGGCATGCCGCACAGGATAGAATTCACGGAAGAAAAAAATGGTGTCGCATTTTATGACGATTCAAAGGGTACTAACGTGGGGGCAGTGGCGCGTGCACTTGAATCATTTTCTAAGCCCATCATTCTGCTGATGGGAGGAAGGGATAAAGAAGGCGATTTCGGAACTCTTTCTCCCCTTATAAAATCAAGGGTCAAAGAGCTGGTTCTTTTCGGGGAGGCGAGAAACAAGATATATGACCTGATCGGCAGTGTCGTCGAAACCTCAAAATGCACAACACTTAGAGAGGCGATCCAGCTGGCTTATCTACATTCTTCTCCCGGGGATGTTGTCTTACTCTCTCCCGGTTGCGCGAGCTTTGACGAGTTCTCCAATTATAAAGAGCGGGGAAGGTTTTTTAAAGATGTGGTCAAGAATCTCTAAATCACTCAAGATGCCGCCGCAGGAAAAGGCCTTGGATATTATCCTGCTCCTGGTGACACTGATCCTGGTCACCATAGGTACTGTAATGATCTACAGTTCAAGCTCGATAATTGCCATGAGGAAGTTTAACGACGGGCAGTATTTTCTGAAGAAGCAGATATTCTTTGTGCTCCTCGGCTTAGGCATCATGGTTCTGATGACGAAGATTCCTTACGACCAACTGAGAAAATTCGCCTACCCCGGCGTCCTTCTGTCCGCGGTCCTGCTGTCCCTCCTCCTTATACCCGGTATCGGAATCCGTGCCGGGGGCGCTACCAGGTGGCTTAAGCTGGGCTTTTTTTCTTTTCAGGTCACGGAAATTGTAAAGGTATCCATGGTTCTCTTTTTCGCACATTTCCTAACGAAAAAAACCAGCCAGATAAAAGATTTTAAACGCGCCGTCCTACTGCCCCTGTTTGTCACACTATTCATGTTGGGACTAGTCCTTCTGGAGCCAGACTTTGGTACAGCGGTCATCATAACCTTGATCATGATGCTGTTGTTCTACCTTGCGGGATGCAGGATGCTTCATCTCGCAGGTATAGTGGCGCTTTTTGCCCCTGTTGTCATCTGGCTCCTTGTTCACAAAAGCTACCGGTTGGTAAGGTTGATGAGCTTCCTTGATCCTTGGAGAGACCCACAGCGATCGGGCTTTCAAATCATCCAATCTCTTCTTTCCTTCGGCTCAGGGGGCGCCTTCGGCGTAGGGATAGGAGACGGGATGCAAAAACTTTTTTATCTTCCCGAACCGCATACGGATTTTATCCTGTCCATCATTGCCGAGGAAAGTGGGTTTCTCGGCGTCCTGATTGTCATATTCCTCTTCGTCATCCTAATTGTAAGGGGGCTTCTGATATCCTTCAGGGCACCGGACCTTTTCAGCACCCTTCTTGCCGCTGGGTTGACCTTTGTTATTGCCCTTGAAGCATTTATCAATATCGCCGGTGTCATGGGCTTGATCCCCCTCAAGGGACTGGCACTTCCACTCGTCAGTTATGGCGGCACGTCACTGATCATGTCTCTGGCGACGGTAGGGATACTGCTGAATATCTCCTCCTATCAAAGATGAACAGATAAAGGACCGGATATGAAAGTTATCATAGCTGGCGGTGGAACGGGAGGACACCTTTTCCCGGGAATCGCCATAGCAGAGGAATTTTTGAGAAGGGATCAAACGAACAGTATTCTTTTCATTGGAACAAAACGGGGACTGGAAAAGAGGGTGCTTGGCAACATGGGATTTAATCTCTGCGCCCTTGATGTGGAAGGAATTAAAGGAAGGGGAATCGCAAAGGCTCTCGGCGCTATCCTGAAGATTCCTAAAAGTTTAGTCGAGTCATACAGGCTGATCAGGGCATTTCACCCGGACATCGTCATCGGGGTTGGTGGCTATGCCTCCGGCCCCGCCGTAATGACTGCCCGTCTCATGCGTATCAAAACAGCCATTGCCGAGCAGAACGCCATCCCGGGCATCACCAATAGGATACTCGGAAGAATTGCTGACAGGATATTCATCACCTTTCCCGAAACAAAGAGATGGTTTCCAGAAGGAAAGACCATAGCCTACGGAAACCCTGTAAGGGCCGCCTTCCTGACAGGGATAGGGGAAGCGAAAAAAAGAGCCGGCAAGTTCACACTTCTTATTTTTGGCGGAAGCCAGGGCGCCCACAGCATAAATCTGGCAGCCCTTGATTCTCTTCCTCACCTGGAGAATATCAAGGACGAGCTGAGAGTCATCCACCAGACGGGCAGTGCGGACATGGCTTCTATCGAGCGTCATTACCAGTCGTTTAAGATGGATGCAGAGGTCCTCCCTTTCATTATGGATATGGCCCAGGCTTTTAGATCCGCTGATCTACTTATCTGCAGGGCTGGTGCGACATCTATCGCCGAGATCACAGCCAGCGGAAAGGCATCTGTATTGATACCTTTTCCGCATGCCATAAATGATCACCAGACAAAGAACGCTGAGGCATTGGTCAAGGCGGGGGCAGCCGTGATGATAAGCGAAAAGGGCATCACCGGCAAAACACTGGCTGAAACCATCCTAAAATTTTATTACAATCCCGACCTGATAAGGGAGATGGAAGCCAGATCGGCCAGCCTCGGTAACGTCAGGGCGGCAGCCGATATCGTAGATACTTGCATGGGGCTGGTAAATTTAAAAAATTTGTAAATTTTTGTAGATTTAGTACAAGATATAGTATATAGAAACGAAGAATATACAATATACAGTAAAAAATCTACGTTTCGGCCTGATCAAGCAGGCTAGCGGACAATTAATGAATAACGGCAACAGAACAGACACCATGCGCAGAAAAGTGAAGCGCATTCACTTTGTTGGCATAGGCGGCATCGGCATGAGTGGTATCGCCGAAGTACTCCTCAACTTGGGTTACGCAGTCAGCGGATCGGATCTCAGCCAAACGGATCTAACGAACAAACTGGCGTCCCTGGGTGCCAAAATTAGCATAGGTCATGATACCTCTCAGCTTGGAGAGGCGGACGTTGTCGTTACCTCAACGGCCGTTAAGCCCGATAATCCGGAGGTCCTGGAAGCACACAGAAGAAATATTCCCGTCATACCTCGTGCCGAGATGCTCGCAGAACTGCTCAAGATGAAGTTTTCCATTGCCGTATCGGGAAGCCACGGAAAAACAACAACGACATCAATGGTCGCGACAGTCCTTGCATCCGGGGGTCTTGATCCCACGATGGTGATCGGGGGCAAACTGGCCAGCATCGACAGTAACGCAAAGCTGGGGGATGGGGAGGTTATCGTAGCTGAAGCCGATGAAAGTGACGGATCCTTCCTGAAACTTGCCCCGTCTTTGGCTGTGATAACTAACATCGACCTAGAACATCTCGATCACTATAGAGACATTGAAGACATCAAAGATGCCTTCCTGCAGTTCGCCAACATCGTTCCCTTCTATGGCTCCACGATCCTCTGCATGGACGATGACAACGCAAAGGACATCCTTCCCAAAATAAAGAGAAAGACCGTGACCTATGGACTTGCGCCTCCTGCTGACTTCCGGGCAAGCTCCATATCATTTTCCGGGTCCTCTTCCACCTACACCCTCCGCTACAAAGAAGGCACTTACGGAACAGTGAACCTCCCGGTTCCCGGCCTTTTCAATGTTTATAATTCCCTGGCTGCCATTGCAGTGGCCCGCGAGCTGGATATGGACTACGGAGCCATCAAGGAAGGACTGAAAACTTTTACGGGTGTCCAGCGCCGGCTTGAAGTCAAAGGAAAGGTAAACGGGATCACCGTCGTCGATGATTACGGCCACCACCCGACGGAAATCAGGGAGACCTTAAGGGCTGCAAAGCAGGTATGGAAGAATAAAATCATTGTAGTTTTCCAGCCTCATCGTTATACGAGGACGAGGGCTCTTTTCAATGAGTTTCTGGCGGCCTTCCCGGACGCAGACACCCTCATTGTGACAGATATCTATGCGGCAAGCGAGATCCCCATAGAGGGCGTGAATGCAGCGAACCTCTGTGAAGGCCTCCGCAGCCACGGTCATCCGGACGTGGTCTACATGCGCGACTTTGACGACATCGTGAAACATCTGCTTTCTATTGCAAAACCTTCAGACGTCATAATCACGCAGGGAGCCGGAAATGTTTGGAAGATCGGCGAGGAATACTTAAAGAAGGTCTCTTAGAAATGACCTACCCGGGAAAGACATTATGCTGAAGGACACGGCAATCCGCCAAAAGCTGAGGGACATGGTTTCCGGCAAACTCCTGTTCGATGAGCCCATGTCCCGTCATACTTCGATCGGTGTCGGCGGGATTGCCGATGCAGTACTTTGGCCGGAGCGTGGTGAAGAACTGAGCAGGATCGTCCATTTCTTATGGTATTCTCGGATACCGTTTATTCCTGTCGGCAACGGAACGAATCTGATCGTGAAGGACGGCGGTTATCGAGGTGCTGTAATCTCGATGCAAGGTCTAAATGCTGTCCGTTTGACAGAAAGAGGTGGTTCGCAGGTGCTTATCCATGCGGGCGCAGGTGTTGCCCTCTCCGAAATAGTTTTACTGTCTGAAAAGAGATCTCTTTCAGGTATGGAGTTCTGTGCCGGTATACCCGGAAGTATAGGAGGGGCAGTAAAAATGAATGCCGGCGCCTACGGCAGCGAGATCAAGGATGTCGTTGAAACCGTGGAATTGATGATTATCAGCGGAGAGATCCTGTCATCCAAGAAGGATGACCTCAAATTTGGATACAGGAATCTCGATATTTCGGAAGGCGCGATTATCATCGGCGGATCATTTCTCCTGACAAGGGGGATTGGGAAACAGATCCATGCCCGCGTTAGTGAGATCCTCGAAAAACGAAAAAATAAGCACCCTCTTGAATATCGTAATGCAGGCTCCATATTCAAGAATCCCAATGGAGGCGCCCCTGCAGGACAGATAATTGACGAATTAGGGCTTAAAGGCATGCAGATAGGCAATGCAAAAATATCAGAAAAGCATGGAAACTTCATTGTGAACCTAGGAAACGCAAAAGCGCGTGACATCATCGCTCTGATTGACGTGATCACAACCAAGGTCAACGAGGAGCGCGGTATCAAGTTGCAGACAGAGGTGAAGATCATCGGGGAAGATGGATGAAAAATCCCGTTAAATCAAGGCTGGAAGCCAAAAAATACAGACTGAAAAGACGATCAAAACACATTCTTGACGAATTGTTGAGGACGGCCTTTCTGTTGGTTGCCATTTCGATAGTCGGTGCCGCCATAATCTACGGATATAACTTTGCCATAAGTTCTCCTTTTTTTCAGATCAAAGAGATCATTGTCCATGGCTGCAAGGAGCTCACGGAAAAAGAAATCCTGTCAAGTGCCGCAATCAAGCCATCGCAGAATCTCCTGGCTATCAATCTCGGCACGATCACCCGCAGGATTGAATCAAACCCATGGGTGAAGAGAGTTTCCGTAGGAAGAGAATTTCCCAACCGGTTGGTTATTGATATCCAGGAAAGAACCGCGATAGCGTCGGTTAAACGAGGCAACGGCTTTAGCCTGATGGATAGCGATGGCGTCATCTTTAAGAAGCTTGAGAAAAACGACGAGGTCGATATTCCAGTGCTTAATGGATGTTATTCTGATGATAAAGATTCTGTGATTTTCACAAAATCCCTTGAACTCTTGAGGTACTTGTCAGCTTCCAATGAGTTCCCCACAATAAGGAATGTTGCGGAAATTCATGGCCACGATGTGTTCGGACTTTCTCTTTTTACTGACAGCGGCTTGTGCCTCAGGCTTGGTTTTGACAGTTACGAAAATAAATTAAAGCGACTGAACACTGTCATGGCTGACCTGGAAAGGCGAAACATGAAATTAGGATTTCTACTGATCGACCTCAACGATCCGGCTAAAATCACCGTACAGAAAAAGGATATGCTAAGCCGCACTATTCCCATAGGGTCAAAGAAGGGATACAGGACATAGGAGGCAGCTGTTGCCCGGCCGCGGGCAATAAGCGGAATTCATCACTAATTTATTTAACAGTTACGGCCCAGCAAAGATGCAGAAAGGCGGAGCAAGGATGGCCAAGAAAGGACATGTAATTGTCGGCCTAGATTTAGGCACCACTAAAACCTGTGCCATTGTGGCTGAAGTTACCGATACCGGTATAAACATCTTGGGCATAGGCTCTCATCCATCCGAGGGCATGAGAAAAGGCGTCGTCGTCAACATTGACAGTACAGTTGATGCCATCGGAAAGGCCGTTGAAGAGGCTGAGCATACGTCCGACTGCGAAATAAGTTCCGTTCTCGTGGGTATTGCCGGCGGACATATAAAAGGGCAGAACAGCATCGGCATCGTGGCCGTTAAAGGCCGAGAGGTTGATGAAGACGATGTAGAGAGGGCAATTGAGGCATCCAAGGCCATTGCCATCCCACTTGACAGAGAAATCTTGCACACCCTGCCTCAAAACTTTGTAGTTGACGACCAAAACGGCATCAGGGACCCCGTCGGCATGTCCGGCGTGCGCCTCGAGGCCAAGGTTCACATAGTGACAGGTTCCGTCACATCCGTGCAGAACATAGTGAAATCGGTTAACCGCGTTGGATTGGAAATAGACGACGTGGTGCTCGAACAGCTGGCATCAAGTGAAGCAGTTCTCAGTCCCGACGAAAAAGACCTCGGGGTGGTCGTGCTAGATATCGGTGGAGGTACGACGGACATCGCCGTTTTCTCCGACGGCAGCATAAAGCACACGGCTGTACTTCCCGTTGGTGGCAATTACATCACCAGCGATATAGCAACCGGGTTACGGACGCCCCTTGCGGAAGCAGAAAAGATTAAGCTGAAATACGGTTGCTCCTTTACAGCCATGATACCAAAAGACGAAATCATAGAGGTCCCAAGTGTGGGCGGCCGAGAGCCAAGAGAAGTGACCCGTGAAATTCTCGGCAGGATTATCGAACCACGGACAGAGGAAATCCTGAGTCTTGCTTACAAGGAAATTATCAGATCCGGCTACGAAGACATACTTGCCGCGGGCGTTGTTATAACTGGAGGCACCGCCATCATGGAGGGCATTACGCAGTTGGCCGAGCATGTATTTAATATGCCCGTCAGGTGCGGCTGTCCAATAGGCGTGGGAGGACTGACAGACGTGGTAAACTCACCTATGTATGCAACAGGAGTCGGGCTCGTTATTTATGGAAGTAAATCCATATCGAAGGACACCCTGAGAAAGTTCGAAACAAAGATATTCGGCAAAACTGTAACTAACATGAAAAAATGGTTCTTAGATTTTTTTTAGAGGGGAGGGAGGATTATGTTTCAATTGATAGAACCAAATAACAGGAACTCGGCAAAGATCAAGGTAATCGGCATAGGTGGAGCGGGGGGCAATGCCGTAAATACGATGATTTCATACACCCTCAAAGGTGTCGATTTCATCGCGGCAAATACGGACGCTCAGGCCCTGGGAGCATGCATTTCCCCTGTCAAGGTTCAGATGGGCGCTGAAATTACTAAAGGACTCGGAGCTGGTTCAAATCCTGACGTGGGAAGAAGAGCAGCCATTGAGACGAAAGATTCGTTGGGGAAATGCATCGAAGGGGCGGACATGGTCTTCATCACCGCGGGCCTCGGTGGCGGTACCGGCACCGGAGGCGCACCCATTGTTGCGGAAATTTCCAAGGAACTGGGAATGCTGACTGTTGCTGTCGTCACAAAACCGTTTCTCTTTGAAGGAAAGAAAAGGAATCAACAGGCGGAAGACGGCATTGCGGAGCTGAGAAATATCGTGGACACCCTCATTGTTGTTCCCAATCAGAGACTCCTCGGGCTGGGTGGGAAAACACTTTCGCTTCTCGATGCATTCAAGAAGGCCGACGATATTCTTTATCATGCTGTAAAGGGAATTTCCGACTTGATAATGGTGCCCGGTCTGATCAACCTCGACTTTGCCGACGTCAAGAGTATAATGTCTGAGATGGGGATGGCGCTGATGGGAACCGGCGTTGCAGGCGGTGATTGTAGGGCCATAGAAGCCGCGCAGAGGGCGATATCCTCCCCGCTTCTCGAAGACAATACCATCCAGGGTGCACACGGTATCCTGTTGAATATAACTGGCGGCCCCGATATGACCCTCTTTGAAATCAATGAGGCATCGTCTCTGATCCAGTCGGAAGCCCACGAGGATGCCAATATCATCTTCGGTACTGTCGTGGATGAAAATATGGCAGACGAAATACGCATCACTGTCATAGCAACCGGTTTTAACGAACCGCAGAAGGACAATCAGGTCATAAAGAATATTTCACGTATGGGCGCTCACAAGCGGGAGGATCTCTCTATGCCCGCCTATTTAAGGCATGAAAAGCCCATTGATAATGTCAATGTCGTGAAGATGGGAATGGTGGACGACATCGACCATGTCGATCTTGAGATACCTACATTTTTAAGAAGACAGGCAGATTAGAGAAGAAAAATTTCAAGCTGTAAATGCAAAATCCTAAAGAATTGGTTCGCTCTGTCATTTTGGTGAGGGGCAAATACGAAATTCTAAATCCGAAAATCTAAACAGTATCAAAATCTGAATGACCAACCCGTTTAGAATTTCGATATTTGAATTTGTTTAGGATTTAGAAATTAGGATTTTGGATTTTATGTCCTGGAAACTCAAAAAAAAATGTAATGATGTCTTAGCCAAGGAGGAAGGATATCAGAAGAAGATCTGGGGAGGGATCCTCAAAGTTTGCCTAGCCTACCCGAATTACTATCGGACGGGAATGCCCAACCTTGGATTCCAGACCGTCTATTCTTTGATAAACCGTGAAGAATCATTTCTCTGTGAAAGAGTCTTTCTCCCTGACCCTGAGGACGAAACAGCGTTCATTTCTTCATCAATACCCCTGTTCAGCCTGGAGTCACAGAAGGCTCTTCCTGAATTCGATATCATTGCCTTCTCGATCCCCTTCGAAAATGATTATCCCGGCGTACTGAAAATGCTAAGCATGGCGGGAATCGCGCTCTCAACTGGACAAAGAAAAGAAACAGAGCCTTTAATTATTGGCGGCGGTGTCTCAGTAACCTTGAATCCTGAACCGCTGGCGGATTTTTTCGACCTATTTCTCCTGGGAGAGGCGGAAGAGCTGCTACCTGAATTTCTCCATGTCTTTGAAGATTCCTGTCGCCTGGGTCACAACCGAAACGAGCTACTCTTTCGCACACAGAGAGACGTCGAAGGGGCTTATGTTCCAAAATACTACAAAGTATATTACAGGACAGACAATCTAATAGAAGATATGCGACCCGTGAATGCCTCTTTTCCTGTAAAAATAAAGACAAGACATGTTTCCGACATCAACGCCTTCACAACCGATCAATGCATCAGCGGTCCCTCCAACGAATTAAAGGAACTATTTTTAACCGAAGTAAGCCGCGGATGCCGGCGCGGATGCCGCTTCTGCGCGGCAGGATTCCTTTACAGGCCTGGAAGATTCAGAAGCCTGAAGACTCTCGAACCGTCTTTTATCCGCGGAATCAGCAAGCAAAAGAAGATTGGTCTCTTAGGTACCGCGGTTTCCGATCATCCGGACCTGTCATCGCTGTGCCGCTTCATCATGGACCGGAATGGGGAAGTCGCCCTCGGCTCCTTCAGACTGGATCGTCTTGACGGTGAATTGGCTTCGCTGCTTCAGAAATCAGGCGTGGAGACTGTATCTCTCGCGCCGGAGGCGGGCAGTCAACGATTAAGAAACGTAATCCGCAAAGGCATATCGGATGAAGATATTTTTCATGCCATCGAGTTACTCACAGAACATGGCATCGCCAATATAAGGCTCTATTTCATGATTGGCCTGCCGACGGAGACAGAGGCCGATATATATGCCATAATTGACATGGTAAAGAAGATAAAGCATCACGTAATGAAGGTTTCTGCCGGAAGAAAAAGGTTCAAGCGCATTACACTCAGCATTAATCAGTTCATCCCGAAACCCGGCACGGCCTTCCAGTGGCTGCCCCTCGAAGACACCAACACTGTTAGAAAAAGGATGAGGAAGATTGAGAATGAAATGCGCAGGGAGCCGTCTGTAAAGGTAATCCACGATCTCCCGAAATGGAACTATATACAGGCCTTGCTCTCCCTTGGAGACAGACGAGTGGGCCGCATTCTTCTTTCAGTTCATGCAAACAAAGACAACTGGCCAAAGGCCTTTAAGGAGGTCAACGTTAATCCGGATTTCTACGTATATCGCCACAAAGGTACAGATGAGTTTTTGCCGTGGGACTTTATTGACCATGGAATCGACAAACAGTACCTCCTCAGCGAATACAGTAAAGCCATGATGAGACATTAATCGTAAGTGACGCGCCATGAGAACCTTCAGGATATCCACCTATAACGTGAATTCCATCCGATCCCGCCTCCACATTGTTATACCGTGGATTAAGGCGAATCACCCGGACGTCTTTTGCATGCAGGAAACCAAAGTTGACGACAAGGATTTCCCGATCGGCGATTTCGAAGAAGCGGGTTACCATGTAGTCTTGAAAGGGGAGAAGGGTTACAGCGGCGTCGCAGTTGCGTCCCTGAAAAAGCCGGAGAGAGTCCAATTCGGGCTTGAGGACGATGGCCCCCCCGATAAGGACCGCCTGATCCATGGCGTCTTCTCCGGCATACCCGTATTGAACACCTACGTCCCCCAGGGACGCAAACTGGAAAGTCCGCACTTCGCATACAAACTTAGATGGTTCAAACGAATCAGGGCGTTTCTCAAAAAATTCCATTCACCAGATGACCCCCTGATCTGGTGCGGGGATCTCAACGTGGCGCCGGAAGATATAGACGTGCATGATCCAAAGAGGCTCGTGGGGCACGTCTGTTTCGCGCCGATGGTGCGAGAGGCCTTTGAAGAAGTGAAGTCCTGGGGCTTTGTCGATGTTTTCAGAAAATTCCATCCAGGCGAAAGGAGTCAGTACACTTTTTTCGACTACCGGGTGCCGAACTCCTTAGAGCGGGGCCTGGGCTGGCGTGTCGACCACATCCTGGCCACGAAGCCCCTAGCCGGAAAAGCAACAGCATGCAGGATTGACACGAAAACGAGGCTTGCAGACAAACCGTCAGATCATACCGTTCTTGTCGCCGAATTCAAACTATGACGAAGGAGAGGAATATATGGACGAACAAGCCGACATCTTGAAGAAAAACGAAGAAATCGCAAAAAAGATAAACAAGATCGAGAAACACCTTCCTTCCTTCCTCAACGCAAAAGACCTCTTCCACAAGCTTCTCTTACAGATTCAAGAAGAATTCAACATCCCTTTCGTGTGGATATCCGTCACCACTGGAACCGACTTTGCAAGACTGATTCAGGCACTGAGGGCGTCGCCCATTGTCAAGGAACGTCTGAACATTATGGACCGCACCATATTCTTAAGTCTCATCGCAGAAAACACAAAGCCCATACTCATAAACAATGACTTGAAGCCCTTTTACAAGCTCCTCCCGCGAAGGAGGAAATTTTTCGTCAAGTCTCTCGCCATCGCCCCCATAGCCGTCAACGGCGAAATCATCGGCAGCTTGAATCTCGGAGACCATTCCAGTTTACGCTACCAGCCGGGCATGGATACGGAACTGCTTGAAGAACTGGTCTCCAACATATCCACTTGTCTGTCAAACTTCCTGGCTTGCGAAAAAGAAGCTTCAAAGCCGTAGAAACATGGCGGGAAGCCATGCTGGCTCAAGGGACGAACCCGGATAAATGTGATTTCCGGAGCGCTACACTCTCAGCCACCGATTGCACTCCTTGCAGGGGCATCTGTATTCAATGCATTTAATACTTGAGAAACACGATCATCCGCCAGATCCTCTATCTCACAAGTATCTTCCATCGACAGTGCCGCCGCCAGCGCCTCTTTCGCATCCGCCTGCCTCACATGCCTGATGAGATGCTTGATGATCGGCACCGAAGGTGCGTTCATGCTGAGCTGATCGATACCCATGGCCAGGTAAAGGTAAGCGCATTTAGGATTTGCCGCCGCTTCACCGCAGATTACCATAGGCTTGTCATTATTCTTGCAGATCGAAGCAATGCCCGAAATTGTGGAAACCACTGCGGGATGAAGAGGATTATACATGGGCGCAACTTTCTGATTATTCCTATCCACAGCAAGAATAAACTGGGTGAGATCATTCGTTCCTACGCTGACGAAATCCACGTACTTGAGCATTTTCTCCAGGATAACGGCGGCTGCGGGCACTTCCAGAAGAAGACCAACCTTGATTCCATCATCAAAGGGGATGCCTTTTTCTCGCAGGCGTGACTTCTCCTCGTCCATGATTAAAAGAGTATCCTTTATTTCTCTCACTGAAGAAATCATGGGAAGCAGGATTTTTAAATTGCCCGATGCCGAGGCCCGCAGGACGGCACGTATCTGTTCCCTGAAAACATCTTTGAGCTCAAGGGACACCCGGATAGACCTCCAGCCGAGAAAGGGATTATCCTCTCTCGGATAGTCCAGGTAGGAAAGGAATTTATCTCCCCCTACATCGAGAGTGCGCAACGTGACTTCTTTCCCCCTCGCCGCCTCAAGCACGCGCCTGTAAAGTTGTATCTGTTCATTTTCCGAAGGAAAGCGTTCCCGCACAAGAAAGGGAAATTCAGTTCTATAAAGACCGATATGATCGGCACCATATTTTTCCACAAGCTCAAGATCGGAAAGGAGGCTGATATTTGCGCCGAGCCTGACCTCGAAACCGTCCAGCGTCTCGGCTTTCAAGGCTTTTATTGCTTCAAGCCTTCCATACTGCTTTGTCTTTTCATCTTCGAGTCGCCGATATTCCCGTATTATGATTTCCGAAGGCTCGTGATAGACGACGCCTGCCCTGCCGTCGATAATCAATAAATCGTTCTCCTGTATCTCCTTGAGGAGCACCCTGGAAACAATAACCATGGGTATCTCAAAGGATCTTGCAAGAATTGCCCCGTGGGATGCCTCACCGCCTTTGGACACTATGATGCCTTTGAGGTTCTCCTGCCTGAGGTTCATCAATTCGCCGGGAGATATGCTGGATGCAATGACGATTGTCTTTCCTGCAAATATCTTGGGTTCTTCATCTTCGTGGCCAAGCAGGTTTCCCAATATCCTCTTCCCCACGTTTTCGATATCAAACCCCCTTTCCCGAAGGTAGGGATCCTCCATCCTGGAAAATAGCCTCACGTAGTCCAGAATAACTTCCTTGAGTGCATACTCGGCTGCATACTTCTGCCTTATATAGGCAACGATTTTGTTTCTCATGCCGCCATCATGAAGATACTTGAGATATGTACGCAGAATGTCTTCGTTGTCCGAAGAGAGTTCAGATTTTATCTCGTTGCACTGGCCTTCGATCTGCTCCTCAGATCGCTTGAGGGCGTTTTCGAACCTGCTTATTTCATGATCAACGTCATCGGCCTCATGGAAATATACATCAGAAAATCCGATGGACTCGCGGAGAAAATGTGCGTGTCCTTCTCCGAATCCCGCGGATACAGGCACGCCCCTCAACAATTCCCTTTTCGCCATGCTGTCTATCTTTCCCCGCTGCCTATGTGAAACCGTATCTGCCATCTCGCCCCCACGGTCGGTCTTTTCTTTCCTGTCTCTTAAGAGATTGGCGTAAGCAGCCACGCCGGCTATCTGAGACGCGACCGCGGAAAATATGACGACATCGGATTCATCTACGCCCGCCTCATCGGCAGTTTGAACGACGAGGACCCCCATGGTCTCACCGTGGTACACGAGGGGAACACCGAGGAAAGTGTGATACCTTTCTTCGCCGCTTCCTTCGAAATACTTATATCTGGGATGGCGGTCAGGATCTTTCACGAAAAGGGGTCTCATCCGCTTGAGAACAAGGCCTGTAAGGCCTTCATCGCGGGCCATGTATAGCCTGCCTACCATGTCCTCGCTCAATCCGACCGTTGCCGCAAGAGACAGGCGATCTTTATCCTCTTCATATATGTAGATGGAACAGACATCGACACCGAACTTATCGGCAATGAGCCGGACAATCTCATGGAGCGTATCCGCCGGGCTGCTCGAGCCGCTGATTATCCTGCCCACGTGTTCCATGATTGATATATCTTTTTGTTCAAATTCGCGTTCTGCCATGCTTCAAAACATCCCCGCACGGGTCGCAAGACCCGTTACTATTCGCAGTGCCTTTAAAAGCTACCATGATTTCCCATATTGAACAATCACTTTCGAATCATGAGTGAAACGCCCGAAAGACGGGCTTGCACAAGACCCTCGTGGTGGACCAAGCAGTTCTTTACCACATGTATGATTCATGATACAAAAATGACGAGTATCAACGGGGGACAGTGACTCGTATCCATGCGGTATCGACATACCAAGCGGTTTGATAAAAAAAACAGGTTTCGCGGGAAGCGGAAATCCCATAAATACGTGAACCTGCAGGCGGATGCCGAGCCTGTCTTGAAGGGAATATTTGCAAAGATCGGTAAGCCAGTCTCGACGCCTTTCGCGCCGGACCTTTTTCAGCTCCGCGCCCTGGAGGCGATCAGGAGGACCGACTGTCTCGTGACCGCGCCTACGGGCTCAGGAAAAACCTGGATCGCCGAACAGGCGATCCTCTCCGTTTTTAGCAGCGGCGGAAGGTGCTGGTACGGCTCTCCCCTGAAGGCACTCACCAATGCCAAGTGGGTGGAATTCGGACTCCAGTTCGACAGCACAAACGTTGGCATCCTGACAGGCGACACCAAGGAGAACACCGCCGCGCCGATAATCGTCGGCACAACGGAGATACTAAGAAACCAGCTCTATGATGTGATGCACAGCGGGGAAGACCTGAACTGCGACCTAGTCATCCTCGACGAGGCCCATTTCCTTGGAGACGCGGACCGGGGCGTCGTCTGGGAGGAGATCATGATCTACCTCCCTGCCAGGATAAACCTGCTGCTTCTGTCCGCCACCATAGGGAACGGCGATGAGATCGCCCAGTGGCTCTCCACGATAAGGGGAAAAGAGTGCGTCGTCATCAAAGAAGATCGGAGACCCGTTCCCCTCTATCCACTTTTTTTTCACCCTTCCGGGAGAATCATGCCCTACCTGGAGAAGAAAAGACTCTTCAGCAAGGTCGGCCAATTTCTCAAGGAGCAGCAAAAGAGGATGCCCTATGGGGGAAAGACGCCTCCCTTCGGCGAAATCATTAGGGTCCTCGGAAAATACCACCTCCTCCCGGCCATCTTCTTCCTCAAATCGAGATCGGAATGTGACGCGGCGTTGAAGACCTGCGGGAGAGTCGCCCACGATGACAGGGATGATTCCTTCTATTACAAGCTGGAGGAGGCCATTTCCCGTTTCCCTTACCTGAACAGCCATAAGCAGCTTCATTATCTTACGGAGTCGCGCGTTGCTTCCCATCATGCGGGACAGCTTCCCTCATGGAAATTCCTTGTCGAGACAATGATGAAAAGCGGAAACCTCAAGGCCATATTCGCCACCTCGACCGTTGCGGCAGGAGTCAATTTCCCTGCGAGGACCATCGTGCTGTTTAACTCGGATCTCTTCAATGGGCGGGAATTCAATCCTCTGAAGGGCACCGAATTTCACCAGATGACGGGAAGGGCCGGAAGACGCGGGCTCGACAAGATCGGCTTCATGCTGGTAGTCCCAGGAAGATTCATGGACCTGGAGCACATCCGCCGCCTCCTCTTCAAGAGACCCGAAGACATAGAGAGCCAGATCAAGAATGATTTTTCCATGGTCCTGAATCTTCTTCTCTCCCAGACGCCTGAGGACATAAGGAACATCTTCGAGAACTCTCTCGCCATGTACCAGCACACGCACGGGAAGAAGGAAGAGCGGACACAGGATCTGGGACTGTGGGACGACTTCCAGAGGCATCTAACCTTTCTCAAGGCGGAGAGTTTTGTCGATGAAAATGACAAGCTCACGGAGAACGGCGTCTGGGCATCGAAGCTGCGCCTCGACCAGCCAATTCTCATCGCTGAATGTCTCAATCGGAATGCGCTCCCCACAGACGACGCAAATCTCCTCGCTGCGGCGATTGCCCCTTTCGTCTATGACGGGGATCAGAATATAAGGATGACAAAGAAGACATTGCCGCGGAAACTGTCACGGTCTTACAGTCGGATCGTTACAACCCTGCAGCCCCTCTCCGAGCGCATGAAGGATGCAGGGTTTCGCGTATCCCCACTCTATCTGTGGACATCTGCGGTTATCTATGATTGGGCGAGAGGCGTCGACTGGGACGAGATCATCGAGATGGCGGGAATATCTGACGGAGATATGGCGATGCTTGTCCTTAGGACGGCTGACAACCTGTGGCAGATCAGGAATTTGAAAGACACTCACCCCCAAGTCGCAGCCCTCGCAGCCAAGGCAAGAGCAGCCATCCTTCGTGAACCAGTCATCTTCGAATAAGGGAGGAATCAAACCTAGTGCGTGCCTTCAGGTGCGCCATAATACAAATTATAAAACATGTGCAGACCTTTAGATCCGCTAAGTTGCGAAGCTGCAATCTTATTTGTCTACGCCTTATTTGTTCCTTGACATATATATTAACAATAGGTTAAAAGTCACCGCCTGCGTAACTATGCCGCAGTCATTGTAGTCAAGACCATCTTCTTTCAACCATGTCCCCATCGTCTAGAGGCCTAGGACACCGGCCTTTCACGCCGGTAACCCGGGTTCGAATCCCGGTGGGGACGCCATTAATATAATCAATTAGTTAGATGAAAAAATGATTCTTTTTTCACATCAAAAGAAGACCATTTCCAACCCTATTTCCAATCTCCAGCAAATGCTTCTGAGTACATAATTATATATTGATAGTATTATTAATCAAGAGGATGCGCACATAATTACTATCCTTTCTCATTTTCCAGAATGGTTACATTTTACAGCCTTCTTTCTGATAACATTGGGCAGTTATTTATAAAGATTCTGAAGAGTTCTAACGGCATTCATCAACTGGAAATTTAAACTTTCATTTTCCTTTTATTTCCCTTGACATATGTAAACATTATGTTTACGGTCTATATCATGATCAAATCGTTTGCGGATGTTGCAACAGAACGGCTTTGCACGACTGGGAAATCCAAACGGTTTCCACCTGACATTCTGAAACGAGCTATAAAGCGGTTGACACAACTCGACGCAGCAATGGTTATTGACGATCTCCGCATGCCGCCATCCAATCACCTGGAAGCATTGAGTGGAAAACGCACCGGGCAATGGAGTATCCGCATAAACGATCAGTGGCGCGTCTGTTTCCGATTTGGAAACTGCGAGACTTACGATGTTGAAATTGTTGATTATCACTAAGGAGATAAAACCATGAATACGAGAAACGCCCTGCCTCCGGTCCATCCGGGGGAATTTCTCAAGGAGATTCTTGACGAGTTGGGGATATCTCAAGCGGTATTTGCCCGCACTGTCGGTCTTTCGGCTATGAGAATTTCCCATGTCGTAAAAGGAAAAAGACCAGTCACTGCGGAAATGGCCTTGCTTTTTGGTAAGGCATTTGGACAAACGCCACAATATTGGATCAATCTGCAAGCGGCATACGACCTCAAGACAGCGGAAAAGGTCATCGGTCATAGAAGGCTTGCACAAATTCATGAACTTGCTCATGCATGAACGGAGCCCGATAGCAGGAACATATTATGAACAACGATTCACCATTCTGCGCTCTTCCTCTCACTGAAAAAGGCTATTTTGATAAACGTGTGGCCTTTTTCTCATAAAGCTTACGTTGGCAGAAATCCTAACACTGGTGAGAGCACTAATGCAAAACCCGAAGAAGTTACCATTCTTCAAGGTGGGTAAGGAATTGAAGAGAATGATGGATGGAGCTTGAATCTGAGATTATCTAGTTGAGCAGGACCTAAACTGAAGCTGGACACTGAATACTGGTGGAAAGTTACAGAAGAAAAACAGTAAGCAGAACGGTGCCATTTGTTCACATGCACTTCCTGCTATATTGGCCAAGGTTTTTCTAAAATTAGTATCGTTTGCAAAGTGCGGCAGAATGTAAATCGCAAAATGAAACGCCCTGATATTACTTGCATCTGGGTTGCGGATCACGGCAAAATATCCGCAAATCTCATTTTTCGTCCCCAATAAAATCAATAAGTTAGCGTTTCCGGCTTGCCTTTCACGCCGGTAACCCGGGTTCGAATCCCGGTGGGGACGCAAAAATATATCCAATACTTACGAATTTCCAACTCTCTCTTCTACCGCGTGTGTGTCCGTTCTTTCCAACAGCCTTAATCCAACCGATACAAAGAATCAAGATAGATTTTCTCTCTTCAGGTGCAGAATGTGATTGGTGCATTTGGGGATTTCGTTTTCGAAATGGGTAACGTAAATAACCGTTGTAGCTGTCTGACTACCAATCATCTCGACCATCTCAAGAAACAGATGTCGGTTTTCTCGATCCAGACCCTGGCAAGGTTCGTCGAGGATGAGCATCTCCGGCGATTTGACCATCGCTCTGGCCAACAAGATCATCCGCCGTTCACCGTAAGATAGCCGGGTAAAGATTCTTTCAGCAATGTCCGCAATGCCAAAAAAGTTTAACCATTTTGCAATTTGGTTCTTCTGCTTTGAAGTTAAACGCTGATAAACCCCTATTGAATCGAAAAGACCCGATGCCACCACATCATAAGCCTTAATTGCCCGTTTATATCTAATCTGAAGTTCCGATGAAACCATGCCGATATGATGCTTGATCTCCCAGATACTCTCACCAGTTCCCCGGCGCTGTCCGAAGAGATAAATTTCATTGGTATAGGCTTGGGGATTATCAGCCGTGATTAGGCTCAGTAGGGTTGATTTCCCAGAGCCATTAGGCCCTACAACCACCCAATTCTCACCACGTTTAACCGTCCAGTCAAGGCGATCCAGGATGGTTGTCTCACCGTATTTTACCGTTACTTGCTTCATCTTGACTATGATTTCTGTGGACCGATCTGTAATAGCGTTTCGGACATGGCCTCGGGTCAAACATAGCCAATTATTGTTTTTTCTCCTGGAATATAATTTTTTGAGATTTTCCTGGGTCAGAACCTCATTCCTTGAGCCCTGAAGAAATACTTTACCGTCCTTGATGCAGATAATTTTTGAAATCGATGGAAATATTTCTGCCTGGCGATGAGTCACGAGAATGATCTGTATCCCTTTTGCAATAAGCTCTTCGATCGTTGCCTGAATGGTCTTCCGGGAGCTAACGTCCAAGCCCGCAAAAGGTTCATCGAGGATAAGCATCTCCGGCGACTTCATTAGCGCCCTAGATATAATCACCTTCCTTATTTCACCGGATGAAAGATAACGAATTCCCCTATTCAAAAGGTAGCGAATCCCCAGAAGATCCACGATTCGATTAAACGTTACCATGTCGACAGGACGACCAGAAAACCCTTCAAGAATGGCTTCCTTCGCCTTTTGATCTTCGTTTTGTTTACCCGAGAAGTAACGACCCATATCCAGGACATCTTCCCTGGCAATAAGATATTCATGAAGGTCAAAAGATACGTAACCAATCGCCTCGTGGACCATTTTTTTAAAATTATAGGTGATCTCGCCGTGGACATAGGGCAGATCGCCGATAAGTACCTTGACGAGGGAGGATTTGCCGGCACCATTAGCTCCCAGTACCGCCCACTGTTCGCCGGTGTTAATTTCCCAAGATGTCTCGGGCAAAATAAACTGGTCCCCGATACGAATCGTCACTTCTTTCAATGTGATTAATGGGAGTTCCTGATGTTTATTGGTACGCATACCTCTGAAGAAAAGACCTTTCAGAAAAGTGACTTGTTCCGGAACTTGTAACACATTCAGAGTTAGGATTCTCCTATTTTATGTCGTTTAATGAAGCCATATTTTGATATTATCTCATATAGTCAGGTTTAGAGTAGCTATCTCAATTATTACCACCAATCGAAATCTCGTAAATCTAATGAACAATCCTTTTTACAGACTTCAGGGGGAGTTAGGGGTGAGAAAAGGACTTCGACTACAAGTCCACAATTATCAGTCTAGCGCTAAGACGAGGATTACGACTTGAAATGCACAGCCAGCAATAAAGACAGGAAACTACTAACCCTGCCTTTCTGCGACTCAGCCCCTTCGGTGTTCTGCTACTTCTGAAACTCTCTTCTCACCTCTGAGGAGGCAACAGTCTTGGCATGTCGGCGATGAGCCGGCGGCCCGTCTCTGGATCAATAGCCCTCAAAACGATTGAGACTTTGTAATTTGAAGAAAGCCAACGGTTCTTTGTTGGCAAAATTGTTCCTATCTCAATATACACTGTTTGGCCGACGTTACACTGGAAATTCCCGATACTATCTACCGCATATTTGTTATGCGCATCTAAAAGTGGGTCCGTTATGGGGTTCGTTGCACGTACGGTTTGTTGTCCGACCGGCAAACTTAACGCCACATAAGAACCAACGGGTAACCAGCTTGGGGGAACTTCCGGCGGCTCTCCAATGGCGACCCGGAGTCCTTGCAAAGCTTCCCAATCCCCAGCATCGGGCCATAGCACTGCAACACATCGGTCGCCCCCCGCCGTCGGCCAAGGCACAGAAGCCTTGCTCGAACCGCTGATCGTAAACGCGTTCTCCATGTTATGAAAAGCGTCTGTGCCGCTGCCGTCTCCCGCCGAGTAAGCCACCTTGACTTTGTGCTCGAGACACAAGCCCCTTGCTGTGCAGTACTTGGTGGCCATTTCCTCTCCGAACTGCTTGCTTAGGAGAATGTTCTTTTCGTCAAATTCGAGAAACAGAATGAACTGTTTCGAAACAATCGGCCCCATTGGGCCGCCGAGCCCTCCATTGACTGGCGGCAAGAGCGGAACCGTAAACCACCTTCCACTATGTATTGCCCAGTGATACACCCAGTAGCGACCGTCGAGACGTCGTATAGCCGCTTCCGACAGCACAGAGGTAACCTCCTCTCGCGAAGAATGTAATTCCTGAATCTTTGCAAGCTCATCAGGGGACGATACGAACGTATATTATCTTCAAACAGAGCAGACCGGCAGAAGGAATGTGTGCGTCCCTTTGTGTGTCCTTTTCTTCAAAATCAGGACAAAATGGTTTAACAATGCGTATGTAATAGATTAGTCGTTCAGGAGAAATGAGATGTTTTGGAAAACACTCAAGGAAAAGATGACAAAGTTAACAGCATTCGCGAGCATCACCGTGTTTATCATCGTGGCCTTTGAAATAATGATTATGATAAGCCCGACATACGGATGCAACAACCAACAGTATACCGATTATTCTGGGATAGTCTCTCTCCATCACTTCTGATTTTGTTGTCATAGTACTCATCCAGAGAACGTATAGCCAATTTCCCATTAAAGATCGATCGAAACCTTAATCCTCATTATGTTTATTGCCGGTTGAATATGGTCTAAACTGTGAATTAAGATAGCGTTGTTTACATTTTCGGGGTAATCAGACCGAGGGCATAGCTCTCAGGAGGAGACCCCGATGGTTATACACAAGAAGACGCGCCTGACTCCCCTTCAGAGGCAGGCCATTTACTCGTCCTATTACGAGGGTAAGAAGAAAGTCACCGACCTGGCCGAAGAGTACCATGTATCGCGTCCGACGA